>NZ_AZCR01000046.1 GCF_001433875.1 Lactobacillus delbrueckii subsp. delbrueckii DSM 20074 = JCM 1012
AAGTCATGCATAAAAGAAATACGGCTGGCAGAAAATCTGTCAGCCGTATGGCTTGAGTTGTAAAATCCTGGGAAATTAGCAGTTAAGTCCTCCCGGTAATGTATTTGTATCAGATACATTAACAAAGGAGCAGGTATGAGAGACACGAAGTACACGGTAGCGATCCATATTTTAGTTATGCTGGCCACCAGCCCCCGGGATCTGAATTCCGATGACTTGGCCAGGAGCGTCGGCACTAATGCCAGTTATATCCGTAAGGTGATGGCCCTTTTGAAGGATCATGGAATCATTGCCAGCCAGCGGGGGAAGTCAGGGACGCGGCTGCTGAAGCGGCCTGAGGCTCTGTCCCTGCTGGAAATATACCAGGCAGTCAACGGGGATGACGTGGAGATTTTTCAAATTCACCAGAATCCCAACCCGGCTTGTCCTGTAGGCAAAAATATCAAGCAAGTCGTCTTTCCATTTTTAGATGAAGCGGAGAGGCAACTGAAAGAGGCGCTGGCCAAGAACAGTCTGGCTGACGTTATTGATCGGCTGAAGCAAGCCGCGGAGGACACAGATGCGGGAAGCACAACTGATTAAATAGGACTCAAAGAACCCAATTATCAAACTGACCACGGCAGTTGGCGACCATGACTTGCTGATTGAAAGCAAGGTGGCCGCGGTGAACCCACTGGACAACCTCATAGCCCATGGCGATTTGAAGCTGGTCGTGCCTTACAAGCTGCCCCAGACTGTGGGCAACGAATTTGTTGGCATCGTCAAGCAGGCAGGTTCTGCTGTCAAAAATTTCCAAGCCGGTGACCGGGTCTATGCCCGGACTCCTTTGGACAATATGGGGGCTTTTGCTGAGGAAATCGTCATCAGTGAGCAGGCAGTGGCTAAGGTGCCAGCCTACTTAACCGATGAGGAAGCCGCGGCGGTTCCATTGACGGCCCGGACGGCCATGCAGGCCATTGACCTGCTGGGAATTTCCATGGGCGGCATGATTGCTCAGGAAGTAGTCGCTTTGATCCCAGAGCGGATCAAGTACCTGATTTTGGCCGGCACCGGCCCGCGGGGCACATGAGCATTTTCCAAAATGCCAGTGACTTCGCGGCCCGGACAGTCAAATTTTTAAAAGCTTAATCATCGAAAAGGGACGAGTCGTTTAGCGGAAGCGACTCGTCCTTTTTGGACTATAATGTAACTGCAGTATAAAAATTACAGAAATCAGGAGGAAGGAAATGGCACTCATTGAACTCAAGCAGGTGTCCTACCGGGCAGGTGACCAGGAAATCCTGCAAGACGTCTCCTTTGCCGTGGAGGAGGGGGACTACCTCACCTTGACCGGACCGTCGGGCAGCGGGAAAAGCACGACTTTGAAGCTGATCGCGGGCTTGATTTCACCTAATAAGGGGGAGATTTTTTACAAGGGGCAAAATCTTGATAGCCTGGATCTGGTCCAGTACCGCCGGCAGGTGTCCTACTGCTTTCAACAGCCAACCTTGTTCGACGAAACGGTTAAGGACAACCTGGCCCTGCCTTTTGCCATCCGCAAGCAGGACTTTGCTGAAAAGCGGGCCCAGGAAGCTTTGAAGCAGGTAGATTTGTCAGCTGACTATTTGGATAAAAAGATTACCACCCTGTCTGGCGGGGAGAAGCAGCGGGTGGCTTTGATCCGTAATCTGCTTTTCCGGCCGGAGCTCCTCCTGTTGGACGAAGTGACGACCGGGCTGGATGAAGAGAGCAAGCAAATCGTCCATCAGCTGATCGCCCGGGTGCACCAGGAGGGAACCACGATCGTGCAGGTGACCCACGACCAAGAGGAGCTGGCCGCTTCCAAGCAGCTCCTGCACATGGAAAAAGGAGGAGTTTTGAAATGAAAGCAATGGCTGTCAGCGATCTGTCATTAATCTTGTCTTTTGCCCTTGTCCTGGTACCCGTGGCGATTTCCTGGAAGGAAAAGCTGGGCTTGACCAGGGACATTTTTTACAGCGTGGGCCGGGCTATCGTCCAGCTGGTCATTGTCGGCTACGTCTTGAAGTTCATCATGCAGGTCAACAATGCCCTTTTGACCCTCTTGATGACCTTATTTATCATTTTTAACGCGGCCTGGAACGCCAATAAGCGGGATCCCAACCCGAACCGCCAGCTCTGGCAGTCAATCATGGCCCTTTTGATCGGGACTTACATCACCTTGGGCGTATTGCTGCTGACTCAGACGGTGAAGCTGAAGCCGATGCAGATCATTCCGATTACGGGGATGATCGCCGGCAATGAGATGGTGGCTATGGGTCTGTGCTATAAGGTTTTAGCAACGGGTTTCCATGACCAGCGCCAGCAGGTTTTGGAAAAAATCGCCCTCGGGGCTGACGTGAAGACGGCCAGCATGACCATCCTGCGGCGGAGCATCAAGACTGCCATGCAGCCGACGATCGATTCAGCTAAGACGGTGGGGCTGGTCAACCTGCCGGGGATGATGTCCGGGTTGATTTTTGCCGGCGTGGATCCAGTTTATGCAATCAAGTACCAGATCATGGTCACTTTCATGCTTTTGTCAGCGACTGGCCTGGGCGCCGTGATCGCGGGCTACCTGTCCTACCGCAACTACTTCAACAAGCGGAGCCAGCTGCGTGAAGAGCAGTAGCGATGTTAGAAAAATATTTTACCTGGCTGGCAGAAGTACTGTTAATCATAGTAGTAGGCTTGGTCTTCATAACTCTCCATTCTCTCTACTATAGTTATGGCATGATGATTTTTGGTGAGCATTCCGCGGCAGCAATTGAAATGTTTGGGAAAGCGAAAAGCTTTGGAGTAGCATTTACACTGTCGCGGTGATAGTCATTGCTGTAAGCACGCAAATCGTCAGATCTTTTAAAAGGAGTAAGAAGTAACTGGAGGATGCCTAAGTTATGAGCAGCGATGAGTGCATGTCTTGATGCAATCGAAGCAATGCGATTGTCGAATTATTCCTCATTTTGCTGACCAAGTATTACCGCTAATTTTTTTATGAAAAAAGCTCTAACTACCTCTGTGGCAATTAGAGCTTTGTTTGTTTCTAAAATTAATTCGCGATCCGGCTTACTTAACGTTGCCTGCCTTGATGTAACGGCCGACGTTGATCCGGTAGTAAGTCTTTTTACCGATCTTCCGCTTGCCGCCGTAAGTGAAGACCTGCTTGCCCTTCTTTAAGGTAGCAACTGACTTCACCCGCTTGCCCTTGCTATTGTAAGTCCAAGCATTGTGAATCAGCTTGCAGGCAGTACCATCAACGTTGTTGACCTTGATGTACTGGTTGGTCCCGATCTTGTAGTAGTTGTTGCTGCCGATCTTGACGATCCCGCCGATCACGTAAACGTAAGTGTACGCGCTCTTGTAAGCACCGGTTCTCTTACCGGCGGAAGTGTAGACGTAAGACTTAGACATGATCTTCTTCTTAGTCTTGCTTACAGGAGCTTGACTGGCTGGCGTCTTAGATGGACTTGATGAAGAACTGGAGCTGATTGACAGAGGCAGAACTGAGATGTTCCCGTCAACATTCAGCCCCTTCCAGTTTTCAGTGAACTGCCAGATGATGACCCCGTTCATTGACGGGAAGTATGAAAAGTCTGGCGCGTCGATCCGGCCTGAGCTGGTGTAGTAGGCTACCCACAATGAGTTAGGGTAGGTTGACGTAACCGTGCTCATGTTGATCGCGTTGTTCAAAAGGTAAGAACCAGAGTAGAGCAATGGCTGGTAGCCAGCTGCCTTAACCTTCTTCATGAAGGTCATGATGGCGCTGGTATTAGCACTTCTGCTCCCGCTGGTTGAGTTGCCGCTGCTGGTTTCCCAGTCGATAGCCAGGTATGAGCCTACTGGCAGCTTGACTGCCTTGGCGCTGGCGATAGCGTAGTCCGCTTCACTCTTAGCTCTGGATGAGCTGGAACCGAAATTGGCGAAGTGGTAGGCCATTGGCAACAGTTTGTTGGCCTTGGCGCTGGCTACTTGTGCCTTGGCGTTTGGATTTCGGTAGCTGGTGCCTTCGCTGACCTTGACAATGACGAACTGAGCGCCCGCCTTGCTGTACTTGGTCGTGCTGGTTGGCTGGTAGCTTGACACGTCAACCCCATAAGAACGGCTGCTGGCGCTGGTCGTGCTGGCCTGTGCCAGGCCGGCGAAGCTCATGCTTACAGCTGCCGTTAATGTGGAGACTAACGCAAGCAGTTTAAGGTGTTTAAACTTCATGTATCTGGTACTTCCATTAAAAAAGTGTGTGATTGAAAATGCTCAAAATAAGTGGTTTGTTTTGCAACAATCCTCATTATATAACTGCAATGTTACAAAACCTTGACACAACCTTTTCTAATTCTTAAATAATATTACAGTTTTTAGCACTGAAAAGGCTTCCCTTTAAGCAGATCGTTTGAGCTTGCCTGCCGACTTATGTAAAATACCCTTTGTCGTTGTCATTGAACCAGTAATATAGATAAGGGAGCGAATAGGAAATGCAGATTAGAAAAGCAGAATTGAAAGATTTTGACCAGGTGATGGCGATCCTGCAGGACGGGCGCAACCAGCTGGCAGAAAGAGGGATTGACCAGTGGCAGGGGGACTACCCGAACCCTGACCACGTCCGCCAGGACATCGAGAATGGCTATGCCTACCTGGCCAAGGCCGACGACGGGGAAACAGTCGGGACCTTGACCATTATTCCCGCGCCGGACCACGCTTATGATCAATTGGACGGGCACTGGCAAATCGACACGAATGACTACGTTACCATCCACCGGGTGGCCATCCACTCTGACCACACTGGTCACGGCTATGCTTCTCAACTCTACCAGGCAGTGATCAACTACTTCGCCAGCGGCTTCAATGACATCAAGTCCGTCAGAGTCGACACCCATGAGGATAACCTGCCCATGCAGCACTTGATCGAAAAGAGCGGCTTTAAGCGGGTCGGCACCCTGCATGGGGTCTACCGGGAAAACGAGACCAGCTACGTTTACGAACTTCTGACTGTTTAAATTATACTTACTAAGTAATAAGTAAGCAGCATAAGTAAATAGCTTAAAAATGATAGCTGTTTTGAAATTCGTAAGGAAAAGATCATATTTTCATCACAACTATCTTGTATATTAGATTCGTAGCTTGAGGTTGTGGAGAGCCGCAAGTTGCAACATCCAAATTTCTTTTATTTTTCTTTCCTCAATGTAACATTGCATTGAATTTTATACATACACAACACATTCCTAACCAAAGTCAGTTGTTCTTCTAAGCAACTGGCTTTTCTTGTGCTCTGAAAATGAAAATACCCGTGTTATACTAGTTATTACCAGATTAGAAAAAAGTTTCGCAATAATTACTTTCATATTTTTTAAGCAAGCATATAATAGAGCTACTGAGCAATAAGGAGGAGCCAAAGTGAAATCCAGTCTTGATCAGTCAAGATCTATCCTGTGTTGGTCAAGTCTCGCTGGCGGTCGCCTTGCCCGTGTTAGGGGCCAGCGGCCTGCAGACCGCGGCTTTGCCAACGGCAATTTTGTCAACGCATACGGGCGGGTTCGGGGAGAACACCTTCCTGGACCTGTCGGCCAGTCTGCCAGATATTTGGGCGCACTGGGACAAGGAAAAGATCTCTTTTGACGCCATCTATTTGGGCTACCTGGGCCAGGCGGCCAGCCGGGTCTGGGAGAAGGGGCTGGAAGAATACAGCCGGCAGGGGAAATTCATCCTGCTGGACTCGGCTATGGCTGACCACGGCCGTCTCTACCGCGGCTGCCATTTTGTCCGCGGTCTACAAGGGCATGAAGTACAACGACAGCAAGAAGAACATCATTATTTTGGCGGTCATCGCCGGGGTAACCAAGATTTTTACCTCTTACGCGACGATGGTCGTGGCTGCCTTGATGGCCGGGACGGCATTGCAGCCAGCCCTGGTCGCGGCCTTCCTTCAACCGCGGTCTGCACGCCGATCCTCTACTTTGCCTTGAAAGATATTACCGTCCGCGTCATGAAGCGGGCACACAAAAAGGCTTCCCGGCCGGGAAGCCTTTTTTAATTGCTAAAAAGCTGGTCGGCGATTTTGGCTGGCAGGGGATCAGGCAGAACCAAATCCAGGCCGACCGCGCTCTTGCCCTTGAGATTTACCTCGCGGACCGTGGCAGGGTCGATTTTCGCTGAGCCCAGGTAGTAAAACTTTGGACCGTAGGCATCCGCCCGCTTGACGAAGACCGGAATCCGGGTGACTTGCTGGCCAGATTCCGTCCCCCGCAAGAGCTGCTGGACTTCCGGGGAAGACAGGTGGCGGGGAGTTCTGGTATACCAGGCCAGGCGCTGGCCGCGTGCCTGGTTGTCATAGCGGGCATTTCTTTGCTCCTGGTCAGTTTTTTGATAAGTGATAAAAACCGGGCAGACATTGCCACTCAGCCGGTAGCCATACATGGGCCGGCTGACGTCTAGTGGCCAGTTGAGCAGGCGGCAGACCTCCTTGCGGTCGTAAGCCGCGTAGAGGGTGAAGTCTTGAGTCGGGTCTTTTTCTTTGGCGAGGAAGAGGCCAGTTTCGACCGCGTCTTTAAACAGACGGAGGAAGTCGGGACTAGCTTGGACGATCTGAGGATTTAAGGACCAGCAGCCGTCCTTTAAGCAGGCGACAGGCTCGCCGCCGTACTTGGCCTTTTGGCTAGTTGATCCGCTTTTGACATCATAGAAGTCCAAGGAGAGGATGGCTTCCAGAGATTTTTCCAAGGCGGGTGAGTCGTAGGCCCCGTAATTTTTTAACAGAGCTTGGAAGTCTGTCTGACTGATTTGGCCTTTTGGCAAAAGAGCCTGCAAAAGCAAAAGTTCATGTGGCCGCTGGCCTGGGGCCAGTTCCTTAGTAACGAAGGAGAGGACCTGGCTTTCGTAAGAGGACAGCTGGCAGGGCTGGCCCATTTTTTCCAAGAAGGCTCCGTAGTGGGGCAGGGACTTGTTGTCCAGCCAGAGGCGGGGTGAGACCTGGTCTTTTTTGGCGAAATCCAGCAAAAGGGGCGCCCGGCCCAGCTGCTGGGCCAGGTCCGCGTAGGCTTCCCGCAGCTGCTTGAGCGAGTCCAGCTTGACCTTGTCCAGGGAGGCCAGGATCTCCTGGCTGGCGATCCGGCTGAAGTTGATGGTGGACAGGCCGGCAAAGCTGACGGTTTGCAGCTGGTACTTCAGCTGGTCGCGGGAGAGCTTTTTCCCGGCTAAGGCCAGGGGGATCAGGTAGTTGTTCTGGTAGTTGCCGATGAAGTCCAGGACGGTGACGAAGTCCTGGCCCGGGTAGAGGCGCAGGCCCCGACCCAGCTGCTGGATAAAGACCGTGGTTGACTGGGTGGCCCGGAGCATGACGATCTGGTTGAGGGCGGGAATGTCCACGCCTTCGTTGAAAAGGTCGACCGTCACCAGGTAGTGGAGGCGGCCGCTTTCCAGATCCTTGACCGCCTGCCGGCGGACAGCTGGGGAATCCTGGTTGGTCAAGGCCTGGGCCGGCTGGCCCTGTTGAGTAAAAGCTTCCGCCAATTGCCGGGCTTCTTCCTGCCGGCTGCAGAAGACCAGGCCGCAGGGGCGGGGACCGCTGTAGCCGTAATAATCCAGTTCTTTAAGGAGGTAGCTGACCCGCTTTTTCGCGCCCAGCCAGCGGAGGTCGCTGAAGTCATCAGAAGTCTGGCCGTCAATTTCATAGTCGCGGATACCGATATAGTGGAAGGGCGTGAGCATTTTGCTTTCCAGGGCATCGGCCAGGCGGATCTCGTAGGCTAAATTGTAGTCAAAGAGGGCAAAAATATCCTGCTGGTCCATCCGCTCCGGCGTAGCTGTCAGACCCAGGCAAAAGGACGGGCTGAAGTGGCTGAGGACTTTTTGATAGCTGGGCGCGGCGGACCGGTGGGCTTCGTCAATCAAGATGTAGTCATAAAAATCAGCTGCCTGGCTGGCCAGGAACTGGTCCCGGGAAACGGTCTGGATGGTCGCGAAGGTGTAGCGGGCCTGCTGGTGGCTGGTCCCGGTCAAAAGGGCGAAGTCGCTGTCCTTGCCTCCGATAACCTTTTTGAAGGTCTCAAGGGCCTTGCGGGCGATCTCTTCCCGGTGGACCAGGTAGAGGAAGCGGTGGGGGGCAAAGTCTTTGACCGCCAAAGCCGCCAGGTAGGTTTTCCCCGTCCCGGTAGCAGAAACGACAAGGGCCCGGCGGGCGCCGCTTTTGACTAAGGCTTGGAGATTTTCCAGGGCGGCTGCCTGCATCTGGTTGGGAACGATCTTTTCTTGTTTCACGTGTAACACAGGCTTGGCTGGCGGCTGCCAGCTTTTTTCATAGTCAGCCAGCCAGGTGTAAGTCAGGGGCTGGCTTTTGCCCGTCAAGTCCGCTAAAGCCGCGGCTAGTTGCCGGGGCAAGGCCGAATCTGTTTGGGAATCGACCTTGAGGCACCATTCCTGGTTGGCCAGGAGGGCGGACCGGGTGAAGTTGGCGCTGCCGATGACGGCGGTCTGCCAGTCCCCATGGTCAAAAAGATAGCCCTTGGCATGGAAGGGACCGTCCACGATCCGGACGGTAAGATTGGAAATTTTTAAGAGCTCGGCGAAAACCCGGGGCTGGTTGAAGGCAAGGTAGGTCCCGGTGATGATGGTCCCGCGGACCCCGCTGGCTTGCAGGTCTTCCATGACCAGCTTGAAAGGGGGCAGCATGTCGGCGGTGATGAAGGCCACGGCCCAGGTAAAGGACTGGCAGGTCAGCAGCTGCCGGCGCAGGGTTTGCCAGATGTTTTCTTGCTGATTGCTGACGAGCCGGGGCGGGCTCAATGGGGAAAGTTCCATGGATTTGACCTCACTGTGGAAAGATTTTTTACCATCATAACACAAGGGAGCAGCGGGGAAGATAGGAAAAGAATTATGTTACATGTGAAACAATCAGCGCTATAATAATGGTGAAAATAATAAAAGCTTTTTTACAGAGGAGAGAACAATGAAAGCGAAGGAAATCCGGGCCCTGGCCCGGGAAAACCTGAAGCAGATTCCGAAGAAGATCTACATGCCGATAGGCCTGCTTCTAGTTGTGGCAAATATCATACCGAATATCGTTGACCAGGCCACTGATTCCAAGTCGTGGGTTGGAGCTAATATCATCTTCTTTCTCTTGGAAATCGCGGCCGCGCTTTTGACGGCTAACGGCTACATCTTCTTTGATCGCTGGCGGAATAAGATCCAAAAGGGAGGGGAAGAGCCAAATGCCTGGTGCGGCCTAACCGGCCAGCACATTGCCCGCTTGCTCATTTATGGGGTGATTGAAGCCTTGATCATCGGGACCGTAGCCGTGACCGTGGCCGTGGCGATCGCGGCCGCGGTGGTTGGGTCAGCCATTCCGCAAGTACCGGTAGCGGTAAGCATCATTCTTTTGATCTTGCTGGTCGTTTTGCTGGTCTGGATTGAGCTGCGGCTGACCTATGTCGTTTACGTGATCGACGATGATGTGCGGACCGGGCAGAAGCGGTCAGTCTGGGCAGAAATCGGGGCTGGCTGGAAGCTGACTAAGGGCCGGGTCTGGAAGCTGCTTTGCCTTAATTTATCCTTCTTTGGCTGGTACATTTTGACCGCCTTTACCCTGGGAATTTTGGGTATCTGGCTGATGCCATACTACAATTTGGCAATCGCCGAAACTTATGAACAGAGCAAGGAAGACAGGTATTAGTATTATTAGACGCGCGATGGCGCGTCTTTTTTTACGGGCAGGGAAGAATAGCTTATAATTTTTAATAGAAAGGACGTGAGGCAGATGGCACAAGCCTTATATATCAGCGAGATTCACATGGACTTGAACGAGTACACCAGAATGGCCATGAAGGTGACGGAAAAGAGCCGGCGGCGGATCATCATGATCGCGGAAGCAATCTGGATCGCAGCCGGAGCGGTGGCTTTCGCCTTGAAGAAGTATGACTTTACGGTCATGTTTGCCCTGGTGATTGCTTTTTACCCGGCGGCACTCGTCTACCTCTATAAGCGGCGGCTGAAGAAGATTTACGTGGGCATGCCAGCCATCAAGGATGACTACGTGCGCTACGAATTCTACCCGGACCACTTCCTGGTTTTGACCAACCGGGGGGACGGGGAATACCGCTATGACCAGATCAGCCGCTATGTTGAAACTGACGAGGAAATCATCATGATGCCGGCTCCGGACCAGGGCATGCTGCTTTTGAAGAAAAACTGCAGCCCGGACTTGATCAAGTTTTTACGGGAGAAATGCCAGCGGTAGTTTCACGTGGAACACAGCAAAAGTGGCAAATTGCCGGAAAAGCTGTTAAGATTAAGGAAACAGGCTTTTTTTTAAAAAGGAGCTGGTAAAAAATGAAATTTTCCCATAAATTGAGTGACGCGGTCCACCTGCTGGTCTACATCGAGATTTTTCCCGATGATGACCTGTCCAGCCGGGCGATCGCGCGTAGCATCTTGACCAATCCCAGCATGGTGCGTAGTCTGATGATGGACCTGCGCAAGGCAGGGCTTTTGAATACCAAGCAGGGGAGCGCTGAGCCGGAACTGGCCAAGAAGCCGGAAGAGATCAGCCTCTACGATATCTTCGCGGCAGTCGGTATGGACCACCACTTGCTGCACGTCGATGAAGACACGGAGCAAAAGTGTCCGGTTGGCGGCAACATTCAAGGGCCGCTGGCTAAGGCCTACGCGGAAGTGGAAGAGGCGGCTTTTGCCAAGATGCGGGAGATCAGCCTGCGGGAAATTGTCGACCAGATAAAAGAAGAAGGGCAGCTTGCTTAATTACGTCAGCGAAAGCTGGCGTTTTTTTATGGAAATAGATGTTGACTTTAAAAATACACGTGCTAGAATTACTGTAGATTTAAAAATAACAAGTAAACGAAATAGAAAAAAGAGAAAAAGAAACTAACGGAGGCAATTATGAAGTACGCTATTTCAGCGGCTACTGGCAACTTTGGCCAGACCGCGGTCAAGAATTTGGTTGATGCAGTTGGGGCAGAAAATGTAGTGGCGATCGTCCGCAACGAAGAAAAGGGGAAGCAGCTTTTGCCAGCTGGAATTGAAATCCGCCAAGCAGACTACGGCGATGAAGCAGCTGTAGAAAAGGCCCTGGCTGGCGTGGACAAGTTGCTCTTTATTTCCTCTCAGCCAGGCGGGGCAGTAACTAGAGCTGACCAGCACAAGAATGTGGTTGAAGCTGCTAAGAATGCCGGCGTTGGCTACGTGGCTTACACCAGTTTCCCGAAGGCCAGTGAAAGCGACAACTGGCTGGCAGCTGACCACAAGCTGACGGAAAAGCTGCTTAAGGAGAGCGGCCTCAGGCACTCCTTCCTGCGCAACAACTGGTACCTAGAAAACGAAATGACTTTCCTGGCTCCAGGTCCGGCAAACCGGCTTTACTGGGCTAACAACTTTGCCGGCTGGGCATCGGAAAGTGAATATGTCGCGGCAGCGGTTAAGGTTTTGACCAGTGATGATCCAAAGGAAGTTTACGAATTTGCTGGCCCGAAGCGGAGCTATCAGGACCTGGCAGAGGCCTTGAACGTGGCAACTGGTGAAGAAGCAGCAGCCAAGCAGGTCAGCCAGGACGAATATGTGAAGGCCTTGGAAGGCCTGGGCTTGGATCATGATACGGCGGCAATGTACGCTGCCTTCCAACAGCCAATTGATGATGGTTCATTGACGGAAGAAAGCAGCGACCTGGAAGAAGTTCTGGGCGGCTTGACTCCGCTGGACCAGGCAATCAAGGAACTTTTGGCAAAGTAGCTTTGGCAGATACTTTTTCTAAAAAAGCAGGTATAATGTAGGAAAAGTTACTTGTTTTTGAAAAAAGGAGCAAAACAATGCCATTTGTACACATTGAACTCTTGGCTGGCCGGACGCCAGAACAACTGGAAAAGATGATGAAGGACGTGACCCGGGTGATCTCAGAAGACACTGGCGCACCAAAGGAACACATCTCCGTGATCATTAATGAACTTGGCAAGCAGCAGCTGGCTCAAGGCGGCGAATGGAGAGAACCACAAGCCTAAAGATTTTGACTCACCCAAGGCGGGTGGGTCTTTTTTTCAGGAAAATAGCAGGGGAGAAATAATATGCAAAGTGAATCAAGAGGGAAGGAGGGCTAGAAAGGCAAAGGATAAGGGGCCTTTCCTAAAAGGAAAAATCTTAGCAAAAATAGTATAATAATTGGCTAAACTTGGTATAAGTTCTATGATAAGATAATAGGTGAAAAGTGAGTAGAAAATAACGACTGAGGCGAAAGCGGAAGATAAAGCGCAACACAGCACTAGAAAGCCAGCACTGACAAGGAAGGGTTAGGGCTGGCTTTTGTTTTCGGAAAGAAAATATTTGATTGCTTAAGAGATAGGAGTCTATTACTTAATCTTCTTTGATCAAAGTACTAGTGTAGTGTCATGCCGATATTTTGAAAGTGGCGTGCAATTCTGGTACAATCTCTGTAGTATATCTATCAATTAGCTGCGGAGGTTTATCAACCATGACACCTACTTCTAAAAA
>NZ_AZCR01000047.1:0-202 GCF_001433875.1 Lactobacillus delbrueckii subsp. delbrueckii DSM 20074 = JCM 1012
CGACTTGCATGTATTAGGCACGCCGCCAGCGTTCGTCCTGAGCCAGGATCAAACTCTCAATTTGAAAATTGAGTCTTTTTAATCTGCTCCAGATTATTTGCTTGCGAATTGACTTCGCTTGTTTGTTTGGATCAAACAATGTTTGACCCGCACACTGCGAAACTTTGTTCAGTTTTCAAAGTACCAACTTGCGTCAAGTGAC
>NZ_AZCR01000047.1:258-12413 GCF_001433875.1 Lactobacillus delbrueckii subsp. delbrueckii DSM 20074 = JCM 1012
CTTACTCGCTTGCTTGATTCTTGTCAACAAGTTTTTTGATATTTATTTTTGTCTTCGCTTGTCTTTCGTTAAGAAAGCGCTTTGTGTCTTGTTTGAAGACATTTACTACTTTACCTCCATTTTTCGTTTTCGTCAATCTTTATTTTCAATTTTCTTCTAATTTTTCTTAGCTTTCATTTGCTAGCTTTTTACAATTCATCCCTGCTCTGTTTTTCGCCACTCCCCTTTCCCTGGTCTAGCCCAGCTTGTAAGAAGTGAAATCATTCACTATTTTTGCTTCTTTCTGCGCTTTCATCATTCTACTCCAGCACGATTGTAAGCATTTACATGCTTCAGATTCATTGAAACTTATGGCCTTTTTCGGCTTGACAAAGAAAACAAAGGGACTACCATGTTAGGTGAAAAGGTTCACAATAAATACTTAGACCTGAGAAAAAATGGTTGATGTAAAGAAAACACAGACCACTGTTACGGCTGCCAAGGAATTGTCAGCTGATGAAAAGATGGAAGAAGCCAAGCGCTATACAGGTGAATTAGTTAACAAAGCCTTGGTCGCTGAAGAAGCCTACGCGACCTACAGCCAGGAACAAGTTGACAAGATTGTCGCTGCCATGGCTTTGGCCGGCAGTGAGGCCTCCCTCGCGCTTGCTCATGAGGCAGTAGACGAAACTGGCCGCGGCGCGGTAGAAGACAAGGACACCAAGAACCGCTTCGCTACCGAAAATGTCTACAACTCAATTAAGCACGAAAAGACTGTTGGCATTATCGAAAGAAACCAGGTTGAAGGCTATATCAAAGCTGCTGCTCCTCTTGGCGTTTTAGCCGGGATCGTGCCAACCACCAACCCGACCTCAACGACCATGTTCAAGATCCTGGTAGCTTTGAAGACCAGAAACGCCAGCATATTCTCCTTCCACCCGAAGGCCCAGAAGTGTTCAATCCATGCTGCCCAGATCTTGTATGACGCTGCTTTAAAGGCCGGTGCCCCAAAGAACATCATTCAATGGATCGACAAGGCCAGCCTGGAAAACACTACCGCCTTGATCCGCAACCCAAAGATCGCTTCTATTTTGACAACTGGTGGTCCCGGCATGGTGCACGCCGCGCTGCAGTCTGGCAACCCGTCAATGGAGGTCGGGGCCGGCAACGGTGCTGTTTATATCGATCACACCGCTTTTTTGGACCGGGCTGTTGAAGACATCCTATTGTCCAAGCGCTTTGACAATAGCATGGTTTGCGCGACTGAAAATTCAGCCGTAGTTGAAGCACCGATCTACGACAAGTGGCTGCAAATGATGCAGGACAAGGGTGCCTACCTGGTTCCAAAGAAAGACTACCAAAAGCTGGCCGACTTCGTCTTCAATGACAAGCATGGGGTCAATGGGCCAGTAGCCGGGATGAGCGCCCGCTGGATTTGTGAACACGCCGGCGTTACCCTGCCTGAAGGCAAGGATGTCCTCCTCTTTGAACTGGATCCAAAGAATATTGGCGAAAATCTGTCATCCGAAAAAACTCTCCCCGCTTCTGTAAGTTTACAAGGCCAAGGACCGGGAAGACGGGATCAGAATCGTCAAAGCCCTGCTTGACTACCAAGGTGCTGGCCACAATGCCGCCATCCAAATCGGCTCCCAAAACGATCCGTTCATCGATGAATACGGCAAGGCTGTCCAAGCTTCCAGAGTCCTGGTTAACCAGGTTGCCAGTAAAAAGTTCAGCTCCGGGAATGACCACCAGGCTCAAGGCAACCCCGAAGATCAGCCCCTTGATCAAGTTGGCGGCCGGGTTAGTTCCTAATTGTCCTCCAACCGTGAAGGCCAGCAAGATCCCGAAACCGATGTACATCATACATTATGTTACTTCTTATTCTTTTGCATGAAAGCACCTAATTCCTGTAAATTATTATATGCTTTTCTCCGGACTATGTAAGCGCTTTTTTGATATAAATCAAATATTTTCTAAGTCGAAAATATTATCAGTAGGAATATAAGCAAAACAAAGTACCAAAGAAAAAAGCTCAAACCCAGCAGTCATGCGGGATTGAGCTTGTTACAGATTATTAATGAACCAGTCAATGACCTTGTTCCAAAAATGCTTCCAGTGGTATGAGACCAGTTCCCAGCCGGGCAGGCGATTGTCATAGTAGACTCTTTCCCCGTCCGGGCTGGTGATGACAAGGCCTTTGAAGGCTCCATCATAAACGTCGTCAGCGATATTGCGCTGGCTTTGGACAAAGCCGCCAAAAGCACTCTCCAGGGCCACCCCGCTGGCTGCTTGCTCCTTGATCTGCCGCTGGCAGAGCTTTTGGCCTTGATCAGGGCCTTTTTAGGGGCAATTGCCGTCAAGCCAGCTCCCTTCTGTTACCAAGATGCCGCTTCCGATCAGCTGCTGGCGGCTTTTCACCAGGTCTTTGATCAGCACGTCGTTTTCCCGGGCCCGGGCGGCTGGCAGGGCGAAAGATGCAGAAAGGCCAGCTTTTTTGAGGTAGCCCAGGATCTTTTCATTGCTTTCCTGGCTGTCGGTTAAACCAGCGAAGATTAAAGCCACTGACCTTTGCTTAGCCCCCTTTTGGCTGGTCAGGTATTTATTTCCTTCGAGTTATCAAAAAGGTCTTTTAAGAATTACTTGCCGGCGTGGACAAGACCGCTCTTAATGCCTAAAATAAAAGGTATGAAAATTCTAGAACGAAAAAATGGAGGATGTTATGAAAAAGAAAGTTCTCTTGATTGCTTTTGCGGCCCTGGCTCTGACTGCCTGCTCCAGCAAAAAGGACACGACTGACAGCGAAAGCGCCAAGAAGGCCGCGAGCTCAATTTCCAGCTCCAATGTCGTCAAGCAGACCAGCAACAAGATCAATCTCACTAATTACAAGAAGATCAAGGTCGTTGAAAAGACCGGATCTACTCCCAGCCAGGTAACTGACCTCCTGGGCCGGGAAGCTGACGCCAAGAGCAAGGCCAAAACCAGCAAGCTCAAAGCCACCATCTACACTTGGGAAGGGGTCCAAAACGGCAGTGCCGGCGCCAACCTGGCCGTTGAATTCGCCAACGGGGTGGCTATCGCCAAGCAGATTTCCGGACTGGTCGTCAACCGGTCCAAGCAAATTACACCCAAAGACTACAAGTCCCTCAAAAAGGGGATGACCCAAGAGGAAGTCGAAGCCATTGTCGGCAAGCCCAACGGCTACTCAGAATCTGACTATTCCAATTCTGACGTGGTCCTCTGGCTCTACACCAGCGGCCTGCAGAGCGACGGTCAGGCCAACTTCTACGTTACCTTCCAGAAGAACAAGCTGGTCGCCAAAAAAGCCCAGAACTTTAACTAAAGCAAAAGAGCTCCCGGATTCCGGGAGCTCTTTTTTTGACCTGAAAAATAAGCTGGAGATAGAAAATAAAAAATAGAACAAAAAAGCAAGCATTTCTGCTTGCTCGCGTCATGCCCACTAAAGGAGTCGAACCTTCACTCTGTTGCCAGAACAGCGACCTGAACGCTGCGCGTCTGCCAATTCCGCCAAGTGGGCTTCCCGATGACAATACTTATAATAGCAAAAGTTTTCGGAAAAGGGAAGGGATTTTTACAAAAAACTTGTCTTAATTACTTCACCGCTGGACCAGGCACTGATCTTCCCGCCTTTTTCCAGCAAAAGCCGGCCCTGGTCATCAAAGCCGGCGCAAGTGCCGGAGATGGTCCGCCCAGCAATTTTCAAAGTAACCCTCCTGCCAGTCAAGATGCTCAATTCCCGGTAGCGGGGCAGGCAATCCTGCCAGCTGGCAGCCCGGCAGATCACACAGGCCAAATCATCTGCCAAAAGCGGATCAAAATCCCCCGCTTCCAGCAAGCGGGTAGCTTGGGGCAGGCTGGCCGGAAGTTCCGCGCCTAAGTTGAGGCCCAGGCCAACTACTATCCCGCCTGCCACCTGCTCAGTCAAGATGCCGGCAACTTTTTTCCCTTGATAAAAAAGATCATTGGCCCACTTGAGGCCAATCTCTAAGCCGTACCTGGCCCGCAGGAAGTCAGCTACCGCTGTCCCAACCGCCAAGGTCAGCAAGGGATTCTCTTGCTTTTCCAGGCAAACTGACAAGTAAAGGCCATTTTTCGGTGAATAAAAGGCCCGCCCCTGCTTGCCGTAGCCCTGCGTCTGCTCTAAAGCACTAACGGCAAAAGGCGGCTTTCTCTTTTCCAGCAGCTTTTTAGCCAGATCTTGCGTTGAAGGCAGGACCAGGTAGCAGTAAGTCTCCATCGCGGCCTCCTAGGAGAGGTGAACGCCCTTGTCAACGTAGATGATGTCGCCAGTCAAGCCGGTTGACAGGTCACTGAGCAGGAAGGCGCAGCAGTTACCCAGTTCTTCCAGGCTGACATTGACCCCATCAACCGTCAAGGACCGGGACTGCTCCAAGAGATCCTTGTGTCCGCCAATCCCCGTTACGGCCAAAGTTTTCATGGCCCCGGCAGAAATCGCGTTGACCCGGCTGCCAGTCTTGCCCAAGTCCCGGGCCAGGTAGCGGACAGAACTTTCCAAAGCCGCCTTGGCAATCCCCATCGTGTTGTAATTGGTGATGGCTCTTTCCGACCCGATGAAGGTCAAGGTAACGATTGAGGCCTTAGGGGCCAAAAGTTCCTTTTCCTGGGCAGCCTTAGCCACGGCGATCAAGGAGTAGCTGGAAATATTTTGGGCAGTCAAGTAGCCTTCCCGGCTGGAATTGAGGATGGACCCTTCCAGTTCATTTTTCGGGGCAAAAGCTACCGCGTGAACCAGGCCGTCGATCTGGCCGAACTTTTCCTTCACTTGGTCAAAAGCCGCGTCAATGCTCTCATCGCTGGCCACATCACATTCAACCATTTCTTCTTCCGCCAGGCCCAGCTTGAGCAGGCTCTTTTCCAAGCGGTCATTTTGGCAACTGTAGACCACTTCCCCGCCCTGGGCCTTGATTTGCTCGGCGCAGCCCCAGGCAATGGACCGCTTGTTGGCCACACCCATTACCAAAAACTTTTTTCCAGCTAAAATTCCTGCCATCTTCTTCACCTAAAACTTTCTGAAACGTTCATAGCGCCGGTTAAGCAGACTGCTGACCGGCAGCTTTTGCAATTTTGCTAATTCTTCTTCCAAGACCCGGGCAATTTCCCGGCACTGGGCAGACTTGCTGCCTTCTTGCTTGATCACGCCTTCGATCACCTGCCCCTTGAGCAGGGATTCCGGCGTCAAGCCCAAAAGCTCTGCTGCTTCAGCCGCCCGGCTGGCGTCCTTCCACAGGATGGAGGCAAAACCTTCCGGAGACAGGACTGAATACATGGAATTTTCCATCATCCAAAGCTCATCCCCGCAAGCCAAAGCCAGGGCCCCGCCAGAGCCGCCTTCACCGAAAATCACGCTGATAATTGGCGTTTGGGCCTGGCCAATATCCGTCAAGCACTGGGCAATCGCCTGCCCCTGACCGGCATATTCGGCCTCTTTACCGGGAAAGGCCCCGGCCGTATCGATAAAAAGGAGAACCGGCCGCTTAAAGCGGGCCGCGTCTTTGACCAAGCGAGCCGCCTTCCGGTAGCCGGCTGGTTCCGGCTGGCCAAAGTGCTTGGCCAGGCGCTCTTCCAGCTTATGTCCCCGGCTGGTGGTGATCACGGTCACTGGCTGACCGGCAAACAGGCCGATCCCCCCAACGATGGCCGGGTCATCTGCCCCCTGCCGGTCCCCATGCAGCTCCACAAAGTCGCTGAACAAGTGCGCCCGCAGATAGTGAGCCGACAATTTATCACTGGCCCGGGCGGCCCGGACCGTTTCCATAGCATCAGTCATCCTGCATCCCTCCGTACTTTAACAGCCAGGCCAGGGTCCCTTTTTCCTCCTGCCGCAAAACGATCCGGTCGATAAAGCCGTGCTTTAAGACCGTTTCTGCCCGCTGGGCATCTTTTGGCAGCTGCTCATGGATGGTCTGCTCAATCACCCGGCGGCCGGCAAAGGCCACCATGGCGTGAGCTTCAGCCAGAGTAATGTCACCTTCACTGGCAAAGCTGGCCGTCACCCCGCCGGTAGTCGGGTCGGTCAAAACAACCAGGTATAAGAGACCGGCTGCCTTATGCCGGTTAACCGCGTTGACCACTTTAGCCATCTGCATCAAAGAGTAGATCCCTTCCTGCATCCGGGCCCCGCCGCTGGCTGTAAAGACCACGATCGGCAGCCGTTTTTCAGTAGCTGCCTCAATGAGCCGGGTCAGCTTTTCCCCGGTCATCTGGCCTAAAGAACCCATGATAAAAAAGGGATCCATGATAGCTAGGGCTGTCTCCTGCCCGCCAATTTTGGCCAGGCCGGTCCAAACCGCTTCATTTAAGCCAGTCTTTTTCTTTCCAGCGGCAACTTTCGCCTCATAATTGGGAAAATGGAGGGGGTCACTGGGCTGAATATCCTTAAACCACTCCTCGCTTTCCTCGCAGAGCCAGGCCAGGCGTTCCTTGGCGGTCAAGCGGAAGCCGTAATCGCAGTCCGGGCAGGTCTTGTACTTGTCCAGGCGGCTGGAGAAAAATTCCAGCCCGCAATTCGGGCACCGCTGCATCAAA
This sequence comes from Lactobacillus delbrueckii subsp. delbrueckii DSM 20074 = JCM 1012, assembly GCF_001433875.1. GTDB lineage: Bacteria > Bacillota > Bacilli > Lactobacillales > Lactobacillaceae > Lactobacillus > Lactobacillus delbrueckii. The sequence goes on from NZ_AZCR01000047.1 coordinate 6,805, forward strand.
CCGCTCGGCACCAGGTCTTCCGCCCTTTTATTAGCCTTGACATGCCGCTCAGAGATCGTGTTTCTTTTTTCAAACAGCCTCATGCTTGTCTACCTGCTCCTTCCAGCGGGGCAAAAATTCCCTCTCTAAATAAGTATTGGTGAAAGTCCCTTTCTTAAATTCCGAATCAGCCAGAATGGCCAGGTGAAAGTCCTGGTTGTTCTTGACCCCCCGGATCACCAGCTCCTTTAAAAGCCGCTGCATCCGGGCAACTGCTTCTTGTCGACTGCTGCCCAAGGCGATGATTTTAGCCAGCATGGAATCGTAAAATGGCGAAACCACCATGCCCTGGTAAAGAGCGGAATCAATCCGCATGCCCGGGTTGCCGACCGGCAAAAAGAGGTAGTCGACCTGGCCGGTTGACGGCATGAAGTCCCGGCTGGAATCTTCAGCGTTGATCCGGCATTCGATAGCATTGCCTTTAAAGCCTAAGTCTGCCTGCTTAAAAGGCAGCTTTTCCCCGGCCGCGACCAGGATCTGAGCCTTAACCAGGTCAACGCCGGTAACCATTTCCGTTACTGTGTGTTCTACCTGCAAGCGAGTATTCATTTCCATAAAGTAGAAATTATGGTCCTGATCCATCAAAAATTCAATCGTCCCCGTATTCAGATAATCAGCTGCTTCGGCGGCCCGGACAGCAATCTGGCCCAGTTTTTCCCGCTCGCTTTCACTGATCAGTTCACAAGGGCTCTCCTCGATCACCTTTTGCTTGCGCCGCTGCAGGCTGCAGTCTCTTTCCGGGAAGTAGACGCAGCTGCCAAAGCTGTCCCGGATGACCTGGACTTCAATGTGCTTGACATTGGTTAAGACCTTTTCCAGGTACATCTGGTCATTGCCAAAATCCAGCCGGGCTTCATTTTGGGCCAGGCTGAAAGCGTCAGCCATTTCACCAGGCTCTTTAACCTGCCGGATCCCCTTCCCGCCCCCGCCGGCCGCGGCCTTCAATAAGACCGGGTAGCCGACTTCAGCAGCAACCCTTTTAGCTTCTTCCGGTGACTTGATAAAGTCCCGGCTGCCCGGGGTAACCGGCACCTTGTGCTTGATCATCAGCTGGCGGGCGTGTTCCTTATTGCCCATCTGGTCGATGGTTTCCGCCTTTGGCCCGATAAAGGTCAAACCGCAGGCCGCGCAAAGGCTGGCAAATTCCGTGCTTTCTGACAAAAAGCCATAGCCCGGGTGGATGGCCTGGGCCCCGGTCCCGGTGGCCGCTGAGATGATATTTTTAATGTTCAAGTAGGAGTCTCTGGGGCGGCTAGCGCCCACGCAGACCGCTTCATCGGCCAGCTGGACATGCAGGCTGTCCCGGTCAGCTACTGAGTAGATAGCGACGGACTTAATGCCCATTTCCTTAAGGGTCCGGATGATCCGGACCGCGCCTTCGCCCCGGTTGGCAACTAAAACTTTGTCAAACATTTTTCTCACCTGAAATCATGAAGGTCAATTCTGCCGTGCAGGCCTTCTTCCCGTCGACCCAGGCAATTCCCTGCCCCAGGCCGATATGGCCCTTGACCTTTTCCAAAGTCACTTCCAACTTGACCTGGTCGCCGGGCTTGACCATCTGGCGGAACTTAGCGTTTTTGATACCACCAAAATAGGCCATCTGCCCCTTGAAGCGGTCGGCGCTTAACAGGGCCACGGCCCCGGTTTGGGCCAGGGATTCCACGAGCAAGACCCCGGGCAAGACAGGATTTCCCGGGAAATGTCCCTGGAAAACCGCCTCATTATTGGTCACGTTGCGGATGGCCACGGCGCTTTCGCCGGGAACCAGGTCGATGACCTTGTCAATCAAAAGCATGGGATAGCGGTGGGGGATAATTTCTTGTATTTGGCTGGAATCCAATACAGTCATGCTAGGCCTCCTCAATCAAAAAGAGCGTTTGCTCGCATTCAACCAGGTCTTCGTTTTCCACGCAGACCTCCTTGACGGTGCCGGAAACATCACTCTTGATCTCCGTCATCATCTTCATGGCTTCCACGATGCAGACGGTCTGCCCGGCCTTGACCTGGTCGCCGGCCTTCACAAAAGCTGGCTTGTCCGCGGCCGGCTGCAGGTAGATCGTCCCAACCAGGGGCGACTTGATGGCATGACCGGATGCAGCTTTTTCTGCTTGAACAACCGGCGCGGTTTCAGCTGCTTCTTTTGGCAAAAGCGGACTTTCAGCTTTTTGGGCTGGCAAAACCGGGCCTGCTTCTGCCTCTGTCTTTTGCGTGTATTCGTTCTTGCTCAGAAAAAGCTCTGAACCGTCCAAATTCAGCTTCATTTCCCGGATGCTGGACTTTTCAAACTTGTCCAGCAGTCTTTCAACATCTGTTATTTCCAAAATCAGGCCCACTTTCTAAAAGCTAACACGGCATTGTGGCCGCCAAAGCCGAAGGAATTACTCAAAGCATAGTCAATGGCTTGTTCCTGGTTACCAGCCTTTACCAATTTGACCGGGCATTCCGGATCCTGGGCAAAGCAGCCGACATTGGCCGGCAAGATGCCTTTTTCCAGGCTGGCGCAGGTAATGACGGCTTCAACCGCTCCGGCGGCCCCTAAGAGGTGGCCGGTCATCCCCTTGGTTGAGGAAACCAGGACATGGTCGCCAAAGACTTCCTTAATTGCCTTGGCTTCCCCGCTGTCATTGGCCTTAGTCGCCGTCCCATGGGCATTGATATAACCGACTTGGTCCGGCCTGATGCCAGCTTCTTCAACCGCCAGCCGCATGGCTCTGGCTGCTCCTTCACCTTTAGGATCAGGACTGGTGATATGGTAGGCATCGCTGGTTGCTCCGTAGCCGACTACTTCAGCCAGAATCTTAGCCCCCCGCTTTTGGGCATGGTCCAAGCTTTCCAGGATCAAGGCCCCAGCCCCTTCGCCTAAGACGAAGCCGTGCCGGTTTTGGTCAAAGGGCAAAGACGCCTTGAGGGGGTCAGTGCTGGTTGACAGGGCGGTCAAGGCCGCGAAACCGGAAATAGCCGTTTCATTGACGCTGGCTTCGCTGGCCCCGGTAATCATGACCTCAGCCCGGCCTTCCTTGATCTGCCGGTAGGCTTCCCCGATGGAGTTGGTCCCGCTGGCGCAGGCGGTAACAATGGAGGTAGAAATATTTTTAGCATTAAAGCGTATGGAAATATTGCCCGCCGCCATGTTGGCAATGGCCATCGGGATAAAGAAAGGTGAAATCCGCTTTGGCCCCTTGTCATGCATCTTGATGACCTGCTCTTCAATCGTGGTCAAGCCCCCGATCCCGGAGCCGAAAATCACACCCAGCTCTTCCGCCTTCACTGTTTCCGGAGTCAAGCCAGCCATCTCGTAGGCTTCCTGGCAGGCCTGGATGGCGTATTGGGAATACAGATCCATCCGCTTGCCGTTTTTCTTGCCGACAACCTGACTGACGTCAAAATCATCGATTTCCCCGGCCACGCTGATGCCGGTCTCACTGGCATCAAACTTCTTGATCGTCTTGATGCCGACTACGCCATTTAAAGTATTTTCAACAAAAACCTGGCAGCCATTGCCATTCGGACTGACTGCCCCCATGCCTGTAACTACTACTCGCATATCTTCTCCTTAAATGGTCATTCCCCCGTCAACAACCAGGGTCTGGCCGGTAACATAGTCGTTTTCCGCCAAAAAGACTGCCGCCTGGGCAACTTCTTTTGCCTTGCCAAAGCGGGCCAAAGGAATTTGGCTAAGTGCCTGCTCTTTGACCTCATCTGGCAGGACAGCAGTCATTTGGCTGGCAATCATCCCCGGCGCGATCGCGTTCACGCGGACGCCGCGTCCGGCAGCTTCCTTAGCCGCGGTCTGGGTCAAGGCGATTACGCCGGCCTTTGAAGCCGCGTAGTTTGCCTGGCCGACGTTGCCGTGCTGGCCGACGATGCTGGCCATATTGATGATGGCTCCAGACCGCTTTTTCAGCATTTTCTTCAAGGCCTTCTGGGTCAGCATAAAGTTTGACCGCAAGTTGACCTTGATCACCTGGTCAAAGTCAGCCAGCTTCATCCCGATCATAATCTGGTCTTTGGTAATGCCGGCATTGTTGACCAGAATGTCAATCTCGCCAATTTCTTTAAAAAGCTGCTTGACCGCGCCTTCGTCGCTGACGTCAGCGGAAAAATACTGGTAGTCTGCCCCGATTTTTTCCAGCTGGTCAGCGATTTCTTCCGGCAATTCCGGCCGCCGGCCATTTAAGAGCACCTGGCAGCCCTTTTGCGCAAAAGCCAAGGCAGTTGCTGCTCCGATTCCTTGCGTTGACCCGGTCACCAGGACCCGCTTATTTTGTAAATCCATTCTGCTCCTCTTCTACAAACTGCTGGTATTCAACCAGACTCCCGACCTGCCAGGTCTTTAGGCTCTTGTCCGCCTGCTTGGCAAAAGCTGACAGGGCGTGGCCTGGGCCGATTTCCAGGCTGGCCGTCATGCCTAAGTCCAGCAGGCCTTTGACGCAAGCGTCAAAGTGAGTTGGCACCATCAGCTGAACTTCCAGGATTTTGGCCAGATCTTCTTTGGCAAAAGGCTGGCAAGTGCTATTGCTGATGACTGGGTAAGTTCCCGCATTGAAAACTTCACCCTTCAGCCGCTGGCCCATTTTCCGGCTGGCTGCCTGGTAAAGAGGAGTGTGGAAAGCTCCGGCAACATCCAAGGGAATTGCTCTTTTGGCCAGCTTGCGGTCAGCAATTTCTTGGCCCAGTTCTGGCAAAAGCTGCTTTTCTCCGGCAAGAACAACCTGCTTAGGTGAATTGTAGTTGGCCAGGTAGACTGCTTGGCCAGCTGCCTGCTTTGCTCGCAAAAAGTCTTCCAGGCCCGGAAGATCCGGCTTGGTCAGGGCCAGCATCCCGCTGGCCGTCTTTTCTGAATCAAGCTGCATGTATTCACCCCGGTCGACGACCAGGGCCAGGCCAGCTGGCCAGGTTAAACAGCCGCTGGCTAAAAGGGCCCCGTATTCGCCTAAGGAGAGGCCGGCCAGACCACATACTGGCAGGTCAGTGTCCCGGACCAGCATTTGCCAGATCCCGTATTCAAAGGCCACCAAAGCCGGCTGCACATACCTGGTTTCATCCAGCTGGCTGCGATCGTTTTTCCAGATTTCCGGCAAGTCTAAGCCGCATGCCTGGCTGGCCTGGTCAATTGTTTCCTTAAACAAGGGGTCACTTAGAAAATCCAGGCCCATCCCGGCCTGCTGGGCCCCCTGGCCGGCAAAGAGAATTCCGAATTTCATGGTCAGGTCCTGTTAGTCCTTTTCAGCTAGCTGCTTTTGCACCAAAGCTACCACGTCGGCAACCGTCTTGGTGTTTTCATCAGCGTCCAGTTCGATGTCATATTCGTCTTCCAGTTCGTTGACGATTTCAAACAAGTCCAGGCTGTCCGCTTCCAAGTCATCCTTGATGTTGGCTTCCATGGTCACTTGGTCTTCTTCAACGTCCAGTTCTTCAATGGCGATCTTCTTTACAGTTGCGAAAATTTCTGCTTCTGACATGTGTCTGCTCCTTTTAAAAAAATAAAAACCGCCAATTGCAAGAATAAATTGAACACTTACCATAACATCTAGCAGATTTTGACTATCTACGCCGGTAAATGCGGTCAA
>NZ_AZCR01000048.1 GCF_001433875.1 Lactobacillus delbrueckii subsp. delbrueckii DSM 20074 = JCM 1012
TTGTCGTTATTAACATTGTAAGGGACAACCCTTCTTTTTTTGTTGCCTATTTTCTATTTACACAAGAATTTATACTGAACCTTAAAAAAAAGCACCCTTAGTACTTTACGAGATAAAATGAAAGTATTATCATTAAGATGAGAAAATTACGATTAGGTTGAGCGTAACACCAAACGCTGAACTTTATCTGTGGCAAATTGGTATTGTTATCAGTGTAATTTTTCACATCACAGAGAACGCGAACCAGCCGGTTCGCGTTTTTTGTTTCTCTTTATTTTGCTTAAGCTGTCTTGGTCACGTCCACCCAGGCCGTATAGTCAGAGTATTTTTCCAGAGCCTGGGCGGCCAAGGCCACGGTGGCTGAAGACTCAGGAAGTTCAATTACGTTAACGTCAGTATCTTTGAAAAAATCTTTTACTCGTTCAACTGCCATTGTTTAACCTGCTTTCTCTGCTCAAGAAGCCTATTAATCTAAGATTAGAAATATTTTAAAAAGCAGTATAAACCTTTTTGACCGCGGCGGCAAGTCCGGCGATATCTTCCGGCATCGTCGTGCAGCAGCCCCCGACCAGTTTTGCCCCGGCCGCCAGCCAGTCAGCCCCCGCCTGGCCAAAGTCCGCGGCTTCCGGCGGGTAGACCCACTTTTTAACAGAAGGATCGTATTCGGCCCCGAAATTAGGGTAAACGACGATTGGCAATTTAGAAGCGCGGAGATTTTTCACCACATCGACAGTCCAGGCCAGCTTGAAGCAGTTGGCCCCGGCCGCGAAGACCTGGGCATAGGCGCTGACTTCCTCGACCGCTTCAGTTAAAGGCAGGCCCTCGCTGATAGTGGCCGGATCCTTTAAGGAAAAGCTGACGTAAACCGGCAGGTCCGGGTACTTGGCCTTGAGGTAGTCCAGAATAGCTCTGACTTCGCTCAGCTTAGGCTGAGTCTCAACCGCCAGGCAGTCTACCCCGCCGGCAACTAATTCTTCAATCCGCGGGGCGTGAAAGTCCACGTATTCTTCATGGCTTAAAGCATAGTCGCCCCGGTATTCACTGCCGTCAGCCAGGTAGGCTCCGTAAGGGCCAACTGAACCAGCCACGAAGTTGTGGATGCCGGTCGCTTTTTCAAAGTCGTCTCTGGCCTTAATGGCCACGGCAGCTGACTCTCTGATTAAGCCTCGAGCCGCGTCCTCACTTAATCCGTGCTTCATGAAGGCCGACAGGCTGGCCTGGTAGCTGTCGGTGATCGTGACCCGGGCGCCGGCCTTGAAGTACTCCTGGTGGACCCGGTAGACCAGGTCTGGGTTATCCGCGAGGGCCTTGGCTGTCCAGAGGTCGGAATTGGTGTCTTCGCCCCAGGCTTCAAGCGGCGTGGACATGGACCCGTCCAAAGTCACCGGGCCTTGGGTCAGAAGGGTTGGTAAATCCGCCATCGTTTTTCCTCCATCATGTGTTATCATGTTACTGTTTATTTTAATAAAAACCAATCTGTTTTGAAGAGGTATTTTTATGGCTCAACAAGAAAAAGTCGACCACCTCGAGCGGAAGATGGAAGCCCGGCATATTCAGATGATCTCCCTGGGCGGGGTCATCGGGACCGGTCTCTTCTTAAGCTCGGGATATACCATCAGCCAGGCCGGACCCATCGGCACGATTATCGCCTATTTCTTCGGGGCGATCCTGGTTTACGCCGTCATGCTCTGCCTGGGCGAATTGTCGGTGGCCATGCCCTACACGGGTTCCTTCCACGTTTACGCTAAGAACCTGCTTAATCCGGCCACCGGCTTTACGGTCGCCATTCTCTACTGGCTGACCTGGACTATTGCCCTGGGCAGCGAGTTTACCGCGGCGGGGATTATCATGCGGCACTGGTTTCCCTCTGTCCCCGTCTGGATCTGGAGCCTGGTCTTCATGATTTTGATTTTCCTCTCCAATTTCTTCTCGGTCAAGATTTTCGCGGAAAGCGAGTTTTGGTTCGCGGCCGTCAAGGTAGCGGCAATCGTCGCCTTCATCATCTTAGGGGGACTGGCGGTGGTCGGAGTTATTCCTTCAAAAGGCAGCCAGGGAGCACCAGGTTTGACCAACCTGACCGAGGACGGCTGGTTCCCGACTGGTTTTGGCGGTTTTTTTACCACTATGCTCACGGTCAACTTTGCCTTCTCGGGGACGGAACTGATCGGGATCACGGCCGGGGAAGCCAAGGAACCGGAAAAGACCCTGCCTAAGGCCATCCACACCACCTTATGGCGGCTAATCATCTTCTTCATCGGCTCCATCTTCATCATGGCCTGCCTTATCCCCTACAAGCAAGCCGGCGTTACCGAAAGTCCCTTCGTCCACGTCTTTAACATGATGGGGATTCCTTTTGCCAGCGACTTGATGAACTTCGTCGTTTTGACGGCCATCATCTCTGCCGGCAATTCCGGCCTCTATGCCTCAACCAGAATGCTCTGGTCCCTGGGCAATGAGGGAACTATCCCAGTTGTTTTTGCAAAAACCAACAAAAGAGGGATTCCGGCCATCTCCTTGCTGATAAGCATGCTGGGTGGGGTCTTCTCCCTCTTGACCAGTGTCTACGCGGCTGACACGATCTACCTGGTCCTGGTTTCCATCTCCGGCGTGGCGGTGGTCTTCGTCTGGATGGCGATCGCCCTGTGCCAGCTCAAGTTCCGGCAGAAGTGGCTGAAAGAAGGGCATACGGAGGGCGAGCTCAAGTTCAAGACCCCCCTCTATCCTTTCACGCCTTGGTTTGCCTTTATCGCCAGCCTGGCCTCCTGCCTTTTGATCTGGTTTGACCCTTCCCAGAGGATAGCCTTGTACGCGACGATTCCATTCGTGATCTTCTGCTACGTCGCCCACCATTTCTATGCTAAAAACCAGGAGAAAAAGCAGACCAGCCTTTAACAAGAGCGTCTTCGGGCGCTTTTCTTTTTGCCTGGGAATCGAATCAAATCAAATCTAATCAAATCTAATCAAATCGTTGACGACATTGACGCGATTCGCTAAAATATGATTAGATTGCAAGCAGTAAAAAGGAGGCGCGCCATGCTTACGCCAAATGATTCCAGCAGCTTTGAAAACCAGCTTTCTCCCCGCCAGGACTTGACCTTCAACTCCCTGCAGGCCCTTTTTGACCAGCAGGGTCTCCCCTTTAGCCCGCCGTCCAGCCAGTTCGGCATCCTCCAGTTCAGTAATTTCGACCTCCTGGTCTCTGACCAGTGCCCTTACACGATCAAGTGCGCTGTTTTTAAGGGGACAGACCAGGATGAATTCCTGGACCGGCAGGAGTTTACCGGTTCCCTGGCCGCTCAATTCCAGCAGGTCTACGCTTTTTTGGAAAAGCACAACCCAGTAGAGAGCCAGATTAAGGGACTTTACCGGGAAGACCGGCCAGCCTACCCCAATCAGGCCTTAAGAGAAGCCTTGATGAACGCGATTATCCACAGGGACTACAGCAACCCGGCCAGCAGCTTGATCAACTTATACACAGACCGGGTGGAATTCATTTCTTTTGGCGGCCTCATGCCCGGGATTAGCCTGGAAGACATCCAGCTGGGCCTGTCAGTTTGCCGGAACAAGCGCTTGGCTGACCTCTTTTACCAGCTGAAGCTGGTGGAATCCTACGGAACGGGGTTAGCCAGAATCAAGAGTGCCTACAAGGGCAGCCGCCTTGCGCCCCAGATTCTAGCCGCTCCCAGCTCTTTTAAGGTGGTCCTACCCCATTACCAGGCAGCTGTTAAAGCAGCTTCTAAACCAGTCAAAAAGGCGGTAACACCTGCTCCTTCCCTTAGCCCAGCCCCCAAGCCAAAGGCCCGGGCAACTGGCAATGAAGAAACCGTTTTGGCTTTTGGCAAAGAGCATGGGGAATTTATCAGAAGCGATATTGAGGAGCTCTTAGGGGTCAGCCCAGCTACGGCGACCCGGCTCTTGCGGCAGATGGAAAACAGTGGCTTGGTTCTCAAGCGGGGCAAAGCCAAGGCCATCCGCTACTGGATCAGCGAAAATTCATAAACAAACAGTTCGGTTCCTGACTAAACGTGCTAACATAGGTAGGGACTTTTTTTATCCAAAAAATTACAATCCAATAGAAATCTGGCAACAATCATGCAACAATTTACTCCGATTCTTTTAGGCAGCGACATCAATGTTTACGGGATGGCTCGGTCCTTCCACGAGGCTTACGGGATCAAGGTCCAGGCCTGGGGCGCGTCCACTTTAGCCCCGACCCGGTATTCAAAGATCGTTGACATCGAGGTTCACCCGGGCCTTACTGAAGACCCGGAATTCATCAAGGTTATGCGCGAGAAGATCAAGGAATACAAGAAGCACCCGGAACCGGTGATCTTGATCTCCTGCGGGGACGGTTACTCAGAACTTTTAGCCAAGCACAAGCAGGAACTGGAAGAGGCCTTCATCGTTCCTTATATCGACTACGCCCTCTTGGAAAAACTGATTTCTAAGGAGGGCTTCTACGAGGTCTGTGAAGAATACGGCCTGCCTTACCCGAAGACCAAGGTCATCACTATGTCCGCTTACAAGGATGGTTCTTACGCCGACGTACCCTTCCCCTTCCCGGTCGTTTTAAAGCCGGAAGACCCGGTTTCCTGGCTGGACGTCCAGTTTGAAGGGCGGAAGAAGGCTTTTGTCATCAAGGACCTGGACGAATTCAAGGATATTGTGGGCAAGATCTACACCAATGGCTACAAGGAGGACTTGATTTTGCAGGACTTCATCCCGGGCGATGACTCCAACATGCGGGTCTTGAACGCTTATGTGGACAAGAATCACCAGGTCAAGATGATGTGCCTGGGCCACCCCCTCTTGGAAGACCCGGACCCGATTGCCATCGGCAACTACATGGTAATCGCGCCGGACTATGACGAGAAGCTCTACCAGACTGTCCAGGCCTTTTTGGAAAAGATCAACTACACGGGCATGGCCAACTTTGACATCAAGTACGACGTCCGCGACGGCCAGTACAAGTTCTTTGAGATCAACCTCCGCCAAGGCCGGTCCAGCTTCTACGTCACTTTGAACGGCTACAACCTGGCTAAGTGGTATGTGGACGACTATGTGGAAGACTCGCTTAAGGACCAGCCAGTTGTTTACGGCAACCTGGATCCGGCCAAGCACAAGCTTTGGTTGGGTGTACCGGACAAGATTTTTGAACAATACGCGGTCGACTCCCTGGCCAAAAAGGAAGCCTTGGCACTTCTGCGGGCCGGCAAGGTGGGCACCACGGTCTTCTATAAGCCGGACATGAACGTCAAGCGCTGGCTCTTGATGAAGCACATGTACCACAACTACTACAAGGATTACCAGAAGTACTTCAAGGTCAATAAGGAGCAGTACTTCGAGAAAAAGTAAGAAACACAAACTTATGCACAGGAAAAAGAGGAATCTTGTGGAAGATCCCTCTTTTTTGCGAACTATTTTTCTGTCCTGTTTAAAAGTTGTGGATAATCCGCAGGCAAATGTGCAGGGCTTTGGCCTGGGAGGCCTGACCCCAATCGCGGTCATCATGCGCCTCCACGTTAGCCAGGGAATCAGCCGTGTAGAGGAGCTGGCCGAATTCAGCGCCCCGTTTAGCGGCAACAGCAGCCATTGAGGCGCACTCCATCTCTACCACCTGGCAGCCTTCCCCGCGTCGGTATTCGACCATGTCCTGGGTTTCCCGGAAAAAGCCGTCAGTCGTCCAGGTCGTGCAGGGCTCAAACGGTAGTCCCTGCTCTTTTAAGCCTTGGCCAATTTTTTCAACAGCTACTGGGTCAAGGTCTACATAGCGGCTAGCCGGCAGGTACTTGTAGGAAGTGCCTTCATCTCTTAAAGCCCGGGTCGGGATCAAGAAGTCGTTTTCCTTAATGTCCACCAAGGTCCCGCAGGAGCCAACAGCCAGAAACTTCCGGCAGCCAAGGGCGATCAAAGCATCCATGAACTGGGCGGCGGGACCACCTAATGGTGCCCGGCATAAGCACAGCTACTCACCTTGGTTCTCAATAATATAGATCGGCCGCAGGCGGTCAATCGTAATAAAGTGGTCAGCCACAGTTGCCTTTACCTGCTCGGCATACTTATCGACTTCGTCCCCTAAGAAGGCAAAGAGGCATTTTTCCGGCAGCCTTACGCCTTCATTATCATGGCCCGGCTTCAGAACTTCCTGGGAAACCGGATCATATTCCAAAATCGGCAATTCGTTTTTCTCGACCATAATCTAGTCCTTTCCAGTTTAAGCAAGTTAAAGTATAACAAATTACTACTTTTTGGTGAAAAGATTTTCTGTAACAGACAGAGTAAGCTTGACAAAGATTAGCGGCTAGTGTATCTTTTAAATATACTTTAATTTTGTAAGTAAGGAAAAGCTGACATGACTAACTTTTCTGGTCAAAACACGAACACTATGTGTGCTTGCGGCATGATGTGCGGCATGTGTTTTGCTATGCAAATTTACGATAGTGACGGCTTTTCTGTCAGTCCGTAAAGGACCAAGCGGTTCTTTCGCGATATCAGACCAGGCTTATTGCCAAGGCTCAGTCACTATTGACTGGGCCTTTTTCTTTTGTCCTGGCCTTTAATTCGGTTCTAATACAAACCTGGCTTGTCCTGCTTTGCTAGAAAGGAGCTGTCAAAAATTTTACACAGCATTTTCACCGACTACCTGCCGCAAATCTTCGCGGCCGGTTTCAAATACACCATCACCCTGGCCATCATTTCCTTCATTCTTGGCTTGATCATCGCGCTGGTCACTGCCTTGGTGAGGATTTCAGACAAGGGCGGCGGCTTTTTAATCATCAAGGCTATCTTCCGCTTCTATGTCTGGCTCTTCCGGTCAACACCCCTGCTGGTGCAGCTTTTTATCGTCTACTTCGGCCTGCCTTATTTAAAAATCCCCGGCCTTTTGCCTAACGGGATCAAACTGGCTCCTTTTACCGCCGGCATTATCACCTTCTCTTTGAACACCGGGGCCTACGCTTCAGAGACGATCCGGGCTGCTATTCAATCCGTGCCGCGCGAACAATGGGAAGCAGCTGCTTCCATCGGCATGAACCGGGGAAAGACTCTGAGAAGAATCATCCTGCCCCAAGCTCTAAAAGTTTCCATCCCGCCTTTGTCCAACAGCTTCATCGGCTTGGTCAAGGACACGTCCCTGGCAGCCTCAATCACCATTGTGGAAATGTTTGAAGTCAGCCAGCAGATCGCCGCGGAAAACTACCAGCCCCTGATCATGTACAGCCTGGTTGCCCTGGTTTACGCTCTCTTCTGCAGCGTCCTCTCCTGGCTCCAGGGCTGGCTTGAAAAGGCAAGCAGCCGGCATAGCAAAGAAAGCGAGGCAGAAGCATGAAAATCACTAAGGTAAACAAGACTTTTGGCAACCACCAAGTTTTAAAAAACATTTCTCTGGACTTCCCTGCCGGCAAAACTACCGTTTTGGTTGGCCCATCCGGCTCCGGGAAATCCACTATTCTCCGCTCCTTAGACCTGCTGGAGCGGCCGGAAAGCGGAAACTTTGACCTGGATGAGCTCCACATTGATTTTTCCCAAAAAATCAAAGACGCGGATATCTTAACTGTCCGCAAGAAGACCGGGATGGTCTTTCAGTCCTACAACCTCTTCCCCCACTTCACGGTCTTGCAGAACGTGACCGAAGGCCCTGTCCAGGTTCTAGGGAAAAAGAAGGCTGACGCGGAGGCTGAAGCCAAGCAGCTCCTGGCCAAGGTAGGCCTGGCCGACAAAGCAGACTTTTACCCAGAGACGCTTTCTGGCGGGCAGGCGCAGAGAGTCGCGATCGCCAGGTCCCTGGCCATGCATCCCGAATACATCTTGCTAGATGAGCCGACCAGTGCCCTGGACCCCGAACTGGAAATGGAAGTGCTGAAGGTGCTCTTGGAACTAGCTAAGGAAAAGCAGTCCCTGGTCATCGTAACCCATAATCTGGCATTTGCCCGGCGGGTCGCCGACAAGATCGTCTTTGTGGAAAACGGAGAGATCCTCTACGATGGAGATGCCGGGAAATTTTTTGCTCAAGACAATGACAACCAGCGGATCCAGGACTTCCTTAATTCCATGTCCCTGGCCAGCTTGGACTGATTTTTAGCAAAAATCGCAAAACTAAAAATATAAACAGAAAAGAGAAACATCATGAAAAAATCAATCAAGAAAATCTTGTCCTTTTTAGCAGTTGCGGGAATTGGCGCCAGCCTGGCCGCTTGCTCCTCATCTTCCAGCTCATCCTCAAGTTCTTCTTCCTACCAGTCAGAACTGACCAGCAAGGGGACTTTGACGATCGGTCTGGAAGGCACTTATGCCCCATATTCTTACCGGAAGAGCGGCAAGCTGACCGGTTTTGAAGTCGACTTAGGCAAGGCCGTTGCTAAAAAGCTGGGCTTAAAAGCCAAGTTTGTTCCAACCAAGTGGGATTCCTTGATCGCCGGCCTGGGCTCTAGCAAGTACGATGTAGTTTTGAACAACATCACTCAAACACCAGAACGCAAGAAGGTCTACAATTTCTCTGACCCTTACATTTATTCCCGCTACGCCTTGATCACCAAAAAGTCCAGCAAGGTTACCAAGTTAAGCCAGATCCAAGGGAAAAAGTGGGCTGAAGGCACTGGGACCAACAACGCGGCCCTGGTTAAGAAGTACAAGGGGACCATCGTTCCTTCTGAGGATTTTTCAACCAGTCTGTCCTTAGTCCGCCAAGGCCGCGTGGACGGGACAATCAATGCCGCTGAAGCCTGGTATGCGTATGCCAAGGATAACAACACCAAGGACTTAAAGATGACCGACTTGTCCAAGCAAGTTGATCCAGTTAAGGTTTCCGCTCTTTTCAACAAGAAGAACACCAAGCTTTTGGCCAAGTTCAACAAGGCCTTAGCCGAAGTCAGAAAAGAAGGCACTTTGAAGAAGCTCTCCATCAAGTACTTTGGGGCTGATATCACTAAGAGCAACTAAGCTTCAAGCAAAAAATGAAGACAAAAGAAAAGGAGTCAGTTCCGGTTTGGAACTGGCTCCTTTTAGATGCAGAGAATTATATGGGATAGTGTGCTTTAAGCGTGGAATTCGATTACTACGCAGACCATAGCATTGCTGCCGCTGCTGTGGTGGCCTACGCCGATGTAGGCGGTGTGGTTGCCAGATACGAGATCAAGGCTTTTTACCGGATCAGCGACTTGTCAGCAAAAGAGCTGAATCAGCGCTCCAAGAGTGCCTTCTTTTGCTTAGCGGAATACTTCATCCAGACCAATGCTGTCGGAGACGCATGCCTTTGACGAGTTAATCAAGGAATTGGAAAAAAGAGATAAGAACTAGGTGACTACCATGACTGAAATAATGCCACAATTTATCCAGGTCAAGCTTGACCGGGCCAAGAAGGAAACGACTGAAGAAGTGACTAAAGAAACGACTGAGAAGGTGACTAGATATTACTTGCTCAACATTCTCAACACCATTAACTTAACTCTGGATGGAGCCATGGACCTCTTGGGCATCCCCGAAGCAGACCGCCCTATGTACAAATACCTGCTCAAGAAAAAGTAAGCAGCAAAAAAGCGGACAAGGCAAACTTGTCCGCTTTTCTTACGCTTTAATTTTATAATTCATCGCCGTTTGAAGCGATAACCTTTTGGTACCAGTAGTATGAATCCTTAGGCAGGCGCTTAAGCGTACCTTCGCCCTTGTCATCACGGTCAACGTAGATGAAGCCATACCGCTTGGACATTTGACCAGTTCCAGCAGAAACGCAGTCAATGCAGCCCCAAGTCGTGTAGGCACGCAGGTCAACCCCATGTTCAACTGCCTTGTCCATCGCCTTGATGTGCTTTCTCAAGTAGTCAATCCGGTAATCGTCATGAACAGTACCATCTTCTAGCTTATCAACGGCACCAAGACCATTTTCCACCACCATCATTGGGATGCCATAACGGTCATACATCTTTTCCAAGTACAGTTGCAAGCCGTCTGGGTCAGTTGACCAGCCCCATTCAGAGTATTCAAGATATGGGTTCTTAGCGCCGGCAGCGAAGTTGCCCTTAGCCTTTTCGCCAACATCATGGGTGGTAACCATGTTTGACATGTAGTATGAGAAGGTGTACATGTCAACTTTACCTTCCTTCATGACTTCAAGGTCGCCATCTTCAATCTTCAAATGAACATTGTGTTCATCCCATAAGCGCTTGGCAAAACTTGGATACTCACCCTTAGCTTGCGCGTCAGCACAGTAAAGCTGGCTCAATTCTTCTTCATAGCGAGCAGCCAAAGCATCCTTTGGATCAGGAGTGCCTGGGTAGTAAACAGAACCGGCAATCATGTTCCCGATCATGAAGTCTGGGTTGATCTTGTGGCCTGCAACAACTGCCTTAGCGGAAGCAACGAATTGGTGGTGCAGCTTTTGGTAAGCCTTTTGGTAATCTGCATCAGATACCTTGCCATCACCCACCAGCTTCAAGAACATCAAAGATGAGTTGATTTCGTTGAAGGTCAGCCAGTACTTAACCAGGTCCTTGTATTCCTTGAACAAGGTCGTCGCGTACTTAACGTAGAGGTCAATCATCTTGCGGTCTTGCCAGTCGTTGTACTTTTCGCCTAAAGCCAATGGGTCTTCATAGTGGGAAATCGTAACTAATGGTTCAATCCCGTTCTTCTTCAATTCTTCAAAGACTCTGCGGTAGAAGTCCAGCCCTTCCTGGTTTGGCTTGTCTTCTTCACCGGTTGGGAAAATCCGCGTCCAGGCAATGGAAGTTCTGAATACCTTAAAGCCCATGTCCGCGAACATCTTGATGTCTTCCTTGTAGTGATGGTAAAAATCGATCGCTACATGGTTCGGGTAGTATTCATTGTCAAAAATCTTCCCCTTAGCGCCCTTTGGCAAGGAGCTGGCGAACATCCCAGCTACTTTGCCATCCTTGCCATCCAAAGTGTAAGTCAGATAACGCGGACTTTCCAAAGAGCCGGCCGTGGTAATGTCAGTCACTGACAAGCCCTTGCCGCCTTCGTTGTATCCACCTTCAACTTGGTTAGCAGCTACGGCGCCGCCCCACAAAAAGTCTTTTCTAAAATGAGCCATTATTTTTCCTCCTAAATTGTAAGTTCAGGTTTATTCGTCTAAATCAGTTGTAGCAGCAAGCTATTTGCTCTTACAAACAGTATGGTATCATATAGGAAAGCGATTACTCCCCATTTCTTAAAGCACTTAGGGACAATTCATAAAGGAGAAAAGGACATGCCCATTGCTTACGAAGAGATCGACAATCTCGCCCGCCTCCCCTTCAAATTTTTCAAAAGATCAAATTACGCTCCTAAAGCCCCCACCCACTGGCATACCGGAATCGAAATCGATTATTTGGTATCTGGGGAAGACTTCAAGGTTGTCATTGCTGGCCAGACCCACCATTACAATTCCGGCGATATCTGGGCTATTGACAGCTCACAGATTCATGCCGCGACGGGGCACAAAGACCGGTATTATTATGTGATGGGACTGATTATTGACAATAATTTTTCGCCAATTGCAAGAATAAATTGAACACTTACCATAACATCTAGCAGATTTTGACTATCTACGCCGGTAAATGCGGTCA
>NZ_AZCR01000049.1:0-403 GCF_001433875.1 Lactobacillus delbrueckii subsp. delbrueckii DSM 20074 = JCM 1012
TTGCCTTGAACGCCGTAATAGCTGCTGTATTTGCGTTTCTTGCGGATTGAGATGGCGAATAAGCCCATCTTTTGCATGAGCCTCTGCACCTTCTTATGGTTGATCCCATAGACTTCCCGGCGAAGCTGTCCGTAGATTCGCCGGTACCCATAGCGTCGGCTGTGTTCAAGAAAGATCTCTTTGATTCTATCCATCAGCTTCTGGTTACCAGAATCCTTATCAGGCTTATGGGTTTGGTAGTAGTAGTTACTTCTTGAGATATGAGGCAATCCAGGGTTGGCATTGATAACGTCGATAATGTACTTAACGCTAAGCCGCAATTCTTGCCTTAATTCAGTGATTGCACGAGCTAATTCTTCTTTTCTTGGCTCTTCCGTTCTTGAATTAAGGCCTCCAATTTTTT
>NZ_AZCR01000049.1:524-11476 GCF_001433875.1 Lactobacillus delbrueckii subsp. delbrueckii DSM 20074 = JCM 1012
TTGGGTGTTCTTTAGAATAATTGCGTTAGCTGGATTCGAACCAGCGCATGACGGTACCAAAAACCGTTGCCTTACCACTTGGCTATAACGCAATCAATGGAGGAAAGTGGATTCGAACCACTGAACTCAGAGAGAGCGGTTTTACAGACCGCCGCGTTTAGCCACTTCGCTATTCCTCCGTTGAAGTACGCTATTATATTAACAAAAAAACAGGGCAAGTGCAAGGTTTTTTGGCGATTTTTTTTACTTTTTGGCTTAAACTTCCAGGCGCAGGTCCTCTGCCTGGGCAAAGCTCAAGCGGTCGATGAAGAGCCAGCGCATGAAGAAGCCCAAGGCAACTGGGTAAACGACGTAGAGAACCGTCAACAGGATGATGCTCCCCCAGCCTGGCGTCATCTTGGCGTAAGCCGCCAGGGGTCCGATCAGGCCGCTGAAGCCAAAGCCAGCGGAATTAGGCGTCCCCTGCAGGTTGAAGATGGCGGCCAGAAGACCGGACAAAGCAGACGAAAGCAGGACCGGGACAAAAAGCTTCGGCTTCTCCAGCATATTGGCCATCTGGATCTTTGGCGTCCCGATGAAGTGGGCCAAGGTGGTCCCCATCCCGTTGACGCTGTAGCTCATAATCCCCAAAGTGTAGGCCGCCCCAGTGATGCCAAGGTTGGCGGCCCCGGAGGCAACCCCGGTCAAGCCGATCGCCACCGCGATCCCAACTGAAGAAATCGGGGACACGATCATAGCCGCGAAGGACATCCCGATCAAGACACCCATCAAGAGCGGCTGCAGCTTGGTAAAGGCCATGACGATCATGCCGATAAAAGTGGTCACGGTTTTAACGTATGGCAATACCAAGAGGCCGATCCCGCCGCCAACGACCAAGACGATGATTGGCAAGAGAATGGTCGTGTAGGAACCAAGCTTGTTGCCAATCAATTTGATCAAGAGAATGGCTAGGGTGATCGTCAAGCCGATGTTGATAACGTCACCAGTCCCGGCGACCATGATCAAGCCGTTTTTAAAAATAACCGCGCCAGACCCGATCATGGCCGCTGCTGCGACCGAACACATCTGGATCATGTTCATCTGGAAGAGGTAGGCCGCGCAGAAGCCGGCCATGGCCGCCAGCAGGCTCTGGGTAAAAGTAGTGATGTTGATGACCGTCTGGGCAAAAGCCGGAGCTACACCCAAGAGGGCCTTCATCAGCTGGCCTAAAATCGCGGCCGGCACCA
Source organism: Lactobacillus delbrueckii subsp. delbrueckii DSM 20074 = JCM 1012 (assembly GCF_001433875.1). Taxonomy (GTDB): domain Bacteria; phylum Bacillota; class Bacilli; order Lactobacillales; family Lactobacillaceae; genus Lactobacillus; species Lactobacillus delbrueckii. Next base: position 1,751 of record NZ_AZCR01000049.1, read on the forward strand.
GGGCAGCAATGACCCCGAGTCCGATCCCGTTTAAAATGTTCAGCGTGCCTTGCTTAAGGCCGTTTGTTTCTTTACTTTCCGTCATTCTTATTTTCCATTCTTATTTTCCTCGACAAATTTCTTGATTCTGCTTACGCCTTCTTTAATTTCGTCCAGTGCCGTCGCGTAGGAGAAGCGGAGCCAGCCCTGACCGCCCTTGGCGAACCAGGAACCGGCACAAACCCCGACATGGGCCTGGTCAGCCAGCTCATAAACGAATTCCGTGTCTTTTTGGTTAAGACCGGCTGGACTCTTGGCCCAGATATAGAAGGCCCCCTGCGGTTTGACCACTTCAAAGCCGGTTTCCGTCAAAGCCTGGTAGAGGTAGTCCCGGCTCTCTTTGAAGGCGGCCTTCATTTTCCGGGCATCCCTGTCCCCGTTTTTAAAAGCTTCCTCGGCCGCGTCCTGCATTGGGGTCGGTTCAGTCGTGGTGATGAACTGGTGGACCTTGGCCAGCTGGTCAGTGATTTCCTGGGGAGCCGCCATGATCCCGATCCGGTAGTCGGTCATGGCCCAGGACTTGGAGACCCTGTTTAAAACGATAGCCTGGCTTCTGAGGGACTTGGCCATTGAGGCGTGCTATTGCTCGTAGTTCAGTTCACTGTAGATTTCGTCGCAGAGGACAAAAGTTGGCCGGTCCTTGATTACTGCCGCCAAAGCATCCAGCTCTTCCTGGCTGTACATGACTCCAGTCGGGTTGGTCGAGTAGTTCATGACCAGAATCCGGAGGCGGTCGCCGTATTCGTCAACGGCTGCTTGCAGCTGGTCTGGCGTTAATTTGAAGCTGGTCTGGGAAGTGTCGATCTGGATAACTTCAGCTTTTTCCAGGGCCGCGTCAGCAATATATAAAGGAAAGATCGGGGTTGGCAGGACCATCACGTCGCCTGGGTTGATGATGGCAGACATGACCGTGTAGATGGCTTCCGTTGCCCCGTTGGTAGCGATGATTTCGCTTGGCTCATAGTGCATGTCGTAATGCCGGGCCAGGAAGTCTGCCGCGGCTTTTCTGAGGCCTGGCGTCCCGTTTGAAAGAGCGTAGTGGGAGTGGTTGTCCACGATCCCCTTAATGGCAGCCGTCTTGACATGGTCCGGGGTATTGAAGTCTGGCTCGCCAACCGTGAACTTGACGATGTCCGGGTACTGGCTCGTATAGTTGGCAAAATTCAGAATAGCTGAAGACTTTACTTCCGCTACTCCCTGCTTAAAGTGCTTAGTTAAATCAACCATGGTGTCCTCCTTGGCTACCGTAAAAACAAAAAAATCGCGGATCAGATGATCCACGATTACCAAAGTCTGCTAATGCGCGTGTTCTTGAAACCGCCGGATCCTGATTCCTGCCGTTTCAAAAAATGCTGAGAAAACTCTTATTATTGAAACTGCAGATGCATGTTCTTGCTTGAAAACTTGCATCCACAGATGCAAGCTAGTTCCAGTAATAAAAGCTAAAGAATTTCGCGTTCTTGCTGATTAAAGCGTTCATGATTCTTGTCCTCTCTCAACATTTGATGCTTTAACTATATATTAAGGACAAATTAAACTCAAGCGCGATATGTTAATTTTCTTCCCAACTTTCAGGATTAGCCAACAGGTCCTGCATGGCCTGCAGGAGGTCACGGCCGACTGTGATTGTTCCGGGCTTAAGGAAGTAGCTCAAGGAAATTTCTTCTTCCAGCTGGCCCAGCAGCTTTTGAATTTTCTCCGCTTCTTGTTCTTTTCCAGCCATTTGCTGCCTCTTTTCTTAAAATCAATCTAACGACAAAAGTTATTTTCCATTTTACCAGATTTTTGACCTACTTTTTTGGTACGTAAAAAAGGCCAAGCCTTCCGGCCTGGCCTTGCTTATTGCGTTAGCTGGATTCGAACCAGCGCATGACGGTACCAAAAACCGTTGCCTTACCACTTGGCTATAACGCAATCTTACTTGTGAGCTGATCGCTCAACCAATGATATATTACCTAATTTCCTAGCTTTGGTCAACAGTTTTCGGTAACTTTTTCTAAAAATCTTTTCCCTTAAACCCGGGCCGTCAGGTCGACCTGGCTTTTAGCCAAAACCTTGCCCTTTAAGGCACGCAAGAATTCATTGTAGTAATAAGGCTGCTCCAGGTCCAGTTTCTCGCTTAAAGCGTAAACCCGGAAGCGGTAGTCGTGGTCCTTGTCCGGCGGAGTCGGCCCGATATAGCCCGTATGCACTTCTTCTGGATCGGTTAAAAAGCGGGAAACAGTACTATTGTAACCCTGGGGCGTATCCGTCGTCCGGCTGAAGTCAGCTGGAATTTCGCTGACAGCTGGCACGTCGCTGGCCAGCCAGTGGATCCAGGCAAAGCCGCAGACCGGAATGGAATCATAGTCGACCAAGGACCAGGCCAGGTACTTGGTCCCTTCCGGCAGGTCCGTCAGGGTAAAAGGAAAAGACACTACCGGGTTGCCGGCTTCTTTAACGCTAGCATACTTGGCATATTCATCGGGCAAATAGCCCTTATCCAATTTAACTTGAATCTGCATGGTTAAACCTGCTTTCTTTACTCAAGACTTACTATACATCATCTTCATTTTAACATTTTTTCTGTTAAACTAATTAACGGTGTATTTTATAGGAGTTTTCTCATGTCACGTTACAAAATTCAAGCCTTTCTCTTCGTTTTCGTAGCCTTCATGTTGAGCTGCAATGAATATATGATCGTCGACGTTTTGCCGGATATTTCCCGGGAAATAAATGCCTCCCTCAGCAGCTTAGGCTACCTGGTTACCGTATTTGCCCTGGTTTATGCTGTCGCCACTCCCCTGGTCACTTCCCTGACCAAGTATTTCAAGCGCCACCAGCTCCTCTTCTTTTTGATGGGGATCTTCTTTATCGGCAATACCTGGACGGCCCTGTCTTACAGCTATGTCAGCCTGCTTTTGTCCAGAATCCTGTCAGCCACGACAGCTGGAGCGATTATTTCCCTGATCCTGGTTATCGCCAACTTCGTGGCTCCCTTGGAAAAAAAGAGCCTCGCTTCTCTCCTGGATTTTTGCCGGCTTCTCGATTGCTTCCATCATCGGCCTGCCAATCGGGACCTTGATCTCAACGACTTTTTCCTAGCATGCTAGTTTCTGGATGATCTCGCTTCTGACACTCGTAACCTTTATCCTTTTACTGGCCTTCGTGCCCCGGGACACTCCGCAGAGCCAGTCCAGCAAGGGCAATAAGCAGTTCAACTGGCACATCCAGCTGACCCTCCTGGCCATCATCCTGGTCTGCGCGGCTCAGTATACCTACTATACCTACATCCGGACCTTGATCACCGACTACATGCATTTCCCGAAGAGCTGGCTGAATGTCCTGCTCTTGCTGCTAGGCTTGGCCTTTATTGCCGGCAACAAGACTGGGGGCTTTCTGGCCGACCATGGCGGGATCAAGCTCCTGCCTTTGGTCTTTGGTATCCAGACTGTTCTGCTCTTCCTCTTGGCTCCCCTTTTGCCTCTGTCCTGGCTGGCCTTCCTGTGCATCGTCGGCATCTGCTGCGTCAACAGCATGTACGGGTCTTCCACCCAGGTTTATTTCCTGGACCTGGCCGCGGCTGAATATCCCGAGTCAATCGACTTTGCCTCCAGCTTCAACTCGATTTTTGCCAATGTCGTCATCTCCCTGGGCTCCTTTACGGCAGCGCAAGCGGCAGGCTTGACCGGGATCGGCAGCATCCCCTACTTTGGCAGGTTCTACAGCTTGCTCAGCTGCCTTCTGATGGTCCTGGTCTGCCGGCAATTAGCTGCTAAGAAGTAAAAATAGGCAAAAGCTGAAAAAATGAATAGATAGTAAAAATTCGCCGCACGGCGAGTTTTTTAGTCGAATAAAGTTTGCCAGTTGGCATCCCGGTGCGCGGCAAAGCACATCTTCACCTGTTCAGTTGAGTTCTTGTTTTCTGCCAAAGGTGGCAGATCATCTTCCTTAAACCAGGCCGCCTGGCTGGTTTCGGAGTTGGCCTGGAATTCCCCGCCTAAGGACTGGCAGAGATAATAGATATCGGTAATCCCATAAGGGTGGATCGACCCATGGTGCTTAAAGTGGTCTTGAACTGCGATAATTTTGACCGGTTTGACAGTTAAGCCTGACTCTTCCCGGCACTCCTTGACGCAGTTGTCAGTCGGAGACTGGTCGACGTCACACCAGCCGCCGGGCAGGGACCAGCGCCCTTCTTTTTCCTGGACCAGGAGAATCTGGTCATCTTTAAAGATGGCTGCCCTGGTCGCGATTTTCGGAGTCTGGTAGCCAATTTCATTGCAAAAGAGCTCTTTGACCTTGTCATAACTGACCGCGCTTTTTTCCGCCAGCATTTCCGCGGCTATTTCCCGCAGGCGGCTGTAGCGCTCCGTGTCAAAAACGTCCTTGCTGTAGGCCAGGCCGGTCTGCCCGATCGCTTGGATTTCCATGGCCCAGTCAATCAATTTGTCGCCTTTTTTCATTATGCCCTCTTTTCCTTCTGCTGTAATTGTTTCTGCCTTAATTATATTCAAAGGGAAAAATTTTTGCGCAAAAAAGCAGATCCGGAGATCTGCTTTCTTGACTATCTTTGATCTCGATTATTTGACGTAGGCTTCCTTGAAGTCCCAGTTGCCCCGGTTGTAGACCGCGTTCTTGACACTGGTCCGGACCAGCATGACGCTGGTTGAGTAGTAGAGCGGGCAAATGCCGGCATCGTTTAAGAGGATGTCTTCAGCCTTGCTCATGTCGCTCCAGCGCAGGCTGGCAGACGTGGTGGTCTTGGAGTCAGCAATCAGCTTGTCGTATTCGCTGTTTGACCATTGCCCGTCGTTTTGGCTGTTGCCAGTCGTAAACAGGTCCAGGAAGGAGATTGGGTCAGCGAAGTCGGCGATCCAGTCGATCAGGCCCAGCTGGAAATTGTGGCTGGCCAGGCGATTCAGCAGGGTCTTGAATGGCACGCTGTTAACTTCCACCTTAACCTGCGGCAGACCACCCCGTAAAAAATATAAATATAAACGCTAATATGCTTCTGGCAACTTTACTAGTCAAGATTTTTTCATCGCACTTTTTATACTTCCGTTTTATATAATGTAAGCATTTTTATTTAATTTCATATCAATTTTACCCCCACTAAGCAAAAATACAAGTAACATCTAAAAAAGGCATCCCTACAAGCACATTTCATAGCTTAAGAGATACCCACGTTTCTACTGAAAAACATTATCTGAAATTGATGCAGAAAAAAAGCACCAGCAAGATGCTGATGCTTTAAATCTCTTGGATTCGATATGATCTGTTCTGACCATTTGAAGTCTCGAAACCGCTGATCTGATGCCGTTCTTGACGATCCAGATTAACGCTTTGAGAATTGTGAAGCCTTGCGGGCCTTCTTCAGACCTGGCTTCTTTCTTTCCTTCATTCTTGGGTCACGAGTCAAGAAGCCGGCCTTCTTCAGTGGACCACGGAAGTCTGGGTCTACTTCAAGAAGGGCACGGGCGATACCATGACGGATCGCACCGGCTTGACCTGAGAAACCACCACCGTTAACGTTAATGATAACGTCGTATTGGCCTTCAGTTTCAGTCAAAGTCAAAGGTTGCTTAAGGTCCTTAACCAAGATTGGCAATGGAATGTAGTCAGCAACATCCTTGTTGTTAACAGTGATCTTACCATCGCCTGGTACTAAACGAACGCGAGCTACGGCGTCCTTACGACGACCAGTACCTGCATATGCAGCTTGTTGTGCCATCTAAACTACCTCCTAGATCAAATTGTTAATGTCTAACTTTTCAGGCTTTTGCGCTTCGTGCTTGTGTTCTTCACCAGCATAAACGTGCATCTTCAAGAATTCTTGGTGGCCAAGAGTGTTCTTTGGAAGCATACCCTTAACTGACAATTCAACCAATTTAACAGGGTTCTTGGCAAGCAATTCGCCAGCTGATACAGACTTCAAGCCGCCACGGTATTCTGAGTGGTGGTAGTAGATCTTGTCAGTTGCCTTCTTACCAGTCAGCTTTAACTTAGAAGCGTTAACGATGATGACGTTGTCACCAGTGTCAACGTTTGGGGTAAATTGAGGCTTGTTCTTACCTCTAAGGATAGTAGCAACAACAGTTGAAAGACGGCCCAATGAAACATCAGTAGCGTCAATCAAGTACCACTTACGTTCAATTTCACTAGTCTTTGCTAATGGTGTAGTACGCAATGTAAATTCCTCCGTTTAATTCGTAGTTTGAATACAATAAGTTTCCGGGGCCTACCGTGGACAAACATACTCCTATATCATATGTCCTAAATACCAAAATGTCAATTATAAATCAAGGTCGAGCCGATATTTTCTTGGCACTTCCTCGTAAAAGACATGATAGAGGTACAAGCCGCAGGCCTGGGCGGTCTGCTGGACCTCCAGCCGGTTCTTGGCCGCGATCACCCGCTTTAAGTCGTGCACCGGCCGGCGGCCATTGCCGATCTCCAGCAAGGTGGCCACCAGGATCCGGACCATGTTGTACAAAAAGCCGGTCGCGATAAAGTCCATGATCACTTCGTTGTTTTCTTCATCCAGGGCCACGTTGACATAGTACATGTCCCGGACTTTATCCTCAATCTGCCCGCCGCTGGCCGCGAAACTGGTAAAATCATGCCGGCCCAGAAGGTCCTTGGCGGCTTCTTGCATCTTTTCCACATCTACCGGATATGGGTAGTGTCCTGTGTAAAAACGCTTAAAGGGGTTTACGAAGCCGTCCAGGCTGACCCGGTAGCGGTACCACTTCCCCTTGACGGAAAAACGGGAGTGGAAATCTTTATCCACAATTTCACAGTCAGTAAAAACCATATCCATCGGCAGCTGGGAATTTAGGGCCTTGATCATGTTGGCTGCCGGAATTTCCCTGCCTGGATAGTCAAAGTGGATTACCTGCCCGACTGAGTGGACTCCGGCATCAGTCCGGCCTGACCCGAAGACCCGGACCTCCTGTCCCTTAGTCATCCGCTTGAGAATCTCTTCTACCGTCCCTTGAATCGTTCTTTGCCCCGGCTGGGACTGGAAGCCATGAAAGTCATGGCCGTCATAGGACAATGTCAATTTGTATCTGCTCGTCATCAATGCTTCCTTGTCGTGATCATCAAAATTGTCAACAGCAGGCAGTAGGCTGCTGGAATCAAGTCCACCTTACTCCATTCCAGGATCCGGTAGCGGGTCCGGCCCTCACTGCCCTTGTAGCCCCGGGATTCCATGGCTGTGGACAAGTCCAGGGCCACTTCCAGAGAATCGATAAAAAGCGGCACCAGCATCGGGACAACTGACTTGGCCCGCTTGACCAGGCCGCCGTCGTTAAAGTCGGCACCCCGGGACCGCTGGGCATTCATGATCTTGACCGTCTGGTCAAACAAGGTCGGCACGAAGCGCAGGGCGATCGAAATCACCAAACTAATCATGCCCAGGTTGACCTTGAAGAGCTTGAGCGGCGTCAGCATCCATTCCATGGCATCCGCGATTTCCAGGGGCTTGGTCGTCACCGTCATCACTGTTGACACCAGAATGATCATGGCAAAACGGATGAAAACGTACAAACCATTGATCAAACCCTCGCTGGACAGGGTAAATATCCACCAGTGCCAGTAGACTTTTCCACCGGCCATGAAGAAGGTCTGCAGAAGGGAGGTGAAAACAATCAGCCAAATCATTGGCTTGACCCCGTCCCAAAAAACTCTGGCCTTCAGTCCCGTCGCGAAAACGCAGGCCAGGCCGAAGATACTGATCACCAGATAGCTGACCCAGTTGTTGGCCAAGAAGATCATGATGATAAAGTAAAAAGTCGTCAGCAGCTTGGCCCGCGGGTCTACCCGGTAGACAAAGGTCGTCCCCGGCAGGTAGCGGCCGATAATAATCTTACTCATGCTCTCCCCCCTTCAAGCTTTGCTTGATCGCGTCCGCCAGCTCCGGCATGGTTAAAGGCTGGCTCGGCAGCTTTAAGCCAGCCGCATCAAGTTTTGCGGCAAAACGGGCGCTGCGGGGCTCAGCCAGGTGGTGTTTTTGCAGCCATTCACTGTCTTTGAAGACTTCCTTAGGGCTGGCATGCTTGATCAAGCGGCCATGCTCCAAAACCAGAACGTCGTCGGCGTAATCTGCCACGTCATCCATGTTGTGGGTTACCAAAATCACCGTATGCCCGGCTGCCTGATAGTCCTTAAATAGCTGCATCATTTCCAGCCGCCCCATTGGGTCCAGGCCAGCTGCCGGCTCATCCAAACAGATGATCTCCGGCTCATAGGCCAAAACCCCAGCCAGGGCCACCCGCCGCATCTGCCCGCCGGACAGGTCGAATGGCGAATGCTCAATCAAGTCATCTTTCAGACCCACCTTTTTAAGCCATTTTAAGGCCGCCTCACGGGCCTCATCTTCACTGAAGCCAAAGTTCCTTGGCCCATACTCAACGTCCTTTAGAACCGTGTTTTCGAAGAGCTGGGCCTCTGGAAACTGAAAGGCCAGGCTCACCTTGCGGCGCAGGTCCTTCAAGCCCTTGTTGCCAGTCTCCGGGGTGATGGTGTAGCCCGCGATTTCGATCTTGCCACTGGTGGGCTTTAACAGCGCGTTAAAGTGCTGCATTAGGGTCGACTTGCCGCTACCCGTATGGCCAACCAGAGCGATGAACTTCCCCTCTTCTAGGCTGAAATTCAGCTGGTCCAGGCCGATCGCCTCCAGCGGTGAGCCAGGGCTGTAGACATAACTTACATTTTCGAATTTAATTGCCATAAGCTCTGAACCAACTTTTCCTCATCATCAATTTCATCCGGGAGCACAATCCCCCGTTCCTTCAAGAGCTGCTTAAGCCGGTAGACAAAGGGAATATCCAGGCCGATCCGCTCCAGCATCTCCACCTTGGAAAAAATTTCCTCCGGCTTACCTTGGTCTAGCAGCTGGCCGTCGTCTAATACCAAAACCTGGTCAGCCCCCGCGGCTTCTTCCAGGTCGTGGGTGATGGAAATAACCGTCAAGTTATTGTCTTCCTTGATCTTCCGAACCAGGTCCAAGATCTGCTCCTTGCCTTCCGGGTCCAGCATGGAGGTCGATTCATCCAGGATGATGACCTGGGGCTTGACTGCTAGGATGCCGGCGATCGCTACGCGCTGTTTCTGCCCCCCTGAGAGGTTGCTGGGCTCGCTGTCAGCATAATCAGCCATACCAACGTCAGCGACCGCCTGAGCGACGATTTTCAGCATTTCCGGCCGGGGCACTGCCCGATTCTCCAAGCCAAAAGCAACATCGTCACTGACCGTGGCCCCGACAAACTGGTTGTCAGGATTCTGGAAGACAATGCCGACCTTCTCTCTGACTTCCCAAACCGTGTCAGCCCCCAGCTTGACCCCGTCAACTGTAATAGAGGACTTATCCAAATCATCTGGGGCCAGCAAGCCATTGATCAATTTAGAGACCGTTGACTTGCCGCTGCCGTTATGCCCGATCAGCGCCGTCCAGCTTCCCCGCTCAATCGCAAAAGAGAGGTCAGACACAGCTGGCCGCGGGCTGTCCGGGTAAGTAAAAGTCACATGGTCAAAAGAAATAATATTGTCGCTCATCGCGTCACCACCTATTTGGTCATTTCCTTCTATTGTATCAAGCCAGGGTAAAAAAGCGCAAAAAAAAATGGTTCAGTATAAAAACTTGTGTAAATGACTGAGAGACTTAGGAAGCTTTCCGCGATAGTTCCATTAACCGCAGGAAGA
>NZ_AZCR01000005.1:0-415 GCF_001433875.1 Lactobacillus delbrueckii subsp. delbrueckii DSM 20074 = JCM 1012
AGCAGCTTAATTGAATATTTACTGGCTAAACTATTGAGTTTTCAAGGCTTCATAGTTCTTTTTGGTGTGGGAAGTTTAAGTAAATTTAGAAATTTGTGCTTGTTGATTTTAATAAGAATAAAGTATGATAGAGTTTCGAAACATCAAATAAATTAAGGAAGTGGAACATGAAATACGTCTTTCGCTACCTCAAAGACTATAAAAAAGAAAGCGTTCTGGCCCCGCTTTTCAAGCTGCTGGAAGCCCTGTTTGACCTGTTCGTTCCCCTGGTCGTGGCCAGGATTATCGATTACGGGATCAAAGAAAGAAACCAGGCCTATGTTTTCCAGCAGGTTGGCCTCTTGGCCCTTTTGGCCCTTTTAGGGATAACGGCCAGCATTACTGCCCAGTGGTTTGCCGCCAAGGCCAGCGTGGG
>NZ_AZCR01000005.1:448-7694 GCF_001433875.1 Lactobacillus delbrueckii subsp. delbrueckii DSM 20074 = JCM 1012
CTGGCCAGCCAGCTGCGGCAGGCGGCTTTTGACAAGGCGGAAAAGTTCAGTTTTGCCAACCTGGATCAGCTGCCGCCCAGCACCTTGATCACCCGCTTGACCAGTGATATCAACCAGGTGCAGACCGGCTTCAACATGGCTTTGCGCCTCTTATTAAGAAGTCCTTTTATCGTCTTTGGGTCAATGATCGCGGCCTTTACGGTCAATGTTAAAGCGGCCTTGATCTTTGCCGTAGCGATTCCGCTTTTGGCACTGGTCGTTTTTGGCATCATGCTGGTCAGCATCCCCCTTTACCGGAAGGTGCAGAAGCGGCTGGATGAAATTACCCGCCTGAGCAATGAAAACCTGGCCGGGGTCCGGGTCATCCGGGCCTTCAGAAAAGAAAGAGCCGCCGTGGCCAAATTTGATGAAAAAGTTTCCGCCATGACCAAGCTGAACGAGTTCGTCGGCCGCCTGTCAGCCGCCATGAACCCGGTGACTTATGTCATGATCAACATCGCGGCCATTGTCTTGATTCAAGTTGGCGCCGTCCAGGTAAATACCGGAGCAATGGCTCAAGGGCAAGTGGTGGCTCTTTACAACTACCTGGCCCAAATGATCGTGGAACTGATTAAGCTGGCCAGCCTGATTATCACCATCAACCGGGCCTGGGCCTGCGGAGACCGGGTTGGCCAGGTTCTGGCCACGGAAAATGACTTGACTTATCCTAAAGCAGGTCCAAAGGTCACAAACAGCCAGGTTGACTTTAAAAATGTTTCCTTTACCTATCCGGCAGCCTCCGCGCCGGCCGTTTCAAACTTGACCTTTACGATCAAGCCGGCGGCGACCGTCGGCATTATCGGGGGGACGGGCAGCGGCAAGAGCACCCTCTTGAAGCTGTTGACCCGCTTTTATGACTGCGGGGAAGGGGAGATCAAACTGGGCGGCGTTTCCATAAAGGAACTGACCCAAGAGGAACTATTGGACCAGTATGCCCTGGTGCCGCAAAAGGCCCAGCTTTTTGCCGGCAGCATCCGGGACAACCTGTTGATGGGCAGGCTGGAGGCCAGTGATGAAGAACTCTGGCAGGCCCTCAGCCTGGCGCAGGCGAAAGACGTAGTCTTGGCTAAGCCCGGCCAGCTGGACTTTCAGCTCGAGCAGGAAGGCAGAAACCTTTCCGGCGGGCAAAAGCAGCGTTTGACCATCGCCCGGGCCCTGGTCAAGCAGGCTCCGCTTTTGATTTTAGATGACAGCGACAGCGCCCTGGACCTGGCAACGGGGGCGCGTCTGCGGCAGGCTCTGGCCAGCTTGAAGGACGTAACTAAGATTCTGGTTTCCCAGCGGGCTTCCAGCATCATGCAGGCTGACCAGATTCTGGTCTTAGACGATGGCAAACTGGTGGCTAGCGGCAAGCACGAAGAGCTTTTGGCCAACTGCCAGGTCTACCAGGAAATCTATTATTCCCAGTTCCCGAAAGAAAAAGAAGTAAAAGAAGATAAGGAGGGGAGCCGATGAAAAAGCAAGACAAGAAAATGACCAGCTGGCAGGCGATGAAGCAGCTTTTGCCAATTATCGGCCGCTACCGCCTTCTTTTATTCATCAGCATAATTCTGGCGGCAGTTTCCGTTATCTTCCAGCTTTATGTGCCGATCATCTTTGGCCGGGCCATTGACCAGATTGTCGGCCCTGGCAAAGTTGACTTTCCAGCTATTGGCCAGGACCTGGTCCAGATTTTAATCTTGGTGATTGTCTCAGCCGCCGCCACCTGGCTGATGGGCCTGATCAACAATAAACTGACCTACCGGACCGTCCAGGATATCCGGGAAAAGGCCATCCGGCAGCTGCAGCTTTTGCCCTTGTCATATCTGGACCAGCACTCAAGCGGGGACATTGTTTCCAGAATCATTGCCGACACCGACCAGCTCTCTGACGGCCTGCTCCTAGGCTTTTCCCAGCTTTTCTCCGGCTTGATCACTATTGTGGCTACCCTAGCCTTCATGCTCAGCCAGTCGGTGGAAATTACCCTCCTGGTTTTGGTCTTGACTCCTTTGAGTTTCATCGTGGCCCGCTTTATTGCCAGCCGGTCCTACCAGATGTTCAGAAAGCAGAGCCAGACTCGGGGCGAGCAGACCAGCTTGATTGAGGAAATGGTGAGCGGGGTCAATGTGGTCAAGGCTTTTGGTTATGAAAAAACCGCCTCAAGCCGCTTCGCTGAAATAAACCACCGCCTGCAAGAATACAGCCAGCAGGCGACCTTTTATTCCAGCCTGACCAACCCGGCCACCCGCTTTATCAATTCCCTGATTTATGCCCTGGTCGCCTTGGCGGGTGCTTTTGCCATCATGGGCGGGCGTCTTACGGTTGGTGGGCTCAGCGTTTTGCTAAATTACTCTAACCAGTACATGAAGCCGTTTAACGACATCAGCTCGGTGATTACTGAGCTGCAAAACGCGGCTGCCTGCGCCGGACGGGTCTTTGAACTGATCAATGAAGAGCCGGAAGCTGATCCGGTTGACTTGAATAAGGCTGATGGCGATTTGCCTGAAGTCAAGACCGGTTCAGTCGTCTTTGACCATGTCAACTTCTCCTACCAGGCGGACAAGCCTCTGATCAGGGACTTCAACTTGACTGCCAAGCCGGGGATGCGGGTTGCCCTGGTCGGGCCGACCGGCTGCGGGAAGACGACCACCATCAACCTGCTCATGCGCTTTTATGACGTGGATTCCGGCGGAATCTACTTAGGCGGCAGAAATATCAAGGACATGTCCCGCCATGCCCTAAGAAAAAAATTCGGCATGGTCTTGCAGGACACTTGGCTGGAAGAGGGGACAGTCCGGGATAACCTGGCTTACGGCAAGGAAGATGCTACTGACGAGGAAATCATCGCAGCGGCTAAAGCTGCCCACAGCTGGGGCTTTATCCGCCGCCTGCCCCAGGGCCTGGACACGCCCCTTTCCGCTGACAGCTTAAGCGCCGGGCAAAAGCAGCTGCTCTGTATCACCAGGGTCATGCTGCTGGACCCGCCAATGCTGATTTTGGATGAAGCAACCAGCTCTATCGACACCCGAACAGAAATGCTGATTCAAGCTGCTTTTGACAAGTTGATGCAGGGCCGGACCAGCTTTGTCGTGGCCCACCGTTTGTCCACGGTCGTTAATGCTGACTTGATCCTGGTGATGAAGGACGGGCAGATTATTGAACGCGGCAAGCACGCTGACCTTTTGGCCCGGGGCGGCTTTTACAGCCAGCTTTACCGCAGCCAGTTCGCGAAATTTCCATCATAACTGAATACTTTTTAAGCTTTTAACCGTTCTCTAGGTGAGAGCGGTTTTAATTTGCGAAATAATTGCAAAAATACTATTATTTTTTGAGAAAAAGATAGAAGGATTTAGTATAATTACTTTGTACAAGTCTCTAATGACAAAAAATAGCTAGATGGAAGCCGGTAATATGATTGAAAAAGATGATCTGACAAATTTCTTGCGAAAGTCTTTTACTTATATCCGGGAGCCCTTCCTGGGTTCTGGAAGTCAAGGATAATAAAACGGCCATTGTCTATGCCAATAAGAAGCTGCTGGATTTGTTTGCCTGCAAAAATATGGCTGAACTGACTGATTTTGCCTGGGAAAAGCTCTTCCCGCTGACTACAGGTCTAAGCGGTGATCATGCCGAATTTGAACACATGACAGTTGCAGATGCCAAGGGGCAAGAGCACCTGCTTAATGCTTAGGTTCGCAAGGCTGAAGTTGCTGGCCGGGAATTGCACCTGTGCTACATTACGCCGATCAACATCAACCGGACTCTTTTGACCGGCCTGCTGGACCTGCGCTCTTTCCAAGAAGTCGGCCAAAGCCGGACAAGGGACTGGATCAAGGAAGGCGAGCGTGTTTCGATTTCCTTTGACCTGGTGGGGATGAAGGATTACAACAACCAATACGCAGGGGGATGACCTGCTGCGCTTTGTGGGAGCTTGTCTTAAGGACAGTTTTGGTGACCAGGCCTGCACCCGGTCGGGTGAAGACCGCTTTTATGCCTACTGCCAGGAATATGGCCTGTGAGTCCTTGGAAGATCCTTTTAAGTCCGGAATAGTTTACTATGATGACAAGCTGGACCAAAGACACCGCCTGCAAGAGTATGTGCTTAGCCACATTGACGAGACCCTGGAAAAGGGCTGGATCCAGGTTTACTTTTCAGCCGGTTATCCGGACTTTGACTGATAAGGTCTGCAATCTGGAAGCTCTGAGACGGTGGATTGACCCGCCGGGGCCTGCGCAGCTGGGTCAATTACTATACAAAGGCCTCGACCATGCCAAACTGCGTGGTGACGGTCTTTGCCCTGGATGAAGGCGGTGAGTCGGAATTCAAGCGGATCGCAGCAACTGACGCGGAATTTTCGAGGTCAACCAGCAGCTCCTAAATGACCGGAGATACTTCAGCTCGAGAGGCTGACTTTGCTGAACAAGGGGATTTCTGCGCCAAGAATGATATTGACCGCATTCTGCTGGTTCCGGTTAAGAATGACTTTGGTGAGATCCAAGACTATTTGCTTCTGACTAATGTCTATGACAAGGGCGAAATTAATCTGGTTAGCCTCCTGCAGCACCTGGCGCCTGTCTTTAGCAAGAAGCTGCGGGACGCGGCTCTCAGGATTAAGCAAGATTAAGGTAAGAAAAAAGGAGTCATGCTGGTGACTCCTTTTACTTTCTGATAAATAAGCTTGGCGACTTGGTCTTGTAGCTGAAGCCTTCGCCCAAAGCTTCGTTGACGTCAAAGAAGATGATGAAGGCCTGCGGGTCTTCTTGCTTGACGATTTTCTTTAATTCTGGGATTTCTCTTGGTGACAGGACCAGGTAGATCATGTGGCGGGGTTCGTTGGAATAGCCGCCCTTAGCGTTAATGTAGGTGAAGCCCCGCTCTAAGCGCAGGTCAATCAGCTTGGCGATATTCCGGTAATTCTGGGAAATGATAAAGGCCCCCTTGGCCCGGGTCCCGCCTTCAGTAACCAAGGCCATGACTTTGGATAAAATGAAGCAGGAGACCATGGTGTAGCCGACATGGAAGAAGTCCAGGTAAGACAGGGAGCAGGCCAGGGCTAAGAAGTCCAGGGCCAGAAGACCCTTGCTGGGCGTGATCCCATATTTTTCCTGCAAGACCCGGGCGGCAATATCGCTGCCCCCGGTGGTCCCGTTAAAGTGGAAGACCAGTCCTAGTCCCAGCCCCGACAAGCAGCCGGCCGTGACAGCAGCCAGGAAGGGGTCGTGATGGAGGGGAACTTGGTCTATAATAGACTGCAGGGTCCACATGCTTAAGAAGAAGGACAGGCAAAGGGTTCCCCAGACGGTATAAATCATGGCCCGCTTGCCCATATATTTAAAGCCTAAAAAGATCAAGGGAATGTTGATGATGAAGGTGCTGAGACCGGGGTTGACCCCCCAGAAGTGGCGGATGATCAGGGTGAAACCCGACAATCCCCCGTCGGCCAGCTTGTTGGGAATCGACACCATGTCCACGCTGAAGGCGTAGATGGCCGAGCCCAGGGCAATCATCAGGATGTTGATCGTGTCACTAGTGGTCCATTTGAATTTTGGCTTGTTCATTTCGACACTCCTTTCTTAATTATTCCCATGCGTAATCAATTTTAGCAAAAAAAGTCGAGGTGGAGAAAAAGATGACTAATATTCGTATAACGGAAGTTTTTACCCAGGCCATGCCGGTCCTGGAAAAGTTGGAAGAAGCTGGCTTTGAAGCTTACTTCGTCGGCGGCTGCGTCCGCGACCTGCTCTTAGAGCGGCCGATTCATGACGTGGATATCGCGACCAGTGCCTACCCGGAAGAAGTCAAGGAGACTTTTGCCAAAAGTATCGACACTGGCATCCAGCACGGGACAGTGACCGTCCTTTATGGGGGATCCAGCTACGAGATCACGACTTTCAGAACGGAATCCGGCTACCAGGACTTCCGCCGGCCAGACAAGGTCACCTTCGTGCAGAACCTGGACGAGGACTTAAAGCGGCGGGACTTTACCATCAATGCCCTGGCCATGAACCGGCAAGGGGAGATCATTGACCTTTTCGACGGTTTAGGCGACTTGAAGCGGCGGGCGATCAAGGCTGTTGGCGTGGCTGAAGACCGTTTCCATGAGGATGCCTTGCGGATGATGCGAGCAGTCCGCTTCATGAGCCAGCTCTCTTTCAGCCTGGAAGAAAAGACCAGGCAGGCTATTATCAACAATCACGAGCTTTTAAGCAAGATTTCCGTGGAAAGAATCAGGGAAGAATTTGTCAAGCTGGCCCTGGGCAAGGACAGCCGGCAGGCTTTTAAGGACTTTTTGGCCACCGGCTTAAGCGAGGAATGCCCGGGTCTGGCTGGGAAAAAGGACCAGCTCTCTGTCTTCACTGACCTTAAGGCTGGTCCGGATGACGAAGCAGTCTTTTGGAGCTTGATCGCCGTTTTAATCAACCTGCCGGCTGACAAGATTTCGCCTTTCATGCGGGCCTGGAAGAACTCCAATGCAATGAACCAGCAAGTCAGACAGATCGTGGCCGCCTTTGACCTCTTGAGCCGGGGGGGAGAGAGCGATTTTGACCTCTTTGAAATCGGCAAGGAGAACCTGGAGGCGGCTTTAAAGCTAGCGGGGCTTTTGGGCAAGCCTCTATCCAGCCAGGTCCTGTTAGACCGCTATAACCGTCTGCCAATCAAGGCGGCAGGGGAGCTGGCCATTGACGGCCAGTGGCTGATCAAGGAGGGGATTAAGCCTTCACCGGAACTGGGCCAGCTTTTGCGCAAAGCCCTTGAGGGCGTGGTCAGCGGCCAGGTAGAGAACAGCCAGGCGGCAATCGCGGAATTTTTGGCAATCTAAAAGGCGCTGGTCACCAGCGCCTTTTTTATACATAAAATAAAACTGAAAAGAAAATCAAGATGGAGCCCAGCAAAACGAAGAAGTGCCAGATGACGTGGCTATATGGCAGGCCCCGCATAGAGAAGAAGAGGCAGCCAAAGGTGTAGGCAATCCCGCCTGAGACTAAAAGCCAGAAGCCGGTCGGCCCCAGGCTGAAATAAAGCTGGCTGCCGGCCAGGATCACCATCCAGCCCATGGCGATATAAAGGATGGTGTCGCCGATAACGTGCTTGCCCTGGTTGAAGATATAATAGAGGATCCCAAAGACCGTCAGGGCCCAGATGATGCTGAACATGACCCAGCCTTTAGCCCCGCCGATCGTGACCAGGGTATAAGGGGTATAAGAGCCGGCAATCGCGATAAAGATT
>NZ_AZCR01000005.1:7742-30762 GCF_001433875.1 Lactobacillus delbrueckii subsp. delbrueckii DSM 20074 = JCM 1012
AGAGTGGTCGAAGATCTGGAAGACCTTGTTCGCCTTGGTGAAGACCAGGCTGTGGTAGAGGGTCGAGAAGAGGTAAAGCAGGATCATGCAAGCCCCGTAGATGGCAAAAGTTGTCACTCTGAGGGCGCTGTGGCTGTGGGAGGCCCGGACCACTAAAATAACCAGGCCGGCGATTGAGAGGCCGAAGCCGATCCCGTGCACGACGGCTGAGAGAACATTGTCAATAATATAGTAAGATTTGGGCCGGTCTTCGACCGGCTGCCAAGGATTGAAAGCCATATAAAGCCCCTTTCAGTTTTGATCAATTAATTATAATTTTTAGCCGAAAATTTGCTATACTAAAGTCTGTATTAAGTCTAATTCTATCACAACTGAGAAGCTGATAGGATAATTTGTAAATTGAGGTCAGTTAAATTGTCTAAGATCAAGATCATGACGGATTCCTCAGTACAGCTGAGTCCGGAAGAAATTGAAAAATACGGTATTACGGTGGTGCCCCTGTCGGTGACAATCGACGGACATACCTACACGGATGGCGTTGACATTACCCGGGCCGACTTTATCCAAAAGATGGATGAGGCAGAGAAGCTGCCCAAGACCAGCCAGCCCCCGGTCGGCCTGTTCGTGGAGAGAATGGAGGAACTGACGGCTGACGGCAGTGAAGTCCTGGGGATTTTCATGGCCAAGACCCTGTCGGGGACGGTTGATTCCGCCCGCCAGGCCGCTGAAATGGTAGCCGGCAAGATCACGGTCATCGACTGCGGCTATACTGACCGCTCTCAAGGCTACTACTGCATTGAGGCGGCCAAGGACGCGGAAGCGGGCAAGGAAATGGATGAAATCCTGGCTCACCTGGACCAGATCGGCAAGAATATGTACCTGGAAATGATGGTGCCCAACCTGCAGAACATTTTAGCCGGCGGCCGTTTGGGCAAGTGGGCCGGCCGGGCGGTTTCAGCTTTGAACTTCCACGTCGGCCTAACCATGAAAGAGGGCAGCTTGAATGTCCCTTACCGGGGCCGGGGGAAGAAATTCATCAAGAAGTTTGACGACATGCTTGTCGACCAGTTGAAAGAACTGGGCGACAAGGTCAAGTATGTCGGCATCTCCTATGTCGACACCAGAGACAAGATGGAAGAGCTCGCCCAGCGCTTCAAGGAGGTCAACCCGGACCTGGAGATCCTGGTCCAGGAAACCAGCCCGATCATCATCACCCACGCCGGCCATGAGGCCTACGCGGTCATGTTTTATACGGAGTAATATATGGTCTACCGACAAAGTTTTTACCAGTTTTTGATGACTTTGCGCGATCCGGATTCAAATGGCGACCTGGCCCAGTTTGCCAACAACGCCCAGTTTGATTCTACCTTTCCCAGACAGGAGCAGGACCGGACCAGGCTGTCAGAATATCTGGAGGAAAATGCCGCTTACCTGTCTAGCATGACGATTTTTGACGATGCTTACCAGGCTTATGAAGAGAAAATGCAGTACTAGGATAATTCTTAGGATTGAGTGACAAGCACGAAAGGGAGCCCCGGCTTCCTTTTCTGCTGTTTTTGGGAGGAAAAATGACTAAAATTCAATGGTATCCAGGCCACATGAACAAGGCTAGGAATCAGCTGGAAGAAAAATTAAACTTAATTGACGTTGTTATTGAAGTTTTGGACGCCCGGATTCCCAGCGCTTCCAGAAACCCGATGATCAGTGAACTGGTCGGCGACAAGCCCCACCTGATCATTTTAAACAAGACCGACCTGGCTGACCCGGTGATGACTAAGCTCTGGCAAAAGAAATTGCAGGGCCCGCGCACCTTGGTCATGGCAATGGATGCCCAGCACAACACTAATATGCAGGCCTTGATCACCTTGATCAAGAAGGCAGCCAGCGAAAAGGTCAAGAAGCTGGAAGAGAGAGGGGCCTCCAACCCGATTATCCGCGTCTGCCTAGTTGGCGTGCCTAACTGCGGCAAGTCCACTATCATCAACCGCCTGGTTGGCCGCAATGTCACCATGACCGGGGACCGGCCGGGGGTAACCAAGGGCCAGGCCTGGCTGAAGACCCCATATGGCATCCAGATCCTGGACACGCCGGGGATTCTCTGGCCAAAGTTTGAAGACCAGGACGTAGGCTACAAGCTGGCTGCTTTTGGGGCCATCAAGGACACGATTTTCCACGCTGACGACGTTGCCCTTTTTGTCATCCGGCAGCTGCGGCAGTACTACCCGGCTTATCTGGCCAAGTTCGCCAACTGCACTAAGGACAAGCTGGAAAATATCGGCGATACTGACCTGCTTTTGGCCATGACTCAAAACAACGGGATGCGGGACGACTATGACCGTTTCTCCCTCTTCATGCTACAGCGGTTAAGAAAGGGCAAGCTAGGCAGGATCAGCCTGGACCGGCCAAGCGCGAATAATGAAAATTAATGAAATTAAAGACCTGCTGCAAGCAGATTCTATCGACCCAGCTATTCTGGCAGAATTAGCCAAAGACGACCGCAAGGGGGTACAGAAGCTGCTGGTCAGCTACCAGCGCCGGCAGGAAAAGATGGCTAAGCAAAAGGAAGAATTCTTGGGCCGCTTCAGTTACGAGAAGGATTTTTGGGCTAAAGGGCAGCTCGTAGCCGGAGTCGATGAAGTCGGCCGGGGTCCTTTGGCTGGCCCGGTTGTAGCGGCTGCCGTCATTTTGCCGGAAGATTTTTCCTTACTGGAAGTCAACGACTCAAAGAAACTGAGTCCGCAAAAGCGCCTGACACTGTATCCCAAGATCCTGCAAGAGGCTGTTGCTGTCGGCGTCGGGGTCATGGACAACAAAGTGATTGACCAGATCAATATTTACGAGGCTGACCGCCTGGCCATGAAGCAGGCCGTGGAAGCTTTGAGCACCAGGCCAGATGCTTTGCTGGTCGAT
Source organism: Lactobacillus delbrueckii subsp. delbrueckii DSM 20074 = JCM 1012 (assembly GCF_001433875.1). Taxonomy (GTDB): domain Bacteria; phylum Bacillota; class Bacilli; order Lactobacillales; family Lactobacillaceae; genus Lactobacillus; species Lactobacillus delbrueckii. The sequence goes on from NZ_AZCR01000005.1 coordinate 10,653, forward strand.
GCCATGAACGTGCCGGTGGACTTGCCCCAGCTAGAATTGATCAAGGGGGATGCTAAGTCTAACTCGATTGCCGCGGCCTCGATTGTGGCCAAGGTTTTCAGAGACTCTTTGATGGACGATTACGCTCGTCTTTATCCAGACTATGCCTTTGACCATAATGCCGGCTATGGAACCAAGGACCACCTGGAAGCATTAAGAAAATATGGCCCAACGCCGATTCACCGCCTGACCTTCAGTCCGGTGAGCGAGATGGTTGGACTTAAAAAGGCTGACTAGATCGGTCTTTTTCTTTTTGGTCAAAAAAGAAAAATTTTGAGAAAAAGGAAAATTCCCGCTTTTTGGCGTAATAGTAAGTGGAGGGAAAAATGAATAAAACCGAATTCTTACTGCGCCTGAAGCTGCAGAAGGGCCTCAGCTATCTCAAAATATTGCAGGTCATGCAGCAGATGCTCCCGGATGAGGACGTGGACCATGAATGGCTGAACTGCCTGGAACTGCCTGATGAAATCCTCTACCGGGTGGAGCGGGCCTTTTTAAGTGACCGCTACGAAAGTGCCATTGAAAACTTGCAAAGGAATTTCAAAATAATTAGTTTCTTTGACGATGCTTATCCAGTACGATTAAGAGAAATTTATCGGCCGCCGATTTTGCTTTTTGCCAAGGGGGACTTGTCCCTTTTGGAAAAAGAGGTGACGGTGATCGTGGGGTCAAGAACGCCAAGTCAATATTCTGGCAAGGTTATTGAGAACCTCATGCCTGTTTTGCTAAAGAAAAAACAGGTGATCGCCAGTGGCCTGGCTAAGGGCGTTGATGCCCTGGCCCACCAGAATGCCTTGAATTTTGGCGGCAAGACCATCGCGGTTGTGGCTAATGGCCTGAACTATTTTTACCCCCGGGAAAATACGCTCTTGCAGCAGCAAATTGCCGCCCGGGGTCTCCTGCTTAGCGAATACCTGCCCGACACGCCGCCAAGGCCCTTCCGCTTTCCAGAGCGCAACCGGATTTTGGCCGGGATTTGCAAGAACGTGATCGTGACTGAAGCCAAAGTCCATTCCGGTTCGTTGATTACGGCCAATTTGGCCCTGCAGGAAAACCGGAACGTATTTGCCGTCCCGGGTGCAATCACCAGCCCCTTGTCGGCCGGCACCAACCAGCTGATTTCAGCCGGGGCAACCCCGGTTATCGACAAGGAAATTGACCTGTGAAAGATTAAATTCTTGCAAAAATTGTCTGTCTGCTCCCTTAAGTTAATTTTCTTTTGGTTGACAATTCCTGAAATTATTTCTATATTGAAGAAGATTTAATTTCGAATTTAGTGAAAGGGGCATTTGATGCCTGCTACAGCAAAAGAAGATAAAAGCAAGAGCAGTAAAAAGACCACGGCTGCCAAGAAGAGCAGCCCGAAGCGGAAAAAGAGCAAGGTGAAAAAAGACCTGGTTATCGTGGAATCTCCAGCCAAGGCCCACACTATCGAGAAGTACCTGGGCCGGAAGTACCACGTAATCGCCTCTAAAGGGCACATCCGGGACTTGCCCAAGTCCCAGATGGGGGTCGACATTGAACACGACTACCAGCCAAAATACATCTCCATCCGGGGGAAGGGTGGCACCATCAAGGAACTGAAGGCTGAAGCCAAGAAGGCCAACAAAGTCTACCTGGCTTCCGACCCCGACCGGGAAGGGGAAGCTATTGCCTGGCACGTGGCCCACGTTTTAGGCCTGGACGAAAAAGAAGCCAACCGGGTAACCTTTAACGAAGTTACCAAGGACGCGGTCAAGGATGCCTTCAACCACTCCCGGACAATCGATATGGACATGGTCAACGCTCAGCAGGCCCGCCGGGTCTTGGACCGCTTGGTCGGCTACTCTTTGTCGCCGATTCTCTGGTCCAAGGTCAAGAAGGGGCTGTCAGCCGGCCGGGTGCAGTCAGTTGCCTTGAAGCTGGTTATCGATCGGGAAAAGGAAATTAAGGCCTTCAAGCCGGTTGAATACTGGACGATTGACGCTGAATTTGCCAAGGGCAAGAACAAGTTCCAGGCTAGCTTTTACGGCGAAGAAGGTAAAAAGACGGAATTGCCAAATAACGAGGCCGTCCAGAAGCTGCTGGCTAAGTTTGACAAGAAGAAGCCGTTTACGGTCAGTAAGGTAGTTAAAAGAGAAGTCCGCCGGCAGCCAGCCGCGCCGTTTACCACTTCCACCATGCAGCAGGAAGCCAACCGGCGGCTGAACTTCCGGACTTCAAAGACCATGAACATTGCCCAGCACCTGTATGAAGGGATCAGCCTGGGCAAGGAAGGCACGGTCGGTTTGATCACCTACATGAGGACTGACTCCAAGCGGATCTCACCAGTTGCCCGCCAGGAAGCAGCTCAGTTCATCGTTGAGGAATACGGCAGCGACTTCGTGGTCAAGAAGGAGCGCCACTTCAAGAATCAAGGCGACGCTCAGGATGCCCACGAAGCTGTCCGGCCGACCAGTGTCTACCGGACACCGAAGTCCCTGGAAAAGGTTTTGACCAAGGATGAGCTCCGCCTTTACTCCTTAATTTGGAGCCGTTTTGTGGCTAGTGAAATGACTCCGGCCGTCTTTGACACGGTCCGCTATGACTTGACCCAAAATGGGGTGACCTTCAGAGCCAGCGGGTCAGTTATGAAGTTTGCTGGCTACACCAAGGTTTATGACAACCGGAGTGAAAAGAACGTGGCCCTGCCAGCCCTGGAAGAGGGCGACGAGGTCAAGCTGACCAAGTCAGACAACAAGCAGCACTTCACCCAGCCGCCGGCCCGCTATACTGAAGCCAGCCTGGTCCGGGCTCTGGAAGAAAACGGGGTTGGCCGGCCGTCAACTTACGCGCCGACCATCCAGAACATCCAGTCCCGGAATTATGTCAAGTTGGAAGGGCGGGCAATCGTGCCAACTGAACTGGGGGAAATCGTCGACGGCTTGGTTGAGAAGTTCTTCCCGGACATCACCAGCGTTGACTACACGGCCAAGCTGGAAGATGAACTCGATGAAGTCGAAGAAGGCAAGAAAGACTGGGTCAGTGTGGTTGACCAGTACTACAAGCCATTCTCCAAAGAACTGGAGAAAGCCGACAGCGAGATCCAGAAGATCCAGATCAAGGACCAGCCAGCTGGCTTTGATTGTGAAGTATGTGGGGCCCCGATGCTGGTCAAGATGGGCCGCTACGGCAAGTTCTACGGTTGTTCCCGTTTCCCGGACTGCCGCCACACCCAGACCATCGTCAAGAAGGTCGGCGTGACTTGTCCGAAGTGCGGGGAAGGCGAAGTTCTGGAAAAGAAGTCCAAGCGGGGCCGGAAATTCTATGGCTGTTCCCGCTATCCAGACTGCGACTTTGTTTCCTGGGACAAGCCGATCAGCCGGGTCTGCCCGCACGACGGCCACTTCCTGGTCGAAAAGAAGCGCAAGGACGGCATGGTCGTCCTCTGCCCGAATGGCGACTACAAGGAAGAGCCAAGAGAAGAACAAGACGAAGCAGCCGAATAAGTTGAAAGTTAAAGTAAAAATGCCACCAAGGCCCTTGGTGGCATTTTTTGCTCAGAGCGTGCGATTAGGCAGGGAGAAGCTTTTTCGGTAAAATGGTAAGTAGATAATTTTTAAGCGAAGGATTGAATCAAATGACAGAAAAAGTTACGGTAATTGGCGCCGGGTTGGCCGGCAGCGAAGCAGCATGGCAGCTGGCCAAAAGAGGGATCAAGGTTGACTTGTACGAAATGCGGCCAAAGAAAATGACTCCGGCCCATGAAAGCGGCAATTTTGCGGAATTAGTCTGCACCAACTCCATGCGGTCCAACCAGCTTTCAAACGCTGTTGGCCTCTTGAAAGAAGAAATGCGGCAGATGGACTCCTTGATCATGCAAGCCGCTGATGCCTGCCAGGTTCCAGCCGGCGGGGCGTTAGCCGTTGACCGGGAGCTTTTCTCCAAGTATGTGACCGACAAATTGACCAGCCTGCCGGAAGTGACCATTCACGATGAAGAAATCACTGACCTGCCAAGTGAAGGCATCACCGTTATCGCGACCGGTCCTTTGACCAGCGATAGCCTGGCAGAAAAGATCCAGGACTTTGAAGGCACTGAAAGCCTCCACTTCTTTGACGCGGCCGCTCCAATCATCGCGGCTGACTCCATTGACATGGACATCGTTTACAAGAAGAGTCGTTATGACCGAGGCGAAGCCGCCTACCTCAATTGCCCGATGACCAAGGAAGAATACGACCGCTTTGCCAATGCCCTGGTTCACGCGGAAACTGCTGAAATGCACGGCTTTGAAAACAGCGAGGTCTTTGAAGGCTGCATGCCGATCGAAGTCATGGCGGCCCGGGGGGCCAAGACCATGCTTTTTGGTCCTTTAAAGCCAGTCGGCCTGGAGAACCCGAAGGACGGCAAGACTCCTTACGCTGTCGTTCAGCTCCGCCAGGACAACGCTGCTGCTTCCATGTACAATATCGTGGGCTTCCAGACCCACCTCAAGTACGGGGAACAAAAGCGGGTCTTCCAAATGATCCCTGGCCTGGAAAAGGCCCGCTTCGTCCGCTATGGCAAGATGCACCGGAACACCTACATGGCCAGCCCGGAAGTTTTAAAGGCCAGCTATGAAGCTAAAAAGCGGCCAGGCCTCTTCTTTGCCGGCCAGATGACCGGGGTGGAAGGCTACGTGGAAAGTGCCGGCAGCGGCCTGGTCGCCGGGATTAACGCGGCTAGAGAAGCCTTGGGGCAAGAGACGGTTGAATTCCCGGTAACCACTGCCCTTGGCTCTATGGCTCACTACATTACGACCACTGATGCCAAGCACTTTCAGCCAATGAACGCCAGCTTTGCCTTGATTCCGGGCCTGGAGGGCAAGAAGATCAGAAACAAGCGCGAGCGCCACGAAAAGATCAGTGAACGGGGCCTGGCCGACCTGGCCGCCTTTAAGGCAGAGAAGCTGGCTGACTAATGACCCTTGAAGAGCAGTTTCTTTCCTACTTGAAAAATGAGCGCTCTTACAGCCCCAAAACCGTCCTGGCCTACCAAAAGGACCTGGCAGCAGCTAAGAAATTCTGGCAGGAAAACGGGGGCTTTCCAGGCTGGGATCAAATATCCCGCCGGGACCTGGAAATTTACCTGCTGGCAACCGGACAAAAGCTGGCATCCAGCACTTTATCCCGAAAATTATCCAGCCTTAAGTCTTTTTACCGACTTTTGACCAGGCGGGGTTTGGTCAAAGCTGACCCGACCGTGGCCATTCAGCTTAGGCGAGGGAAGAAAAAGCTGCCGGAATTTTTCTACCAAGATGAAGTCGGCCAGGTCATCCGCTCGCTAAACGATGGCAAACCGTTAACAGTCCGCAACCGGGCAATTGTGGCGCTTTTTTACGCGACCGGGATGCGGCTGAGCGAACTGACTGACTTGAAAATTAAGCAGCTTGACCTGGAAAACGGCATGATTTTGGTGCACGGCAAGGGCAATAAGGACCGTTATGTCTTTTTTGACCAAGAGAGCAAAAAGTACTTGGAGGAATATCTGCAGGCAGCCCGGCCAAGTTTATTGAAAAATGAGCCAGATACCGAGGCAGTATTTTTAAACAAGCTCGGTAGGCCAATTTCCAGCCGGGGGATTGCCAAAGCCGTCCAGCAAATTTTTCAAAAAGCAGGCTTGACGGCTGGTGCCCACCCCCATGAACTCCGCCATAGCTTCGCCACCGCCATGCTCAACAACGGGGCAGACCTCAGGAGCGTGCAGGAGCTCTTGGGCCATGAGGACTTGTCTACGACCCAGATCTATACTCATGTCAGCATGCAGCATCTTACGGCGGAATATCGCCAGCATTTTCCCCGAAAATGAGGAAAAGTGTTATTATGAAGATGTTTGGAAAGCGGCAATCATTTCCGCTTTTTAGCAAGATTTTTAAATAACGCGATCAATAGAAAAGCAAACAAACGGAGGAAGAAAATGACAACGATTTGTTCAGTAAAATACAATGGCCAGACGGCGATTGCCGGCGACGGCCAGGTGACCTTGGGCAAGAGCATCATCGCCAAGACCACGGCCAAGAAGATCCGCCGCATTTACCACGACCAAGTGGTGATCGGCTTTGCCGGCGGGGTGGCGGATGCCGTCAGCCTGCAGGAAATGCTGGAAGGAAAGCTGGAAAGCTACAGCGGCGACTTACGCCGGGCAGCCGTGGAAATGGCCCAGTCCTGGCGGAAAGACCAGACCTTGCAGAAATTGGAAGCCATGGTTATTGCTTTTAACGACCAGGACCTGCTCTTGATTTCCGGCAACGGGGAAGTGCTCGAACCAGACGAAAGCGTGGTGGCCATCGGCTCAGGCGGCTACTATGCCCAGGCAGCGGCCGTGGGGATGCTCCGGCATGCCAGCGGGATGACGGCCAGTGAAATCGCCAAGGAAGCAGTCAATATAGCTGCGGACATCGATGTTTTTACCGACCACGAGATTGTTACGGATGAAATCGAGGAAAAATAGGGATGAGAGAGAAAACGCCAAAGCAGATCGTTGACCTGCTGGACAAGTACATCGTCGGGCAGAATGAGGCCAAGAAGTCCGTGGCTATCGCCCTGTACAACCGCTACCGCCGGGCCCAGCTGCCAGAAGACGTGCAAAAGGACATTACGCCAAAGAACATTTTGATGGCCGGGCCAACCGGGGTCGGGAAGACGGAAATCGCCCGCCGCCTGGCTGACATCGTTGACGCGCCTTTCGTCAAGGTTGAGGCTACCAAGTTTACCGAAGTCGGCTACGTGGGCCGGGATGTTGAATCCATGGTCCGGGACCTGGCCAATGAAGCTGTCCGGATCGTGGAAAAAGAAGAATTTGTCAAGGTTGAAGGCCAGGCCATCCGCCAGGCCAACAAGACCCTGGTCCGCCTGCTGGTGCCAGGCGTTAAGCGCAACAACCGGCAAAACCAGATGCAGCAGATGCAGGAAATGATTCAGAGCCTGCTGGCTGGCGGCGGGATGCCGGAAGAAACAGAAGAAGTTACTGACGAGATTAGAAACCAAAGACTCAGCGTGGCTGAAAAGCTGGACCGGGGGCTTTTGGAAAACGAAGAAGTCACCATCGAAGTTGAACAAGCTCCAAAGCCCAACCCAATGGGCGACATGATGGGGCAGATGGGGATGGACATGTCCAGCATGCTGGGTGACATGCTTCCTAAGAAGAAAGTCAAGCGGACCCTGCCGGTCAGCCAGGCCAGAAAGCTTTTGGTCCAAGAAGAAGAAAAGAAGCTGGTCAACTATGACGACATCTACCAAAAGGCCATGGACCGGGCTGGGCAGAGCGGGATCATCTTCATCGACGAAATCGACAAGATTACCGCGGCTGATAAGCGCAACTCCGCCGGCGTCTCAAGAGAAGGGGTTCAAAGAGACATCCTGCCGATCGTTGAAGGCTCAACCGTAAGCACTAAGTACGGTCCGCTTTCAACCGACCATATCCTCTTTATCGCGGCCGGGGCCTTTGCTGAAAGCAAGCCGAGCGACCTCATTCCGGAACTGCAGGGCCGGTTCCCGATCAGAGTTGAGCTGGACGCCTTGACCAAGGATGACTTCGTCAGAATCTTGAAGGACCCGCAAAACTCCCTCTTGAAGCAGTACATTGCCTTGCTGAAGGCTGACGGGGTTGACCTGGTCTTCACGGCTGAAGCAGTCGACAAGATTGCTGAAATTGCCTTTGAAGTCAACCAGGGGACGGACAATATAGGTGCCCGCCGCCTGGCTACGATCTTGGAGAAGCTGCTGGAAGAAGTTCTCTATGAAGGGCCGGACATGGAAATGGGGCAAATCACCATCACCCAGGCCTATGTCGAACAGAAATTGAGCGATATCGTCAAGAACAAGGACCTGACCAAGTTCATCCTGTAAAGGAGGGATTTTTGGCAAATTGTTCCTGAATTAGTGTAAAAATGCGATTGAGTTTAGAAAAAATAAGAGTATCAAGGGGCAAATAATGGATTATACTATCGAAAACGAGATTCTGAAGGTTACGGTATCAAGCCGCGGGGCAGAGCTGCAGAGCGTCATTGGCAAGCACATCGGCAATGAATACATCTGGCAGGCTGACCCGGAAGTCTGGGGCCGGCATGCTCCAGTCTTGTTCCCGATCGTGGGCAAGCTGAAGAATGATGAATACAGCTACCAGGGCCAGACCTACCACATGGGACAGCACGGCTTTGCCCGCAACATGGAATTTGCCCTGGAAGAGCAGACTAAGGAAAAGCTGACCTTCCTTTTGACCGACACAGAAGAAACCAGAGCTGTCTACCCTTTCAAGTTTGAATTCCGGGTCAGCTATGAGCTTTTGAACAACATGATCAAGGAAAGCTTCCACGTCACTAACAAGGGTGAAGGGGACATGATCTTCGGCGTCGGCGGCCACCCGGGCTTTGCCTTGCCGGTTGAAGACGGGGTCAAGAAGGATGACTTCTACCTTCAGGTCAACCCGGCTAAGCCCCGGGTGCAGGTGCCGCTGGAAGGCGGCCTGCTCAACTGGGAAAAGCGGTTTCTGGCCCCAACTGAATCCTTGATCACGATCACTGACGATCTCTTTAAGGATGATGCCATGGTGCTGGTGATGCGGCACCCGGACAACAAGTTCTCCATCAAGACGGAAACCAGCCGCTTCCACATCAATGTCAGAACTGATTCAGCTCCTTACGTGGGCATCTGGTCCCAGTACCCAAAGACGGCTGATTACGTTTGTATCGAACCATGGTGGGGGATCGCTGACCTTACCGATACTGACGGGGACCTGGAAGATAAGAAGGGGATGAACCGGCTGGCAAGCGGGGAAGACTTCGAAGCCAGTTTCCGCATGTCCTTCCACAGCAAGGTCCAGAGCGAATAAGAGTTAGAAAGTAAAGATAATTTTTTGCATGAGCTGCCAGATTCTGGCAGCTTTTTTTATGGGAAAAAGCTGGCTAAACATTCTGAAAGCGGGCAAAAAAATAAAACGATTTGGACTATAATTAACTTATAAAGTATGTGCTTGCAAAAAAGTGTTTGAATTGTGTTTTGGAGGAATAAAAAATGACGAAGCTATATAGCGTCCCAACGGCCGCTGCCCTTATGTCCCTTTGCCTTTTGGCCGGCTAGGAAAGCCAAGCCAGCCAGGCAGATGAATATAATCCAGAAGTTAGAAACTTTTAGGTACGGGAAGGCAAATACCGGATTGCCCAGGAGCTGGTCAAGAATGCTAAAAGCCTGCCGGCTAATACGGTTTATGAATTCGTGCCCGAGCCCAATTTCGCCAAGGCGGGGACATATAAGACCTGGATCCGCCTGCTTTATCTGGACAATTCAATGGAGACCAGCCAGGAAGTAACCGTCAGCGTTTATGACCATACCTGGAAGGCGAAGAAGACGGTCAAAAAGCATAAAAAGTTAATAAGAAGAGCAAGAAGTCCAAGCGCCTGATCACCAACCGGGCAAAACTACCTAAGAAGACCAGTTTCCGCTTTGCCCGAGTGCCAAACTTCAAGTGGGCCGGGAGCTACTACACGGCCGTTTTGGTCACCTACCCAGACAAGAGCCAGGAATACACCCGGCAGGTTAAAGTGACGGTCAAGCGGCAGAAAGACAAGGGAACCAGCTCTCGCAAAAGATCAACACCAAGCAGGCTGGGACTTACCTGCTTGCTGTCAAAGCAACTTACCCGGATAAGAGCTGGGAAGTGACAAGATTTGTTAAGGTTACGGTTAAGCGGCAGACTGACAAGGCCCGCTACCAGGTCAAGGTCCGTCCAGGGCAGGTAACTTTAGGGCAGAAACTGTCACCAAGCCAGCTTGTAACTAACCTCTCCAGCCTGCCGAAGAAGAGCAAGGAGACCAGCGCCTTTTTGACGGTAACTGTCAATAATCCTGCTGACTCATCCCGCTACACCCCTGTCTTATTAGCCGCTAAAACCCAAGTGGGCAAGGCAATCGCGGCTTCCAGCTTGATTGCCAACTTCGCCTGACGGTGCCAGACTTTGCCAAGGCCGGCAGCTACAAGACCCAGATTAAGGTCACATACCCGGACAAGTCGACCTGGACCAGTTCAGAATTCATGATTGAGGTTGCCCCGGGAGCAGAAAGCACGCAGAGCAACTGAGTTTATTAACATCATTCTTTAAATCAAGACCAAAATGGGTCTTGATTTTTTGTTTTTTTAATCTGTATTTTTCACAAACCTTTGCTAGAGAAAAATCAAGTGTGAGCTTTGCGGGCAAAGAGATTTGTTAAAAGAAGGCAGCCGTTTTGTCTGCCAGACCTGTGGGGCAGCCTATTCAGCTGACCAGTTGCGCCGGCAATTTGACCTGCCGACCAGGCGGAGATTTATGCTGAAGCCAAGCAGGCCTACCGGGCCAAGCGCTTCAAGCAGGCCAGGCAGCTGTATCTGGCCTTAGCGGAAGAAGGGGACCAGCAGGCGGCCTTTTACGCCAGCCTTTCCAGCAGCCAGCTCGACTCGGCGGCGGACTTTGCCCCCCTTTTGAATCAGCTGCGGGCAGCTTTAGTGGCCAGCCGGGAAAAGGGCGGGGAAGGCTACTTTGCTTTTGCCAGCCGGGCCCTGGGCGAAGTGATCGTTTTTGCCCTGGCAGTGGAAGAAGAATGTGAAGAAGACTTTCAAAAGCAGGCTCAGCGCCTGGAACTCAGTTCCCGGCAGACCCTGGAGAAGGCCCACCAGAAGATGCAGAAAGAAGCCGGCCGGGCCTGGCTCTTGATGAGCCAGGCAGCCCACCTCTGCGTAGGGGAGAGCAATGACTTAGCCGCTGTCAGTCCCTATTTCTGGGAGCTGGTCGATGCGATTATCGATGACTTGAGCATCAACCAGAAGCGGGGAACGATTGCCTTGGGAACGTGAAAGAAGGACGGGCTTATTTTGAAGCCTTGAAGGCTGAGAAAAAGGCCAAAAAGCTGGTTAATGGTTAATCTTTTTAAAGTGAATCTTGGCTAAGGCAAATTTTTTGTAAAAAAAGGCTTGCCAAGAGTTAAAAAGCTAAGTATGATATTACTTGGTCGGGGGATGCGAGGAGCCGTCCCTTGGTTGAATTGAAGATTGCGTTATAGCCAAGTGGTAAGGCAACGGTTTTTGGTACCGTCATGCGCTGGTTCGAATCCAGCTAACGCAATTGTGAGGAAGACACCCAGTCGGGTGTCTTTTTTGTTTTTTCTATCTTTCTTGCTCTTTTCTTTTCTCAGCCTGTCTGCCTTGACCAGGCAGGTGGAGAAGGCTAAACTTATTAGTTAAGTTGATTAAGTTTTTTAGAAAAAAAGCTGAGGTAAAAGCGTGAACGGATTAATTAAAGCAAGCGATGTCAATCAAGCCGGCCACCTGCAGATTGCCGGGGTAGATGCCCTGGAACTGGCGGCCAAGTACCAGACCCCCCTGCAGGTTTTTGACGTGGGGAAAATCCGCCAGGCAATCCGGGCCTTTAAGCGGGTCTTTGAAGAAGAAGGGGTAGACTATGAAGTCAGCTATGCTTCAAAGGCCTTTTCCTGCCTGGCCATTTACCAGGTCATCAATGAAGAAGGCGGCCACACCGACGTCGTCTCTGGCGGGGAACTCTGGACGGCCATGAAGGCGGGCTTTCCTATGGACAAGGTGAGTTTCCACGGCAACAACAAGAGCCGGGCAGAACTGGAAATGGCTGTTGACCAGGGAGTCGGGGTCATTATTTTGGACAACTTCCATGAAATTGACTTGCTCAGCCAGATTTTGGAAGAAAAAGACGCAAGCAGCAAGGTCATGCTCCGGGTTACCCCCGGTATCAGCGCCCACACCAACGAATATATCCAGACTGGCCAGGTGGACTCCAAGTTTGGCTTTGATATGGAAAGCGGCCAGGCTGACCGGGCCTTGGAACTGGTCCTGGCCAATCCGCGGATGAAGATGGCCGGCATTCACGCCCACATTGGCTCGCAAATTTTTGACGTCCGGGGCTTCGTGGGCTGCGCAGACAAGCTCTGCCAGCTGGCTAGTGCCTGGAAAGAGAAATACGGCTATGAAACGGACATCTTGAATGTGGGTGGCGGCTTTGGCATCCAATATACTGACCAGGACCAGCCACTTCCGGCTGAAGAATTCGTCCGGGCCATTGTTAAAGAAGTCAAAAGCAAGTGTCAGGAAAACAATTTGAAATTGCCGGCCATCTGGATTGAACCAGGCCGGTCGATCGTCGGCCCTGCGGGCTTTAGCCTTTATACTGTCGGCTCAAGAAAGGACCTGCCTGGCTACCCGAGCTATGTCGCCCTTGACGGGGGGATGGGGGACAATATCCGCCCAGCTCTTTACCAGGCAGAATATTCAGCCATTGTTGCTGACCGCCCTCAGGCAGAAGATGAAGAAAGGGTCAACCTGGTCGGCAAGTACTGCGAAAGCGGGGATATCTTGATCAAGTCTTGTCCTTTACCAAAAACCGAACCAGGTGACGTAGTTGCCCTCTTAAGTACCGGCGCCTATGGCTATTCCATGGCCTCAAACTACAACCGCAATCCGCGTCCGGCTGTGGTTTTTGCCGAGGACGGGGTTGACCAGCTGGTGATCAAGCGGGAAAGCTATGACGATTTGATTGCCAACGACTTAAAATATCAAAAATAATCTCGGGATTTTTTAACAAAATAAACTTTTGCCTGGTATAGAATTAAGAAAATCATTTTTTATTTGAGGAAAAATGGACAAAGTTAGCTATATCTGCCGCTTTCCTTGACAAACTATGCTAAAATAGGCTTAAATATTAAATTGCTGTTCTTTTTGATTTGAATTAAGAGGTTTTTCCCAATGCCAAAATTAGCGCAAGATTTACTGCCGATTATTAACCACAAGCTCGACGCCGTGGTTCCTTCAGATATCCGCTGTTTTGACAAGTATGTTTCCCAGTTCGATGATGTTGTCAAGCTGACCCTGGGTGAACCGGACTTAAATACCCCGGAACACATCAAGCAGGCAGCCATCCGGGACATTGAAAACAATGACAGCCACTACGGCCCGCAGTCAGGCAAGCCGGAACTGCTCCAGGCCATCAGCAAGTACGTTAAGGGCGTGACCGGGGTTGACTATGACCCGGTGAGTGAAATCACCGTCACGGTCGGGGCAACCGAAGCCTTGAACTGCAGCTTGTCCGCACTTTTGAACGATGGCGACAAGGTGATCGTGCCTACTCCAGTCTGGTCCATGTACATGCAGCTGGTCTGCTTGACTGGGGCTACTCCAGTTGAAGTCGACACTTCAGACACCGGCTTTATTTTGACCCCGGAAAAGCTGGAAGAAGTCATTGAACGGGAAGGCAAGGGGGTTAAGGCTGTTATGCTGAACGACCCGACCAACCCGACCGGGGTAACCTACCCTAAGGAAGTTATCGAAGGCCTGGCTGAAGTTATCAAGAAGCACCACATGTACGCGATCAGTGATGAAATCTACTCCGAACTGATCTACGGGGATGCCAAGCACTACTCTTTGGCTACTTACATTCCAGACAGAACCATCTTTATTTCCGGCCTGTCCAAGTCCCACGCCATGACTGGCTGGCGGCTGGGCTATATCTGCGGGCCAGCTGAAATCATGGCCAGCGTCCGCAAGATGAACGACTTCATGATCACGGTCGTGACCAACAACGTGCAAGCTGCGGCCATTGAAGCCTTGACCAACGGTCTGGATGACCCGAAGGAATTCAGAGATATCTACCAGCGCCGGGTCAACTTCATGGAAAAGGGCTTGAAGAAGCTGGGTTTTGACATGGCTTTGCCGCGCGGGGCCTTCTACATCTTTGCCAAGATTCCTGAAAAGTACCAGGGTGACGACGTCGGCTTTGCCAAGGCCTTGGCAAAGGATGCCAGAGTCGGCGTGATCCCGGGCAGCTACTTTGGGGCTGGTGGGGCCGGCTATGTCCGCATGTCCTACGCTTCCAGCGATGAAGTCTTAAAAGAGGCTCTCAAGCGGATTACCAAGTTTGTGGAAGCAGAATAATAATTTTTATTAACTTAAACTTCCCACTTTTGTAAGTGGGAAGTTTTAGTTGCCTATAAGAGACGCAAACAAGTCGGTAAAAAGCAAGACATCTTAGATTCTCTGCCGGGCGAGGAGGTTCATCATCGTTTGGATGATCTTACTTGTCCAGACTGCCAGCACGAGCTGAAAGAGATCGGTAGCTTCTGTGCCAGAAAAGAGCTGCTCTACATTCCAGCCCAAGTTAAGAGAATCGATCATATTCAGCACTCTTACAAGTGCCAGCACTGCAGTGATGAGGCACCAGCTGACAAGATTATTGAAGCACCTGTACCTAAGGCTCCGTTAACCAACAGTCTTGGCTCAGCTTCTTTGATCTCAAATATTATCTATTAGAAGTACGTTCTCAAGGTTCCTGCCTACCGGCAAGAGAAAGACTTACAGCGTATGGGCCTTCCGCTTGATCACAAGACGGTTTTTAATTGGCATATCAAGGTCTGCGAGTACTACCTCTCCAGCCTTTACGAACTCTTGAGAAAAGAGCTGCTAAAGCAGGATGTAATTCACTCAGATGAGACGCCATATCGAGTCTTAGACAGTGAAAGAGCTAAAGACTACGTCTGGACCTTCTTGTCAGGCAAGCATGCCGAGAAGCCGATTGTCATGTATCACTATGGATCACGAAAAGGCGCCGAAGCATGGGATTTCCTGGCAGGCTTCAGTGGATACCTTCATTATGATCAATATCTTGCCTAAAGGCAAGGCTATAGAGTCCGACGCGACTTTGGTGGCTAATCAAGGGATCAACTACTGTAGTCAAATGTTTAGCCTGGAGCGCACCTGGGAAGACCTTTCCGCTGAAGAGAGATACGAAAAGCGCCAGTCCGAATTAAAGCCTCTGCTAGAGAAGTTTTCCGACTGGTGCTCCAAGAAATCAATTTCCGTGTTGCCTTCCGGTAAGCAGGGGACAGCTTTCAAGTATTGCATGAAGCACATGGACAAGTTCATGAACGCTCTAAAAGATAATTTGTCCAACAACAGAGCAGAACGAGCAGTCAAAGAGATCGTCATGGGACGCAAGAACTGGCTCTTTTCACAGAGTAGTACAGGCGCCAAATCCATGGCAATCATTATGAGCATACTCGAAACCGCCAAGCAAAATGGCTTGGATCAATTCAAATACATCAACTATCTTCTAGACAAGCTGCCCAATGAGCTGTCATTCAGCGTCTGAAAGCCTATTTACCATGGGCTGAGAATGTTCAGCTCCACTGTAAGTAAAAGTCTCATAAACTGATTAATCCCATCTTAGCATTGCTAGGATGGGATTTTAATATACTCTGCCATTGGGTACTTACAAAAATTGTTGGGAAAGCCCCAATGATTTATGAAAAAGCTGTATCATAAATAAGGATATTCATCGCTTTGTCTTCTTATATAGGCGGGGCAAGGCCAGTAGCCAATAGCTGCTGATCCTGTTACAACGGAAAGGAAAGCAGAAAAATGAAGCTGTTTGATTTAAATCGATTTTCACGCAATTACGGCTTTTTGGTAAAAATCGGGACGGCAATTCTATACTCAGTTATGGTTGCCGTAGCCCTGAACTTCTTCTGGCATCCCGGCCACATCTATTCTTCCGGGATCACCGGCTTCGCGCAGATCGTCAACACTGTGACCAGCCGCTACATGCCATTTACCATCCCAACAGAAGTGATGTACTTTGCTTTGAACGTACCCCTCTTTATCCTAGCTTGGTTCAAGATCGGCCGTGAGTTTACCGCCTACACCATCTTCGCGGTTACTATGTCCACGATCATGATGCGTTTCATCAAACCGACCCAAGTTAGCCTGGACCCTATCCTCTGCGCCATTTTCGGGGCAGCAGCCAACGGGATCGGCACTGGTATGGCTTTGAAGAGTGGGATTTCTACGGGTGGTTTGGACATCTTAGGTATCGTGGTCAGGAAGAAAACTGGTATGAACTACGGCAAGTTCAATATCTTGATCAACTTGATTATCGTTTTGATCGCCGGTTTTCTCTTTGACTGGTCCAGAGCCCTCTACACGGCCTTGAACATTTTCATCAACGGCCGCTTCATCGACTCAGTCTACACTCAGCACAACAAGCTGCAGGTAATGATTGTTACTGAACATCCCAATGCTATCATCTAAGGGATTCAAGAAAAGATGCACCGCGGGATCACTATCTTCCACGACGTGGAAGGGGCCTACGGGCATACTGAAAAGACCGTCCTTTTAACCATTATCGACACTTACGACCTCTACGACATCCGGACCACAGTAGAAAAATGTGACCCCTTTGTCTTCATGAGTGTCACGGAAGTCCAGAAAGTTTATGGCAGATTTAAAGAACAAGAAGTCGTTTAGCTATTGAGAAATATTAAAGATAAATTATACTTGTGTTATGAAAGTTAAGTGAGGTGGTGAAATAGATGCCAGATGAAAGGGACAATAGCCGCTATCAACCAAAATATATAGGCTTGGATTTGGCGACTGAGATCGCCACTACTTACGCTAAACAGCATGGACACC
This sequence comes from Lactobacillus delbrueckii subsp. delbrueckii DSM 20074 = JCM 1012, assembly GCF_001433875.1. Classification (GTDB taxonomy): domain Bacteria; phylum Bacillota; class Bacilli; order Lactobacillales; family Lactobacillaceae; genus Lactobacillus; species Lactobacillus delbrueckii. The sequence continues at coordinate 27,146 of NZ_AZCR01000005.1, forward strand.
ACAATGTCAAGCTGCTGATGACTAAGACCAGTCCAGACAAGCGGCCAGAGTATTTTTACGTCTTCAGCGTAACTGACAGCTTGCGCAAGAACGGCAAGAAGGAATATTTCATTTTAGTTGATCCAGTTTCTGGAGAAGTCTTCAGAGTGGATGAAAATCAGCTGAAGTAAAAGAAAAACGCGCTCTTACGTTTGTTGTAAGCAGCGCGTTTTTTTTACACAATTATTATTTGATTAATCTTCTTCGTAACCCAGGTGGTTCATAATCAAAGCCGCGGTTTCTTCGATTGACCGTTCAGCCACGTTGATCACGAAGCAGCCCAGCTTCTTGTATAAGGCCATGGCACTGTCCAGTTCGGCATTGATGGAGTCCATGTTGGAGTAGGCAGTGTCGGGGTCCATCCCGTAGCTGATCATTCTTTGCCGGCGGATGCGGTTGAGCACTTGCGGATCGGTGGTCAAACCAATGATCTTCTTCGGGTCAATTTGGTAGATTTCCTTTGGTATGTGGGTCTGCGGTACTAGCGGCAAGTTGGCCACCTTAAGCCCCTTGTTAGCCAAAAGCAAGGAAAGGGGAGTCTTGGAAGTCCGGGAGACACCTAACAAGACAACGTCTGCTTCCAAAAAGCCCCGCGGATCCTTGCCGTCGTCGTACATAACCGCGAATTCCATGGCGGAGATCCGGTTGAAGTACTTGTTGGTCAATTGGTGGTTAGCCCCAACCAGGCCGGTCGGCTTCATATGGGTCGTCTGGCTGATAGCCTCAATGATCGGAGACAAAATGTCGATGTACCTAGCCTTGTGTTCCCGGGCAAACTTGATGATCGGCAATTGCAGCTTCTCATCCAGCATGCTGTAGACGATGACCAGGTTAGGGTACTGCTCGATTTCTTCCAGGGTAGCGGCCAGCTTCTTTTCGTTAACAATGAAAGGATAGCGGCGGTAGTTGACTTCGGCGTCAGGGAACTGGACGGCAGCCGCCTGGGCGTTGTTAAAGGCCGTTTCCCCAGCTGAGTCGGAAATAATGATAATGTTGACTTCCATCTTTTCAGTTTTTTCTGTTTGCTTGTTTTCTGCTTTATTTTCAGTCATATAGATCACCTCATCAACTCTATTATACCGGATAATGCGCTTTCTGGGCCTTAGCCCAAAAAACTTTTCAAAAAATCTGTCCAGTCTATTGACGATTAGTCAATTTTTGCTATAATTTAGACATATGTTTATGGCAGCAATGCCAAGAAATGGAAGGAGGGATCACACATGGCTAAGACTATCGTTCACGAAAACGAGTCTATTGATGATGCTCTTCGTCGTTTCAAGCGTTCCGTTTCTAGAAGTGGTACTTTGCAAGAATACCGCAAGCGTGAATTCTACGAAAAGCCAAGCGTTCGTAGAAAGTTAAAATCTGAGGCCGCTCGCAAGCGTAGACATTATTAATCGACTGAAGCTCTCGTGAAAACGGGAGCTTTTTTCTTGCTTATTTTCCGTGTTCTCTTTTGGCCTAAATCGTGTATCATTGGTTTAGAAGAGTATAGTCTGGCGGACAGAGATGTGCTTGCCCGCTGGTTTGAAAATGAAGGAGTTCTTTTATTGGAAAAGAAGTTTTTGCCCCACAGCAGCGAAAATGTCCAGAAGCTGGTGGGCGTAAATGACAGCAATTTGAAGCTGATCGAAGAAGGCTATGAGGTTATCGTTACTGACCTGGGTGGTCAGATCAAGGTTGCTGGACCTGAAGAGCAGGTGGAGACCGTCTTGCGGGTTTTAAAGGCCTTGGACGGGGTAGCCAGCAACGGGATCAATTTAACTCCGGCCGATGTGGTCAGCGCCATGAAAATGGCTGACCGGGGGACAACTGAATACTTTGGCGACCTCTACAAGCAGATCTTGATCAGAGATGCTAAGGGCCGGCCAGTCCGGGTCAAGAATATGACCCAGAAGATCTATGTTGAAGCCATCAACAAGAGCGACGTGGTCTTTGGGATCGGACCCGCCGGGACAGGGAAGACCTTCCTGGCTGTCGTCTGCGCGGTTGCTGCCTTTAAGCGGGGAGAGGTCTCCAAGATCATCTTGACCCGGCCGGCAGTTGAAGCCGGGGAATCCCTGGGCTTTTTGCCAGGGGACCTTAAGGAAAAGGTTGACCCTTACCTGCGTCCAATCTATGATTCCCTTTATGCTATCTTAGGACAGGGACCAACTGACCGCTTGATGGAGCGGGGCGTTATCGAAATCGCTCCTCTTGCTTACATGAGAGGGCGGACCTTGGAAGAAGCTTTCGTCATTTTAGACGAAGCGCAGAACACGACTGACGCCCAAATGAAGATGTTTTTAACCCGGCTGGGCTTTAACTCCAAGATGGTGGTCAACGGGGACATGACCCAGATCGACCTGCCTGGCAAGGCCCACAGCGGTTTGATCACGGCCCGCAATATCCTGCAGGGGATCGACCAGATCGAGTTCGTGGAATTCAGTGCGGCTGACGTTGTCCGGCACCCAGTCGTAGCAAAGATTATCAAGGCATATGAAGAGGAAGGAAAATAATGCAGGGAATTGACGTAAGCTACAGCGATGAAGTCGGATTTTTGACTAAGGGAGACCGGGACTGGGAAGGCTGGATCATGCAGCTGCTCCTCATGGCGAAAAAGGAAATCGGCAAGGACAATGCCCAGGAAATGAGCATCAACTTCGTTGACGAAGACCGGTCGCAGGCTATCAACCGGGACTACCGGAATAAAGACCGGCCAACCGATGTGATTTCTTTCGCCATTGAAGACGGCGACGACGGCCTGGACCTGGCTATGTTCACCCAGGACCCGGACTTTACCGAAGACATTGGCGACTTGTTCATGTGCCCAAGTGTCATCGAGCGTCACAGCAAGGAATATGGCACCGGCTTTGACCGGGAATTTGGCTACACGATCGTGCACGGCTACTTGCACTTAAATTGCTATGACCACATCGAGCCAGACGAAGCCAAGGAAATGTTTGGCATCCAGGGCAAGGTTTTGGAAGAATATGGCCTGCCCCTTTATCCGGACCAATTAGACGAAGGAAGAGGAAAATAGCATGAACGAGTTGGAAGAAAAACTCTTTTTGCTGGCCAAGGACCATTTGGCGGATGCCTATAGCCCTTATTCCCACTTTCACGTGGCCAGCGCTTTAGTGACGGACGCGGGAGAAATTTTTACCGGGGTCAATATTGAAAACTCTTCTTTTGGCTTGACCAACTGCGCCGAACGGACGGCGATCTTCTCCTGGGTGAACGCTGGCCGGCCGGGTAAGATCAAGTGCCTTTTGATCATCGGCAACACTGACCGGCCAATCTCCCCTTGCGGGGCCTGCCGGCAGGTAATGAGCGAATTTATGGCTCCGGAAACGGAAGTAATTCTGACCGACAGCCAGGGAGACTATGAGCGCTTTACAGTTGAGCAATTGATACCATATCATTTCACAGAAAAGGACATTCAAGATGGGGCAAACAAGTAAACACAAGTCAGGTTTCGTAGCATTGGTTGGCCGGCCAAATGTCGGCAAGTCAACCTTGATGAACCGTTTAATCGGGCAGAAGGTGGCGATCACCTCTGCCAAGCCGCAAACTACCAGAAACAAGATTTCCGGCAT
>NZ_AZCR01000005.1:30802-43123 GCF_001433875.1 Lactobacillus delbrueckii subsp. delbrueckii DSM 20074 = JCM 1012
TACACTGAAGATGACATGCAAGTTGTCTTTGTCGACACGCCGGGGATTTTCAAGAGCCATTCCGACCTGGACGAATACATGGACAAGGCCAGCCTGTCTTCTTTAAAGGACGTTGACTTAGTCATGTTCATGGTTGACGCTAAAGAAGCCGGCAAGGGCGAGGAATACGTGGCCGGTCTTTTGAAGGATTTGGATATTCCGGTATTTTTGGTTATCAACAAGATCGACCAGGTTCACCCAAATGATCTTTTGCCAATCATCGACTCCTACCAGGCCGTCGGCAAGTTCGCGGAATTTTTGCCAATTTCCGCCCGGCAGGGCAACGGGGTCGACGACTTGCTCAAGACCTTGAAGGACTACCTGCAAGAAGGACCGCAATACTACGCTTCAGATGAAGTAACCGACCGGCCGGAATACTTCGTGGTGGCTGAGATGATCAGAGAACAGATCCTCCGCTTGACCGACCAGGAAGTTCCCCACTCAACTGCTGTCTGGGTTGACCAGATGAACCAGCGGATCAATGGCAAATTGCAGATTGATGCCACGATTTTTGTGGAAAAAGATGGGCAAAAGCGGATCATTATCGGGCAAAGAGGGTCCATGATTAAGCAGATCGGGATACGGTCAAGAAAAGAAATCGAAAATCTTCTGGGCGAGAAGGTTAACTTGAAGCTCTGGGTCAAGGTACGGCGCGACTGGCGGCAGGACCCGGCCTTCCTCAAGTCCATCGGCTATGACAAGAAGGAACTTTAATGTCCGCTGACCTGCTCGATGTCCACGGCCTGCTTTTTAAAAGGCAGCAGTATAAAGAGGCTGACCTCTTGGCCAAGCTCTGGACCAAGGAACTGGGAATCGTCACCGTAATTGTCAAAGGCGGGATGCGGCCCAAGTCCCAGCTGGCCGCCGCGGTTTTGCCCTTTACGGAAGGGACTTTTGGCATCTTGACCCGCTACAAGGGGATCAGTCAGCTGCGGACCTATAAGAAGATCAGCCAGCACGATGAGCTTTTTACCGACCTGGACAAAAATGCCTATCTTTCCTATCTTTTTGACCTAGCTGACCATGCCTTCAGCGAGTACCAGAAACTGGGGGGCTACTATGACCTTTTGCTAGTGGCCTTTAACCGGATCGTGGCCGGCCAGGACCCGGAAATTATTGCCCAAATTGTCCAGCTGCAGCTCCTGGATGCCTTCGGGGTAGCTCCTCAGCTGGGGGCCTGCGTGATTTGCGGCAAGGAAAAAGGAATTTTTGACTATTCAATCGCCGCCGGCGGGGTGGTCTGTAGCGACCATTTCCGCTCTGTCAGCCGCCTGCACCTGTCGCCAAAGGCTACTGCCTTAATCAGAACCCTGGCCCTTTTACCAATCAGCCGTTTAGGAGAGATCCAGATCGGCGAAGATTTGAAAAAGGAAAGCCGGCGGGCCATCGCCCAGATCTACCAGGCAACAGTGGATTTGCACCTGCTCAGCCTCCGCTTTTTAAATGAGGTCCGAGGCAGCTGATTTTCCTAAAAAAACATGAAAAGAAAAGGGATTTGTGGTAAAATTAGCCTGTATATTGGTAATGATGAGGAAATAAAAAAGTACCGCGGCAGCGAGTATCGGTTGGTGGAAGGATACAGCGGGAAAAGGCCCCTCTAGCCAAGCTAATTAAGAGCAGGAGGCAAATAGGCTTCCTGAATTAGGGTGGAACCGCGAATACTTTTTCGTCCCTATGCAAAAGTAAAATTGCATAGGCTATTTTTATGGCCTTGCATAGGAGGTAACTATGGAACAAAAATTAGATATTCAGACCATGATCTTCAAGCTTGAACAGTTCTGGGCTTCAAAAGGCTGCATGATCATGCCTTCATATGATGAAAACAAGGGTGCTGGGACGATGAGCCCATACACCTTCTTGCGGGCAGTCGGGCCTGAACCTTGGAAGGCCTGCTACGTTGAGCCTTCCCGCCGGCCAGCTGACGGGCGCTACGGAGACAACCCGAACCGGCTCTTCCAGCACCACCAGTTCCAAGTCGTTTTAAAGCCGGCTCCGCTGGAAATCCAGCAATACTACTTGGACTCCTTGAAGGTTCTAGGAATTGAACCTTTGGAACACGACATCCGCTTCGTTGAAGACAACTGGGAAAACCCATCCATGGGCTGTGCCGGTGTTGGCTGGGAAGTATGGCTGGACGGGATGGAAGTTTCCCAATTTACCTACTTCCAAACTGTCGGCGAACTGGACGTCAAGCCAACCATGGGCGAAATCACTTACGGGGTTGAACGGCTGGCTTCCTACATCCAGGACGTTAACTCAGTCTTTGACCTGGAATGGGGCGACGGCGTCCTTTACCGGGACATTTTCAAGGAACCTGAATACGAACACTCCAAGTACGCCTTTGAAGAAAGCGACCAGAAGCAATTGCTGGAATTCTTTGACACTTACGAAAGAATTGCCAAGCGCCTTTTGGGCCAGAACCTGGTTCACCCGGCTTACGACTACATCTTGAAGTGTTCCCACACCTTCAACCTACTGGACGCCCGGGGGACAGTCTCAGTAACTGAACGGGCCGGCTACCTGCACCGAATCCGCAACATGGCTCACGAAGTAGCGGTTAAGTTTGTGGAAGAACGTGAAAAGCGCGGCTTCCCATTGTTGAAGAGTGCACAAGCAAAGGCGGAGGCAAGCAATGACTAAAGACTTTTTATTTGAAATCGGCGTTGAAGAAATGCCAGCCCACGTGGCCAGCAAATCAGTCAAGCAGCTGGCTGACAGAACTGGCAAGTTCTTGAAGGAAAACGGCCTGGGCTTTAAGGAAATCAAGACCTACTCAACTCCCCGCCGCCTGACTGTCCTGGTCAAGGAACTGGATGAAAAGCAGGCTGACGTGGACGAAGTCAAGAAGGGGCCGGCCAAGAAGATCGCCCAGGACGCTGACGGCAACTGGACCAAGGCCGCTGTCGGTTTTGCCCGCGGCCAGGGGATGAGCGCCGACGACATCTACTTTGAAGAACTCAAGGGCGTGGAATATGCCTACGTGCACGTGCAAAAGGCCGGCAAGGAAGCTAAGGAAGTCCTCTTGGGCCTGGATGAAGTAATCAAGGCCATGACCTTCCCGACCAAGATGCGCTGGGACTCCCAAGACTTTGAATTTGTCCGCCCGATCCACTGGCTCGTTGCCCTTTACGGCAGCGAAGTCGTCCCAGTTGAGTTCCTGGACATCACTGCCGGCCGCAAGACTGCCGGTCACCGCTTCCTGGGCGACAGCGTGGTTTTGGCCAACGCTGACGACTACGTGGAGGCTCTGCGGGACCAATACGTCATCGTTGATGCTGACGAACGCAAGGCCATGATCGTTTCCCAGATCAACGACCTGGTAAACAGCCACAACTGGCAAATCAAGCTGGATGCCAGCCTCTTGGAAGAAGTCAACAACCTGGTTGAATACCCGACTGTTTTTGCCGGCTCATTTGACCAAAAGTACCTGGAAATCCCGGACGAAGTCCTGATCACTTCCATGAAGGACAACCAGCGTTACTTTGAAGTCTACGACCAGGAAGGCAAGCTGATCAACTGCTTCATCTCCGTGAGAAACGGGAACAAGGACCACTTGGAAAACGTGATTTCCGGTAATGAAAAGGTCCTGGTTGCCCGCCTGGATGACGCGGTATTCTTCTACGACGAAGACCGCAAGTACCCGCTCAGCCACTTTGTTGACCGGATGGACAGCGTTTCCTTCCACGACAAGATCGGTTCTATGGCAGAAAAGATGACCCGGGTCCGGATCATCGGCGACTACCTGGCCAAGAGATTCGGCCTGTCAGCTGAAGAAGTGGCTGACTTTGACCGGGTAAGCGGCCTGTACAAGTTCGACCTGGTAACCCAAATGGTCGGCGAATTCGCTGAACTGCAAGGGGTTATGGGGATGCACTATGCCCGCCTGGCTGGTGAAAACGAAAACGTTTCTGTCGCCATCAAGGAACACTACATGCCAACCACGGCTGAAGGCGACTTGCCGAAGACCAAGGTCGGCGCCCTCTTGTCAGTTGCTGACAAGCTGGATACCATTATCGCCTTCTTTGGTGCCGGGATGATTCCTTCATCATCAAACGACCCATACGCTTTGCGCCGTTACGCTTACGGGATTGTCCGGATCCTTTTGAACGAAGACTGGTCCCTGCCATTTGACCAGGTTGTTCCAGAAATCGTGGAACTTTTGTCTGGCAAGACTCCGGCCAAGCTGCCGCAAGGGGCGGAAGAAGACAAGCAACTTGCTGACTTCATCCGTGACCGGATCAAGCAGTTCTTGCAAAAGAACAACTACCAATACGACGTTATCGACGCCGTTCTGGCATCAAGCGAACAAGATCCAAGCCAGATCCTGGCCGCTGCCAAGGTTCTGCAGCAGCACCATGACGACAAGGCCTTCAAGCCAGTCGTTGAAAGTCTGACTAGAATCGCCAACATCTTGAAGAAGGCTAAGTTCAGCCAGGCTAGTCCGGTTGACCCAAACTTATTTGAAGACAGAAGCGAACAAGACCTTTATAATGGAGTTGAAGCTTTAGCAAATGTCAAGGACCATGCTGAACTTTACGAAGCCTTCGTTGCCTTGCAAGGGGTAATCGACCGCTACTTCGACGTCAACATGATCATGGCCAAGGATGAAGCAGTCAAGAACAACCGCTTGAGCCAGCTGGCAGCTGTCAATGACCTGGCCAAGCGCTTGGGCGACTTGAGCAAGTTGGTTATCAAGTAAGAAGCAAATTTTTAATAAAGGGTGAGGCAAATTGGCTGGAAGAATTTCGGAAGATTTTATCAATGAAGTTCGGGGCAGCGTAAATATCGTTGACGTGATCAGCCAGTATGTATCACTGGAGAAGAGAGGCAAAGACTATGTTGGTCTTTGCCCTTTTCATCAAGAAAAGACCCCCTCTTTCAGCGTCAACCCGGACAAGCAGTTCTTCTACTGCTTTGGCTGCCATAAAGGCGGCAATGTCTACAAGTTCATCATGGAAAAGGAAGAAGTTACTTTCCCAGAAAGCGTTGAAAGAGTAGCGGAATTCGCCAATATCCCCATGCCCCAGGAATACCAGGAGCAGCCGGTCAAGCTGAATCCTTTGGTGCAGATGCACAAGGAAGCGGCGGACTTTTACCAGCAGGTTCTCATGACTACCAAGATCGGGGAAAGGGGCCTGGAATATGCAAGAAAAAGAGGCTTGGACGACGACCTGCTCAAGCACTTTAAGATCGGCTATGCCCCAGGCAAGTCCGACCTGCTCTTGACCTATTTGCGAGGCGAAGGCTATACGGATGATCAGCTGGCGGAAAGCGGCTTGTTTGTCAAGAGCCAGGACGGCCGCCTCTTTGACCGCTTCAGAGACCGCTTGATGTTCCCGATGAGTGATGAAAGCGGCCACCCGGTAGCCTTTTCCGGCCGGAGAATCAGCGATGACCCGGAAGAACCCAAGTACTTGAACAGTCCGGAAACCAGCATCTTCAACAAGTCCGACCTGCTCTTCCACTTTTCAGAAGCCAAGAAACATGCCAGAAAAGAGGGACACCTGGTCTTGTTTGAAGGACATATGGACGTGATTTCGGCCTATAAGGCCGGGGTCAAGACCGGGATTGCCTCCATGGGGACCAGTTTGACCCAGCAGCAGATCTATATGATCCGCCGGATCACCAAGCAAGTCGTCATCAACTATGACGGCGACGATCCAGGCCAGCACGCAACTGAACGGGCGGTGGGCCTCTTCAAGCAGGCCGGCAACTTTGACCTGGGCATCGTGATCCTGCCTGACAAGCTCGACCCGGACGAATATGTCAAGCAGTACGGATCGGACAGCTACCAGGCCGCGATTAGAGGGGCTATTTCGACCACTGACTTTTTCCTGCAGCGCTTGAAGAAGAAGTATAACTTAAACAATGAGCGCGAGCAGGTGGCCTATTTAAGCGAGGCAGTAGCGGAAATCGCCGCCTTGCCCAACCCGGTTGAACAAGACCTTTATGTAGGCCGCCTGGCCAAGGAAACCGGAGTCTCCCTCGACGCTTTAAAGGTCAACTTGTCCAGGGCCCGCCGCAAGCAGCGCCGGGTGGACCAGCATACCAGCGGCGAAGTCCTGCCCGAGCTGGCCCCCTTGGCTCCAGCCGCGGATCCGCAGCCGGTCACCAGGGCTCTAAAGGCCCAGCAGCGCCTACTTTATGCCTACATCTATTCTGATGAGGCCCGGGACTACTTGACCGTCAACGGTTTTGTTTTTCCAAACCCGGAATACGAGCGCCTGGCCAAACTTTGGCTCAATTACATTGAAACTCATGAAAATGTTTCATTGAGCGGATTTTTGGATTTTATTCCTGAAGAACTTCAGAGTATAATTGTTAGTACTGATATGACCGGGCTGCCAGGGAAAATCACCTTGGAAGAGCTCGAGGCGCAGGTTCGGGTACTCAACCTGTGCAAGATAGATGATGAGATCGACTGCCACATGCAGGCGATTGCAGACGCGCGTCGGCGAAACGACCAAACGGCAATTTTGCTGGAAACACAGGCAATTTTGCAGCTAAGGCAACTGAAGCTGCAGGAAGAGGAGGCAGTTAGTGACAGAAGAAAAGCAAACCAAGGCTAATGATATGTCCCTGGAAAAGACGGTGAAGCTGGTTGTTGAAGAGGTAAAGGCCAGCCACCAAATCACTGAAGCTGCTTTCGAAGACCGCTTGATCAAGCCCTACAAATTAGAGGGCAAGGCCGTCGACCAGCTGGTCCAGGAATTTGAAGACAACGGGATCAGCATTGTTGATGAGGACGGCAAGCCTTCCAAGCTGGCTCTGACCAAGCAGAAAAATGTTGAAAAGGCGGAACTGAACAATATGGACGCCCCGACCGGGATGAAGATGAACGACCCGGTCAGAATGTACTTAAAGGAAATCGGCCGGGTCAACCTTTTGACCAGTGAGGAAGAAGTCGCCCTGGCCAAGCGGATTGAGGCCGGCGATGAAGAGGCCAAGCAGGAACTGGCTGAAGCCAACCTGCGTTTGGTTGTCTCGATTGCCAAGCGCTATGTCGGCCGGGGGATGAACTTCCTGGACTTGATCCAGGAAGGGAACATGGGCCTCATGAAGGCGGTCGACAAGTTTGACTACCGGCTGGGCTACAAGTTCTCCACTTACGCGACCTGGTGGATCCGGCAGGCTATCACCCGGGCAATTGCCGACCAGGCCCGGACGATCAGAATCCCGGTACACATGGTGGAAACCATTAACAAGCTGATCCGGATCCAGCGCCAGCTCCTCCAGGATTTAGGCAGAGACCCGGAACCGGAAGAAATCGGGGCGGAAATGGACTTGCCGGTCAAGAAGGTTAAAGAGATCTTGAAGCTTTGCCAAGAGCCGGTTTCTTTGGAGACCCCAATTGGGGAAGAAGACGACTCCAATTTGGGCGACTTCATCGAAGACAAGGATGCGATGAGTCCCGAACAGCACGCGGCCAATGAGATGCTGAAAGAGCAGCTGGCCGAGGTTCTGGATACCTTGAGTGACCGGGAAGAAGAAGTCCTCCGTTTGCGTTTTGGCTTAGATGATGGCAAGGCCAGGACTTTGGAAGAAGTCGGCCAGCATTTTGAAGTGACCCGGGAACGGATCCGGCAAATTGAGGCCAAGGCCCTCAGAAAGCTCCGCCACCCGAGCCGGAGCAGCCAGTTGCGGGATTTCTTAGATTAATGTGTAGCGTTATGCTGCTGTGATAGAGTGAAGGCAATCAAATGACAGACAAAGCTAAGCAGACAGGAAAGGTAGACCAGGTATCCCTGGCTGAAGCCGTTAAGTTAGTTGTTAAGGATGTCAAGAAGAGCAAGCAAATTTCTGAAAAGGAATTTACCGACCGCTTGCTGAAGCCTTACCAAATCGAAGGCCGGGCGGTCGATCAGCTGGTGCAGGAATTTGAAGACAACGGGATCAGCATTGTCGATGACAAGGGCGAACCGTCCAAATTGGCCCTGGCCAAGCAGAAAAACGTGGAAAAGGCAGAGCTGGAACACTTGTCAGCTCCAGGCAACCGGATGAATGACCCGGTCCGCCAATATTTGAAGCGGATCGGCCGGGTCAGCCTGCTCAGCGGGGATGAAGAAGTCCAGCTGGCCAAGCGGATTGAAGCCGGCGACCAGGAGGCCAAGGATGAACTGACCAGTGCCAACCTGCGTCTGGTGGTTTCCATTGCCAAGCGCTATGTTGGCCGGGGGATGAGCTTTTTGGACCTGATCCAGGAAGGGAACATGGGCCTGATGAAGGCGGTCGACAAGTTTGACTACCAGCTGGGTTTCAAGTTTTCTACTTACGCGACCTGGTGGATCCGACAAGCAATCACCCGCGCGATTGCCGACCAGGCCCGGACGATCAGAATTCCGGTTCATATGGTGGAAACCATTAACAAGCTGATCCGGATTCAGCGACAGCTTCTCCAGGATCTGGGCAGAGACCCGGAGCCAGAAGAAATTGCCGCGGAAATGGACTTGCCGGTCAAGAAGGTCCGGGAGGTCCTTAAGGTGGCCCAGGAGCCAGTTTCCTTGGAGACACCGATTGGGGAAGAGGATGACTCCCACTTAGGCGACTTTATTGAAGACAAGGACGCGACCAGCCCGGAACAGCACGCGGCCAGTGAAATGCTGAAAGACCAGCTGGCGGAAGTGCTTGACACTTTGACTGACAGGGAGGAGAATGTATTGCGTCTGCGTTTTGGTCTGGATGACGGAAATCCCCGGACTTTGGAAGAAGTCGGCCGGGTCTTTGGCGTGACCCGGGAGCGGATCCGGCAGATCGAGGCCAAGGCCTTGCGCAAGCTGCGGCACCCAAGCCGGAGCAACCAGTTGCGTGACTTTTTAGAGTAGTAAATTTTTAGCAGAATAAGAACAGGGCGGATTGAATGGCAAAAGAAAATGCTTCTAACGTAAATGATTTTCCACTGGAAAAAGCAGTTAAAATGGTGATTACCGGTTTAAAGAAGACCAAGCAGATCCGCGAAAAGGACTTGAAGGCCCGGCTCTTGCTGCCGTATGGTCTGAATGATGCCGAAACTGCCAAGCTGGTAGAAGAGTTTGCGGACAATGGGATTAGTATCGTTGACGACCAGGGTGAACCGTCTGCTCTGGCCCTCAAGGCTGAAGAAGAAGCTGAAAAGAAAGAACAAAAAGAACTGGTCGCTTCCAGCGACAATGACCAGGTTTATGACTCGGTCCGGATGTATTTAAAGGAAATCGGCAAGGTCCCGCTTTTGAGCCGGGACGAAGAAGTAGAAGTAGCCAAGCGGATTGAAAACGGCGATGAGTCAGCCAAGGATGAACTGGCCGCCGCCAACCTCCGTTTGGTTGTCTCCATTGCCAAGCGCTATGCCAAGCACAATGGGAAGATGGGGATCCTGGACTTGATCCAGGAAGGCAATATCGGCCTGATGAAGGCAGTTGACAAGTTCGACTACTCCAAGGGCTTTAAGTTTTCAACTTATGCTACCTGGTGGATCCGGCAGGCCATTACCCGGGCCCTGGCTGACCAGGACCGGATGATCAGAATCCCGGTTCACGTAGTGGAAAGCATAAACAAGATGAACCGGATCCAGCGGACTCTGCAGCAGGACCTGGACCGGGAGGCCAAGCCGGAAGAGCTGGCCGCGGAAATGAATGAACCTTTGCAGAAGGTGCAGGAAATTATCACGGTAGCCAAGAACCAGGAAACTGACTCTTTGGACAAGCCGGTTGGCGAAGAAGGGGACTCGCAATTGGGGGACCTTTTGGAAGACAACAAGGCAATCAACCCGGAAGAATACACTGCTTTTGAAATGCTGAAGGACCAACTGTCCAGCATGATGGGTGAGTTCCTGACTGACAGAGAAGCTAAGGTCTTGAAGCTGCGCTTCGGCCTGGAAAACGATGAGCCGCACACTCTGGAAGAAGTTGGCCGCAGTCTGGGCGTTACCCGGGAACGGGTCCGGCAGATTGAAGCTAAGGCTGTCAAGAAGTTGAAGCACCACTCAGACCTGCTCCAGGACTACTTCTCGGCAGAATAGACAGAAGAAACATGTTTCCATCTTGCTCAAAGGCCGAAAGGACTTCAAAGATCTGGTTTACAGCAGCCATTTTAAGTAGAAAAAGAAAATTAGCTAAGCACAAAAAAGCGATCAAGATCATAGCAGATCTTGGTCGCTTTTCGCGTTTTCGTTAAGAGATTAAGTAGCAATAAGAATTAGAGAAGATTAGTCGAGGTCAGTCCCGTTGGATGCAATAACCTTCTTGTACCAGTAGTAGGAGTACTTTGGGGTTCCGCTGAGGTCGCCGACTCCTTGGTCATTCTTGTTGACGTAGATGAAACCGTAGCGCTTGTCCATTTGGCCAGTCCCGGCAGAAACCAGGTCGATTGGCCCCCATGGCAGGTAGCCCATCAGGTCAACGCCGTCGATCGCAACTGCCTTTTCCATTTCGCTAATGTGTTTCTTCAGGTAGTCAACCCGGTATGGGTCATGAATCTTGCCGTCTTCGACCTTGTCGTAGGCCCCCAGGCCGTTTTCAACGATGAAGAGGGGCAGGTGGTAGCGGTCAGTCAAGTGGTTCAAAGCCAGGCGTAGGCCAACCGGGTCAATTTCCCAGCCCCAGTCGCTTCTTTCCAAAGTCGGGTTAACCGCAACCGCCTTTTCCAGGTCGCTCAGTTCATCAGCTGAGACCTTTTCGCTGGAGACAGTAGTTGACTGGTAGTAAGAGAAGGCCACGTAGTCAACGGTCCCTTCTTTAAGGACGACTCTGTCTTCGTCAGTGATGTCTGGCCGGTAGCCGTGCTTTTCAATATAGGCTTCAATTGCCTTCGGGTATTCGCCGAAGACTTGGACGTCTGAGAAGAAGTCCCGGTGCTGTTCGAACTTGTCAGCCAAGAGGGTGTCTTCTGAGCTTGGCGTCAGCGGGCGGACTGGTGAGTAGTTGATCATCAGGTCGATCTTGAGTCAGGGTTGATCTTGTAGCCGATCTTGACTGCCAGGGCGCTGGCCACGAATTCATAGTGGGCAGCCTGGTACATGGCGGCTTCTTTTTCTTCATCAGTCATGCCTTCTTTAAAGAGGATACCAGAGTTGGTAGCCATCAAGAAGTCGTTGTTGAAGGCACTTTGGTTGTCGATTTCGTTGAAGGTCATCCAGTACTTGACCTTGTTCTTGTAGCGTTTGAAGCAGACTTCAGCGAAGCGGACGAAGAAGTCGATGGTCTTGCGGTTGGTGAAGCCGCCGTAGTTCTTGGCCAGGTTGAATGGCATTCCAAAGTGGCTCAAGGTGATGACTGGTTCAATGCCGTACTTGTGCATTTCGTCAAAAAGGTCATCGTAGAACTTCAAGCCTGCTTCATTAGGTTCAGCGTCGTCAACATTAGGGAAGATTCTGGTCCAGGCAATGGAGGTTCTGAAAGACTTGAAGCCCATCCCGGCCAGGAGTTTGATGTCTTCTTTATGGTGGTGGTAGAAATCGATGGCTGAGTGGTTCGGGTAGTTATTCCCCGGCAATACGCCGTCGGTGATTTCCTGCGGCTTAGTGGCTGAACCGACGGTCATGACGTAGGCGGCAACGGACACGCCCTTGCCGCCTACGTCCCAGGCACCTTCAAATTGGTGGGCAGAAACCGCGCCGCCCCATAAAAATCATTCAGGCATTTTTGCAGAATACATTGAGCAAAACCTCCATTTTCATTTGTGTATGTTTTTAACAGTTTTCATCACTCAACGATATATTTGCATATTTTCATCACTTGCAAGTAATCGTTTCGAAGAATGGTTATAGTTGGAATTTATAGGCATTGCAAGAGTGAAAGGGCAGATAATTGGTATTTTTTAGAAAAAAGCATAGAACTGAAACTTGTAGAAATAAGAAAATAAGCTTAGCACAGCAATAATAGCGCAAGTGTTTCAGAAAAAATGGTTTTTATTAGGAAGAAAGTCCTGTTTTCTGAAATTAAAAGATATGTCTTTTAGAATAATTTTAAAAAGTTCAACTCCGTAAAAAGTCCGGTATACCGCCGCCTATTGGTGTTTTCTTCAAGACTGTAAGAAAAAATGTAATGAAAGTGGTATACACTGTAAGCGTAAACAAGCAACACAAGAAAAGTCTAGGAGGAAATAATTATGGCTACCAAAATCATTATGTTGAACTGCGCGGCTGGGATGAGCACCAGCTTGCTCGTTAAGAAGATGCAAGAGCTGACAAGGCAAGGACTACGAAATAAATTAAAAATGGCTGAATTAAATGCTAATTTCCCAGGATTTTACAACTCAATGTCTAAAAAGCCTACTATTACGGCCTTTTTCGAAGTTTAAGATAATATT
>NZ_AZCR01000005.1:43186-58006 GCF_001433875.1 Lactobacillus delbrueckii subsp. delbrueckii DSM 20074 = JCM 1012
AAAAGATACAGCAGAAACCTTGAAGCAGGAAGCTGAAAATCAGCAAAGCCGGGAATAAGCAACCTTGATGGCGTCTATGGGCCTCATTGCCAACGGCGGCAATGCCAAGAGCCTGGCTTTTGAAGCAATCCGCCTAGCCAAGGTTGGTAAGATCAAAGAAGCAAGAGAGAAGCTGGCAGAAGCAGACAAGTCCCCGCTTGACGCCCATAACTCACAAAAGGACATGTTGACCAAGGAAGCTCAAGGCTAGCATACCCACGTGACTCTTCTGGTTGTCCACTCACAGGACCACTTGATGAACGCCATCACCTTCCGCGACTTGGAGGGGGAAATGGTTGACTTGTATGAAAAGCTTTACGCCATCGGCAGTTTGAAGACCGAGTCATGGAGAGGTGCTGTCGTAGCGAACGTCTGCGCGATCGTTGCTTTCTTAATCTGGTATCCATTCATGAAGCGCTTCGACCTCAAGACTTACAAGAAGAAGCAAAGCAAAACGCTAACGCTTAATTAGTAATACGTTAGCGATACATTAGCAAAAAAGCCGCCAGCTGGCGGCTTTTTTAGTGCTTTATAATATTACAACAAGTATAGAAAAAACCTCTTTCCAAAATTTTCCCTTGTGCTACAATCTAGGAAACGTTTGAAGAAAACCAGGTAATTGAAATGGAAAACAAAATGTTGGTAGTAACGACGGAAAATATCCCAGGCCGCAAGTATGAAGTAATCGGTGAAGTCTTTGGGGTAACCACCCAGTCAAAGAACTTCGCGTCAGTCTTTGGGGCTGGTCTTAAGAGCATGATTGGCGGGGAAATCAAGGCCTTCACCAAGATGCTGACGACTTCAAGAGAAGTCGCCCTGGACCGTTTGCGTGAAGAAGCAGGCAAACTTGACGCGGACGCCGTAGTCATGATGCGCTTTGACTCCGGCTCAATCGCCGGCGACATGCAGTCAGTCGTAGCTTACGGGACCGCCGTCAAGTTCGTCGACTAGCAAGAAGAATAGATTGGCTAAAAGCAGTTTCCTTTGGAAAGCTGCTTTTTTGCATGGGAAAATAATAAATTCTCTTTTAACAGGTTAAAAATATTGTCATTAACTGATGACTCTTAGGTTGCTTATGATTTTTTAACACTCAATTGTTTCTAATAAAATCGCTATTAATAAGAAGATCCCAGCTGATTACGCAAAAGATTTAAATAATTATAAAGCAATACATAGATTGTGAAAAACTATTTGTATATATTATATCGATAGTCGTAAGCTTAATGAGCTACGTGCCTATCTACGGACAAGAAATAGTACAAATATTTAGGATAAAGAAAAGTGAGGTTGCTTTGAGTAATAAAATTGCGATTTTGATTCCGGCCTATGAACCGGACAGGCACTTGTTAAGCTTGGTTGCAGAAATTGAAGAAGAGCAGAACTTAAAAGACCTGCCCTTGATTGTCGTTGATGACGGGACCAAGGAACAAACTATTTTTGACCAGTTGCATGCAAAGTACAGTCAGCTTTCTGCGCCAGGCGGTTGACAAAGTTGGTGGTTTTCCAACAAAAACTTTGACTGAAGACTTTGAACTGGGTGCCCGGGTGAACATTGCCGGCTACTCCAGCTTTTCAACGACTGAACCCCAGTCAGCTGGCACAACGCCTCTGAACTTAAAGGGGGTCATCAAGCAGCGGAGCCGGTGGGGGCGGGGGGTGATCCAGTCTTGCCGCAACCTCCACATTTTCCTTAATCCCAAAATTGCCTGGACTCACAAGATGATTTTGGCCAATGCCTACTTTTACTGGTGGTCCTTCTTCAGACGTTTGATCTATATCGCTGCTCCAATCCTTTTTGCCGTCTGGAAGATCCAAGTGGTCGACACCAACTTCTGGCTTTTGCTGCTGATGTGGGCGCCGGGCTACGCCCTTCTGCACACCGTCTTAGAGGATTCCTCTTCCCGGATTCGGAACGAGCGCTGGGGGGAAGTTCAGGAAACCTTTTTCGCCCCTTATCTGTTCCTGCCGGTCATCCTGCAGACTCTGCATATAAAAAAGCACAGCTTCCAGGTGACCCAGAAAAGCTATCAGCGCAACTGGCTGGACCGGGTCTACCTTTTGCCACATTTAGCCATGTGGCTGTTGACCACATATGCCATCATCAAGTTCAATTACGGCAAGTGGGGGTCAGAAATTCTTTACGGGGCCGTTATCACTTTCTGGCTCTTGATGCACTGGATCAACCTGTCCTTTGCCGTCTTTATTGCCATGGGCCGGCAGGTTTTCCGCCAGCAGACCCGCTTTCCGCGGAAAATTGCCGGTACGATCAAGGGAGCAGGGGAGATGGAGACTATCGACATCTCAGACACTGGCCTGTCTTTCCAGTTAAGGGATAAAAATGCTCCAGTCCTCACTGCTGGAGAAAAACTTGCAGGAAGACTGCACTTGAGTGATGATTTAATCAAAGAGCGTAACTTCCAGTCCTCGGACCAGACGCTGGACTTTGACTTAACCATCGTCCGTAAAATTGATGACCAGGGCCGCTATGCCGCAACGGTAACGCCAGCTGACAGCAGCCTGCCTGGCTGGCTCCACCTGGTCTATGACCAGCACAACCAGGCAATTCCAGAAAAGTATGACCGTTGGATGACGCCATTTGACATTCTGGGCACGAATGCCAGGAAGCGGCTGGAAAAAATAGAGTGGCATTTGCGCCGCCGCTTTACCAGACAAAGGGAGGGTTAAGATGCAAGCAATATTGACGGTTCTTTTTGCCCTGTCTTACTGGGGCTATGCCAATTTAGCTGAAATCGCAGGTTTTCCCCGGCAGATGAAGTGGCTGGTCGCTTCTGCCAGCTTAATTAACCTCCTTTATATTTTTGCCATGCTGGGCCAATTAGAGGCGGGCTACTGGATTTTGCTGACGGCAGGGGTGATCAGTCAGCTGGTCCGCTGGGGCTTGGTCATCACTAAGAAGTGGCAGCCAGACTTTGCTGACGAGCGGGTCCACCTTTATGACTTCTGGATGCTTTTCGTCGGGATTCTTTTTGCCATCCAGCTTTTAAAAAGCCCCTTGATTCACTATGACAACTATTCCCACTGGGCGGTTATGGTCAAGTACCTCCATTTCACCGGCCACTTGCCGGACGCTAGCCAAAAATTGATTACCTTCACCAGCTACCTGCCAGGCAGCAGCCTCTTCATCGCGTACGTAGTCCGTTTTTTAGGCTACAGTAGCGGGACCATGCTTTTAGGGCAGTTCTTCTTGATCTGGTCAGCTATCGGTGCCTTGTTTGCCGTCTTGCTTGACCAGCGCCGCCGCCTTAACCAGCTGGTGATCTGCATCGCAATCTGCTTCAGCATGATGGCCAACACTTCGATCAGAACCAATAACCTTCTGGTTGACTATCTTTTAGCCGTCTTTACGGCAGGGGCTTTAGCCGGGATCTGGGCTTTGCGGCAAAAGCCGGCCCTGCAGCTGGTCTTCTTTTTCCTTATGCTTTCAAGCCTGCTTTTAATCAAGAATTCCGGCTCCTTCTTCGTCCTGATCCTCTTGGTCTACCTTTTGGCCCTGAAGAAAAAATGGACCTGGCGCCTGGCTGATTTAGTCGGAGCAGGAATCTCCTTTTTGCCCTTCTGGACCTGGCAGCAGCACGTCAAGGCTGTCTTTCCTAATGCCGGCAACCATGCTATCAACATCCAGCACTATGAAAACGCCTTGGCGGGCTAAAGCCAGAGCGATCTGAATGCCTTAGGAAACCGGATCTTGCACCATCTTTTGTCTTGGCAAACTATGTCGACCAGGGAATGGGTCTTAATCAATGTCTATGGCTTGCTCCTGTTTATCGAGGTCAACCTAATTCTTAAGAAAAAGCAGCCCATCCTGCGGACGGTGTTTGGCCTGGACATCATGATCGGCCTCTTTTACTTGTCCTTGTATGGGACTTACGCTATGACCATGACCAAGAAGGAGGCTATGAGTCTCAACGGCTTTGAGCGCTACATGTCAACGGTGATTATCATCGCTATCTTATCCATGGGCGCCTTGACTGCTGTTGTGATTGACCGCTGTTACGTTGAGCAGAATATCGAGAAGCGGGACTTTAAGTCATACAAGTCGATTTTTACAAAAAATATCTATCAAATGTCGTCCCTGGTACTCCTAGTCTTTTCCATTATC
Organism: Lactobacillus delbrueckii subsp. delbrueckii DSM 20074 = JCM 1012; assembly: GCF_001433875.1. Lineage (GTDB taxonomy): Bacteria > Bacillota > Bacilli > Lactobacillales > Lactobacillaceae > Lactobacillus > Lactobacillus delbrueckii. Next base: position 47,346 of record NZ_AZCR01000005.1, read on the forward strand.
GCTATGCTGTCAGAGACCAATGGTCTGGCTTATAACACCCGCATGGCTAGAAAGGAGCTGCCGGTCAAACTGGCCAAGATGGCAAAAGAAGAGACCCAGCTGAATCATAAGAAGATCCTTTTAGTTGATGCTGAAACGGGCAACGTGAATGATGACTATGACTACTACCTGGGAAGATACTGGTTCTTTTCAGACCATGTGACTGCCCGGGCGGCTTTCGACATGTCAGCGGATGATTTTAAAAATTATGTCTACCGCTATGACTATGTCGTCTTGCCAGTCAAGCACCAGACTTTCAGTGCTTTGACCAAACAGGCCTTCCAGGAAAAGGTTGCCACTGGCCTTTACCAAGTTACGGCTGGGGGACTGGAGAAAGTCAAAAATAGAGAAATTGAGCTGAATAGTAGATAGATCGATAAAATAAATAGCGAATTATGATAGGAAGCACAAAAAACGGTGCCAAGCTGGAAAAGTTTGGTTAATAATAGTGATTGAAGAATGATAGACTCATAAACTATTTGGATGTGTTGCGTAGAATGAAGAAGAAAAACTTGGGCCGCTTGCTGATATTGTTGTTTGTTTTCCTGAGCAGCTCCTTGGCCATCGCGTTTATTGTCAAGCGTGACTGGGACAACCTTAATGAGCGCCAGCAGGCCCAAACGAGCTAAATGCCCAACTGGCCTGTGATTAATTTAAAAAAGAGCTGAAAGAAGGCTAGTATGTCGTCGACAGCATTGAATCCGGAGTTGTTGGCAATAGCGGGCAGACGAAAAATTTTGTTAAAACGGCCAAGTACATGCTGAAGAAATATCCCAGCATTTATTCCTTGCAGCTGATTCTGCACCAAGACGGCTTTTGACCGCAGCCGGCAAGAGCGGATCACTAGTATTATTGGTCCGATTGGAACTAGTGAAGCCCGGCATTCTTTGGCCGTATGCAAACCGATTTTTATCAAAGACAAGTTCTGGGGCTACGCGACAGTACTATATAAAGAGAAGCGGCTCTTTAAGCCAACTTTTAACAAGCTGGATAAATTAGGCTACAATTACCGGCTGTCTAAGACCTTTATTACTGGCGGCGGCTATCAGCCGCTCAGATCCAACTTGCCAGCGAAGAGCCAGTCTGAAATAACTTGCCGCTTAGGGGGATGCAGCTGGAAAATGGAGGCGGCCAGAAAAGATGCCGGTCAGATGCCACAGGAGGTCAAGTCCGGAATCTTCTCTGGCATCTTCACCGTGGTCATCAATACCATCCTGGCCGCTCTTTTGCTCAATTACCTTGAGCGGGGGAGAAGACTTTCTCGGCTGCTTGACACGGACTATCTGACCGGCTTCATGAGCCGGCAGGCCTTTGACCGGGATGTAAGAAAATATCTGGATAAACATAAAGGAGAGCCTTCAGTCGGTGCCTTGATCGACAGCGATGACCTCAAGCACATCAATGACCTCTATGGCCATGATGCAGGTGACGTGGCGCTGAAGACTTTTGCCAAGGTTCTGTAAGATAATTTTGGCCAGCTAGGCAAGGTTTGCCGCAACGGCGGGGATGAATTTGCCGTCTTTTTGGAGCGGACGACAATGACTGAGGGACGGGCGATTTTTAAAAAGCTCTTCCGGCAAAAGTTGACTTTTAGCTACCAAGGCAAAGACTATCCTTATACGATCTCCCTGGGTTTTGCCGTTTACCCGGACCAGGGGGCAAGCCGGGAAGAACTCTTGAACAAGGCTGATGCGGCCCTCTATGCCGTGAAAATGACCGGGAAGGGAACGATGGCAGGCTATCACCAGGATATGGTCAAGGAAGGACGGGCGCAACTGGGCTTTAATCTGCGCGACTTAGCAGTCAACCTGCCTGGTGCCTTCTTCATCTACCGGGCTGATGACGGGAAGATCCTTTTTGCTAATAGGGAACTGCTGAGGATTACGGAATGCTCTAGCATGGAAGTTTTTATCGAATTTATCGGCCGGGAAGTCAAGGGCTTTATCGCACCAGAAGACTATGCTGAAGCTGTAGAGAGCTGTGACCAGCTGGTGGGGGACAGCGATGATGCAGTGGCTCATATGGTCAAAAATCCCTACTTTGGTGAGATCTATTATGTTATTCTCAGCCCCAAGCCAGATCAAAAATAACAAACGAAACGAAAACGCGTCCTTTTACAAGGGCGCGTTTATTTATTGTAGCTACTGCTTTAAGTGCTTTCTGAAGAAGTTCAGCTCGTCCAGGTTGCACTGCTTGGCGATGTCGTCTCTTTGGTTGCAGTGGAAGACGTGGCCGCGCGGGTTTTCCATATCCCCGTAGATGTGGAGCTCATGCGGGATCTCCTTGGCCAAAAGGTAGCCGTCCAAGCGGACAGCGGAATCGTGCAGGAAGTCCTGGTTAGCCGTCATGATGAAAAGCGGCGGCAAGTTTTGCGTTAGATACTTTTCTGTGTTCAGCATCTCTTCCTTGCCGCTGACTGCTTCTGGGGTAAAGTAGGCGCCTGGCGCGCCATCAGTAAAGCCCGGGGTGAGCATGAAGTAGGCGCCGCAGTTAAGCGCGGCTGCTCTGACTGTTAGTTTTGGCAGTTCGTAGCCAAAAAGCTGGCGGAACTTGTCATTGGTTAAGATGGTCAGATACTGCTCTTCCATCTGCCCACCGGCTGAGTCGCCAACTAAGAAGACATTGCCCGTGTCCAGGTCATATTCAGCTCCGTGTTCAGCTACCCAGTGCATCAAGCGGTTGACATCATCCATTTCGCCTGGGAACTGAACGTCTGGAGCCAGGCGGTAGTTGAAGTTGACAAAGGCGAAGCCTTCTTTAGCCAGGCCCAGCCCGTAGAACTGGTAGGTTTCCTTAGTCCCGTAAACCCAGCCGCCGCCGTGAATGCTGATGATGACCGGGACCTTGCTGGTCCGCTTCTTAGGCAAGTAAATGTCCAGCAAGTTCCACTTTGGGTCTGGCCCGTAGCTTAGGTTATTGATTCTTTCAACTTCTGGGATTTCGGTTGGCAAGCCTGCGTCGCGCTTGTCGTCGTGCATCTTGGATCCAGTCCGCATCTCTTCAACAGCTTGTGAAATTTTTCTATCAAGTGTCATATTTTTCTCCTTTTGCATGTAAGCGTTAACCAAATTATAGTCGATATGGTCAATTTTGGCAGAAAAATCAGTTTTATTACAAAAAGTCCAGATTAAGCGTAAATTTAATACTTTAACTTTGCTATAATGAAGTCACCTAAATACAAGATGCAGGGGGAAAAAGAACAATGGAAGCAGTTAAAGCAGAAGATTTGTATCAAGTCGTCAGCCTGGGCAACTTGCAAGCAAACGGCCAAAGGGCAGTACTGGTCAGAAACCAGGCCAAAGCCGATGGAGAAGGCTACTTGAACTGGCTGGACGTCTTTGAAAATGGTGAGCTCAAGCGCTTAACGACTTTGGGGCAGGAAAAGAGCTATGCCTTGGTAGATAATAGTGTCTACTACACCGCTCAAGAGGGCAAAGGCAATTGCTTGCTCTACAAGCAGGAACTTGACCAAGCCAGTCCGGCAAAAGTTGCTGATTTCAAAGAAGCAGGCTACCAGGTAATCAATTCCGTTGCCGGCCGCTATCTCCTTTTGTCCAGACGGGTGGATTTGGCTGAGAAAAAGTCCACCGATTACCAGGTCCTGGATGAACTGCCATACTACTTCAACGGCCAGGGCTACATCAACAAGCTCCGCGACCACCTTTATGTCTGGGACTTGGCAGAAGAAAAACTGACTGAACTTTTTAAAGACGATCCGAACTTCACGGTCATGGAGACCTTTGTTGCCAAGGAAAAAGTCTACGTAGTCGGGGTCAGCTACCAGACCCGGCGGCCATTTGACGGGGCGGTCTATGAAGTCGATCCAAGTACTGGTGATGCTAAGCTCCGTTTACCAGCAGGCAAGGCCGAAGTTTCAGCGATTTTTGCTCTTAAAAATCAAGTCTACTGCTTCGCTAACACTCATAAAAAGACCGGCTTAAACGAAAATCCGGAATTCTACCGCTTGACTGAAAAGGGCCTGGAATTAGCATCTAACTTCGACAATTCCGGCCAGAGCGCGATTGCCGGGGACTGCGGGGTGATTGGCGGCAATGCTTTTGACGTCTATGGCGACAAGTTCTACTTCGTGACCACCATCGTTGACCACGATGAAATCTACGTTTTTGACGGTCAGGAAGTCAAGCCGTTTTTTGCAACGGATGGCATCATCAAGGGCTTTCGTTTGACAGGTGAAAATGAATTTTTCCTGGAAGCAGCCTTTGCCAACGAGCTTTTGGAATTCTACCTGGTTAAAAATGGCCAGGTGAAAAAATTGTCTAGCTACAATAACCAGGCTTTAGCCGGCAAATACGTAGCTAAAGTCAACGAAGTCGAATATGAATCAGTTGAAGACGGGATCCAGCACGGCTGGGTGCTTTTGCCAAAGGATTACCAGGCAGGCAAAAAATACCCGGCGATCCTGGACGTTTACGGCGGCCCCCGCGCCACTTACAGCAAGGCCTTCTTCCATGAGATGCAGGTTTGGGCTGGGTCCGGTTACTTCGTCTTCTTCTGCAACATCCACGGGTCAAACGGGCAGGGGAACCAGTACGGGGACCTGCGGGGCCGGTATGGGACGGTTGACTACGAGGAAGGACTTAATGAAGTTTACTGACGCGGTTTTGGCGGCTTATCCAGACATCGACCAGACCCGTTTAGGCATCACCGGGGGTTCATACGGCGGCTTTATGACCAACTGGGTGATCGGCCATACCGATCGCTTCAAGGCGGCAGCTTCCCAGCGGTCTATCTCCAACTGGCTCAGCTTTGAACATATGTCTGACATCGCCCCAGAATTTTGCGTTGACCAGGTGGGGGCCAGTGAAGATGATAATCCGGAAAAGGTTTGGCTGCACTCACCGCTCAAGTACGTGAAAAATGTGAAGACGCCGACTCTGTTTTTGAATTCAGATGAGGATTACCGTTGCCCGGTTGAAGAAGGGATGCAGATGTTCCATGCTCTCATGTCTCACGGCGTGGAAAGCCGGATGGTGGTCTTCCATGGGGAAAACCACGAACTGTCCAGAAGCGGCCGGCCAAAGAACCGCTTAAGCCGGTTGCAGGAAATCCAGACCTGGTTTGACGGGCATTTGGGCGAGTAAAAAATACGGAAAAATGACAAAAATCCTTCCAAATATCTTGGAAGGATTTTTCTGCTTACTATTTGTCAGTGAAGAATTATCTAGGTAGAATAGACGTGAGTAAATAAACAAATTGGAAAGATGGAAAGTATGAAGACGAAAACAAGAAGCAAATTTTTGGCCAAAACTATCCCGGTTCTGCTGACCGCCTTGCTTTTCCTGACGGCTTGTCAAAAGCCTTTGACTAAGGCGGAAAAAGAGGAGCAGGCCAAAGAAACGGTAACCTTTTTCTTCCATGGCTACGGGTCCAGCATCAACGCGGAAAAACACATGGCAAATGCAGCTAGACAAGCAGGCAAGAGCAATGAAGTTTTAGAAGCCAGGGTTGAAGAAAACGGGTTAGTCAAAATCAAGGGCAAGCTCGCGGATAATCCGAAGAACCCAATCGTTCTGGTCGGCTTCTCCGACAACCGGAATCCTGATTACCACAAGGATGGCTGGTATGCCTACAAGGCAGTTAAGGCAGCCCAGAAGAAGCTGGGCTTTTCCAAAATGAACCTGGTCGGCCACTCCATGGGCAATATGGCGATCAGCTACATGATCATGGATTATTCTGCCAAAAAGAATTTCCCAACGATCAAGAAACAGGTTGATATTGCCGGCCACTTCAACGGGATTGTTGGTATGGAGAAGGATTCCCCAATCGATGCAGCCGGCAAGCCGAAGAAAATGAATTCGACTTATCAAGAACTGACCAGGCTTCGGCAGGTCTACCCGAAGGGGATTGACGTCCTAAACATTTACGGCGATACTGGTAAAAAGTCAGACGGCAGCGTCTACAACAATTCATCAAGATCCCTCAAGTATCTTTTAATCAAGGCCAAGAGCTACAAGGAAGTAAAGATCACTGGCAAGGGCGGCCAGCACAGCCGGCTCCATGAAAACAGCCAAGTGGACCAGGTCCTGCAGAAGTTCTTGTGGTAATAAGAAGATAAAATCCTTTCAAGCAAGCTGCTTGGAAGGATTTTTTGTGCAAAAAATAAGAGCTGTGTAGCAGGTTGACCAGAAAAAGTTAAATTCAATAAGCAAGAAATAATTTAAATAGGTATACCTAGTTGAGCGTGGTTGCTTGAAATGTAGCATTGAGAAGTAAATTGATTTGTGGTCGTTGGCTAAGGATGGACAATAGCCAACCAGATGTGTCCCCCTAACGAGAGTCTTGGTGCTAGGAGGAATTTTTTATCACTTAGTTGTTTGTAATTTTGCTTAACAACAGTTGAAAATGGGAACTAGAAGTAGTATAGTTAAGTTGTTCTGAAGTGTTATTAGCTTTTACAACAAACTAAAAGTGCTTCTTTGAAAGTAAATGAAGGCTTTTTATGCTCTTTATGAACCGTAATTAAGCAATACAACAGAAAGCAGAGAGAAATTGTGATGGAAACAAAAGAACTGAAAGAGATTGCCGAATTATCTTTCGGTAAAAACAGCAGCAGAATGACCAAGGAAGAGCAGGAAAATATATATAATGTAGATTCGCTTAGACAAGATCTTAATTATCTAGGTGAAATTAAACCGTCAAAGCAGATTGGCACTCCAGCCACCTTTAATGAAGGGGACTTAGCCTTACGACTTATTAATCCTCAAGCTGCTGTGGTATCGTCAACTACTGCCGGTTCAATCCTTTCCTTGAACTTCGCAAAAATCGTTCCTAATCGGACAAAGGTGGATGAATGGTATCTTTGCTACTACTTAAACGAAGCAGAAGATATTCAAAAGCAAATCGAATTATCGGCGCAAGGGCAAGTCTCAACTATTAAGCGCTTGGGAGCAAAGTTCTTGCGCGAGCTGAAAATTGTCTTGCCTGATCTGGAAAAGCAAAAGGAATTAGGTCAGATTTATCGCAATTGGTTGATCTATCGGCATCAAACTGAAGAAGCCCTTGTACAGCAAGAACAGCTAGTTTTCAACGCAATTGCTAAGGAGTGCACCAATGATTAGCAAAGAAAGAATTGATCAAATCAGCAAAGATATATTAGAGAAAAGTAGTTTTACTTTTGAAAATGGCAGTACTGCATTTGAACTGCTGGCTTACAAAATCCTGTCTGATCGGCAACGAGCAATTAAGCCAGTAGACGAAAATGAATCAAGAGATAAAATTGGCTACTACATTGAACCAAACTATTCGTTTGAGAAGGTTGCTCAAAGAGATCGCACAAATCCAGAAAGTTGGTATGAAGCATTTCAGAAATTCGCAGTTACCAACCCACTACTTTTAGATATGTTCACCTCAGAGTATCCGCATCTTGGTGAAATTAAAGATAAGTCATTAGAAGACTACCTTACGACTTGCGACTTCACGGGATTTTCTGTAACTGAATCAAGTTTCTTATTTGATGAACTGTTGGAAAATTGCTATTCGGATCACAGAATGCTGTATTCAGGTGATGCCCCTAAACAGATGAGAAAACTAATTGCCGAGATTTTGAACAGTGAGGTTAAGACGGAGAAGGTATCAATATTTGATCCTGTAGCAATGTCTGGATCACTCTTGCTCACTCTGAAAGAGAAGTTCCAAAGTAAAGTGGAACTATATGGTGAAGAATTTTCTTCAGATCTATTTCGGTTATTAAAAATGAATATGCTGATTCATGGAATAGACGCTCAAACAATTCATGATAACTTCGTGAGGGGAGATTTTCTTAAAGACGAAGAGCTTGACGCAAACAGTAAGTTTGACATAATTCCAATGACACCGCCATTTTCAAGTTGGGATGCAGATCCAGAGTTACTGAATGATCCCTGCTTCTCTGAGGTTGGAGTGTTACCTCCCAAGTCTAAAGCTGATTACGCATATGTGTTGAGGGGATTGCAACATCTGAGTGAAGATGGAACTATGGCTGTAATGTTACCAACTGGCGCACTGTTTAGATCAGCCACTGAAGGTGAAATTCGAAAATACCTTTTAGAAAAGAAAAATATACATGCGGTAATTTCACTGCCACAAGGTGCGCGTAATTATATGGCTATCTATACCGTGCTGCTTATCTTCAAGCAAAAGAAGTCAGACAAGATCTTATTTATTGATGCAAGTCGAGATGGGGTAAAAAACGCTACTCGCTTAAAACAGAATTTCCTTACCGAGGAAGGATTTGCCAAGATGCTGCATACCTACCGTAACCGAGAGGAAGTAGATCGTTATTCAAGATTGGTAAGCTTAGATGAAATTCGTGAGAATGACTATAATTTGAACATTCCACGTTATATCGACACGTTTTCTGAGAAAAAGATAGATATTGAAGACACGATGTCATCTCTGTCAGCCAAGCAGAGAGTAATTGAAAAGAGTAAGAAGGAAATGATCAAGTTGCTGAATAAGTTTGATACTCCAGAAGCTCGTCAAGCTATCAAAGCCGTAAGTATCTCTGAATAATTGCGAAAAAGTCGGTATAATTAAGTTGGCAATAATTCGATAATTGATATGTGTAGTTGAAATAAGATGATGGCTGGAGCGCCGGGTTGCTAAACGAAGCAGAAGAAGCGAAATTTTTTCAGACCTGATCGAGAGAAATGACTATCAAGGCGTCTACTGGAAAAAGAAGGCTGAGATTCAGAGGGTTCTGAAGAATTACACTATTATGGATGCCAAGACCCGGGAGGCTCTGCAGGATTTTGGCTTTAGGATCGAGGAGGACGGCAAGCACTACTGGATGACTTACTTTGGCGATGACCGCTACAACACCACAGTGGCCAAGACACCAAGCGATGCCCGCGCTGGGAAGAATATTGCGCACTATATTGAGCAGACGATGATGTAAGAGGATGGAGCTGGTGACTCTCTCTAAAATTAATTAGGGGGAGTATTTCTAATTCCGAATAGTGTAATCTAGCAGATTAGGCAGATTAGACAGTAGGGGGTTGTAGCTCTTAGAGTATAATTGGGATAAAGAATCTTAATATAGTTTAGGAATGGTGGTCTAAGTGACATACGAGAGAAGAAGTGCGGAGGAGGCTATTGTCTTAGCCTTGCGTGAAATGGGTGGAAGCGGAAGTAGAAAAGAAATTCGAAGATTGATTGCTGACAATGGTTATGACGGCTTTACGCAAGAAGATGTTTACGGTACGATAATCAGTTCAAGATCGGGTAAAGACTATTGCCCATTCATGTTTGACTTTAATTTTGGGTTGAAAAATTTATATGCTGCTGGGATGCTGAAGGCCTTGGCTCGTGGCAAAGATGTTGAACTAACGCAGCAGGGAATAAACTTTGACCTGTCAACTTACCGAACCAAAGAGCAGGATGAAGCAGTAGCAAAGTATTGGGAGATACATGCTAAAAGTAAAAAGAAAAAGGATGAGATAAAGGTCTCGTCTAATGATGTGATTAGTGAGCAAGTAGAAGATGAAACAGGCTCGGATGAATTAGCAGATCAAGATGAAGCCGATGACGCTTGGAAAACAGAACTACTGAATGCGATTAAGAAGTTTAGCCCAGCAAAGTTTGAGCGCTTTTCTCGTTTGCTGGTAACAGAGATGGGCGTAAAAATGGATAAGAGCATTGGTGTGTCTATGTCTGGTGACCATGGTCTAGATGGTTTTGGCTATTTCCAATCAGATGACTTTCGAACGAGTAGAGTAGCGATCCAGTGTAAACGATATGACACGGCAAATGTTGGTGAAGCCCAGATCAGAGACTTCATTGGTTCAATGTATTTGCAAAAAGCTGAGTATGGGATTTTTATCACCACGAGCTACTTTACCCCGCAAGCTAGGGCTATGGCAGTACAAGGGGATCGGCCTGTAACCTTAATAGATGGTCAAGCTTTAACCGATTTGATTGAGAAGTACCAACTGAAGATTCATCCGGTAACGACTTACAGACTAGATGACTACTACTATGAAGAAGATTAGGAATGTGAATACGTGCGGGAAGAAACTAGACTCATATGATGAATTGTAAGACTTAAATCCAGTTCTTGAGATGGAGTTAGGAAAATGAATGATGTTACTGTTCTAAATATTGTGCAGCCATACTTATATGACGGGAAAGTAAATATTTCAGATCTTGAAAATGAAATTCTTCCACAATTTTCTAAACAGCAAGGGTATGAATTCGTTAATATCTTAGCCGATCACCATATTGAAATTGATTATGATGACCGTCCTATAGATGCAAGTGCTGCTACTAAAATTACTGAAAGTGCTGATAGCACACAACACCACATTCCTCAGCAAGGGCCAATGCTCTTTGGTAGTGAAGGTAATCTGAGCGAAGTGTTGAATAGCTCAGATTTTAAAAGGCGAGTAGAGAATAATAAAATTGAAACGGATTATCACGATAATGTTGAATTGATCAAGGACTATCGTGATCAAGACTTAACTGATAAAGAAAAGGAGGATGTACGTGATCAGATCTGGCTTGTAAACAAACGATTAGTACAGAAAGTCGCGTATAATTATTATAAAACCGCCGATTGTAAAATTAAACTGAACACTGTTCCGATCCAGTAAGAAAAATCGTTTTCACTGGATCAGAGCACAAAA
>NZ_AZCR01000050.1 GCF_001433875.1 Lactobacillus delbrueckii subsp. delbrueckii DSM 20074 = JCM 1012
ATTTTTTGTGCTCTGATCCAGTGAAAACGATTTTTCTTACTGGATCGGAACAGTGTTCAGTTTAATTTTACAATCGGCGATAGAAATGTACCGAAGTTTTTGAGGAGGAAATATCATGGTAGGAATTGTTTTAGCTAGCCATGGCGGTTTCGCGGACGGTATTGCCGAATCCGCGCAAATGCTCTTTGGCCCACAAGACAATTTTGCCCATGTCATTCTGAAGCCTTCTGAAGGCCCAGATGATATTAAGGGTAAGATGAATGAAGCGATTACTTCTTTTGCAGACCAGGAAGAAGTTTTGTTCCTGGTTGACCTGTGGGGTGGCACGCCTTTCAACCAGGCAAACGGTTTGCTCGACGGTCACGACAAGTGGGCAATCGTTTCCGGTTTGAACTTGCCAATGGTAGTTGAAGCCTTGACCCAAAGAATGATCAATGACAAGGCTACCGCGCAAGACATCGCAACTGCGATAATTAAGCCAGCTAAGGATGGTATCAAGACCAAGCCTGAAAGCTTAATGCCTGCAGAGGAAAAGGTAGCTGCACCTGCAGCCGCAGCTGGCTCTCCTAAGGAAGCAATCCCAGAAGGGACTGTTTTGGGCGACGGTCACATTAAGATCGTTGGTGCCAGAATTGACTCACGTTTGTTGCACGGTCAAGTTGCAACTGGTTGGATTCCAGCATTTCACCCAGACCGGGTTATCGTGGTTTCTGACAAGGTTGCCAAGGACGACCTGCGCAAGAGCATGATCCGTGAAGCTGCTCCAGCTGGTACGGTAGCCCACACCGTTCCATTGAAGAAGATGAAGGAAATCTATGAAGACCCGCGTTTTGGTACTACGCGCGCCTTCTTGTTGTTTGAAAACCCAGAAGATGCTTTGCAAACGATCAAGAACGGCGTAGACATCAAGACTTTGAACGTCGGCTCCATGTCATACAGCAAGGGCAAGGTTAACGCCAACAACGTTCTGTCCATGGATCAGACTGACGTCGACACTTTCCGTGAACTCGAAAAGATGGGCATCAAGTTCGACGTCCGCAAGGTTCCTTCAGACACCCCTGAAAACATGGATTCAATTCTGAAGAAGGCACAAAGCCTGCTCGATGAACAAAAGAAGAAGGCACAAAGCCTGCTCGATGAACAAAAGTAGTGGGAAAGGGAGTTAAAAATGGACTTAAATGCTATTCAAGTCATCCTGGTGATTGTGGTAGCTTTCCTGGCCGGGATGGAAGGTATCCTGGATGAATGGGAATTCCACCAACCATTGGTTGCATGTACTTTAATCGGTTTAGTTACTGGCAATCTTACCTTGGGTATTATGCTCGGTGGTTCTTTGCAAATGATCGCTTTGGGTTGGGCCAACATCGGTGCCGCTGTCGCACCTGACGCAGCTTTGGCCGCTGTTGCCTCAGCCATCATTTTGATCAAGGGTGGTCAAGGTACCAAGGGTATCGGGACTGCCACTGGCTTGGCCATCACTTTGGCCGTTGCCGGTCTATTCTTGACCATGTTGGTCCGGACTATTTCAACTGCCATCGTTCATATCATGGACAAGTACGCCGAAGAAGGTAACTGGCGCATGATCAACGTATCGCAATGGATCGCTGTCTGCTTGCAGGGTCTGCGCATTGCTATCCCAGCCGGCTTGTTGCTTGCTATTCCAACTGAAACTGTTAGAAGCGCACTGGCTGCTATGCCAGCCTGGCTGTCAGATGGTATGACCATCGGTGGTGGTATGGTTGTTGCCGTAGGTTACGCTATGGTTATCAACATGATGGCCAGCCGTGAAGTATGGCCATTCTTCGCCATTGGTTTCGCTTTGGCCGGCGTTAAGGACTTGACTTTGATTGCCTTGGGTGCGATTGGTTTATCTATGGCCTTGATGTACCTCGCTTTGGAAGAAAAGGTAAGCAAAGGCTCTGGCGATGCTGCTGCAGCTGGTACTGGTGACCCGCTGGGCGACATCATTGATGACTATTAGAAATCAAGCCAGAAAGGAGAGATAAATCATGACTGAAAAGAAAGTAACTTTATCAAAGCGTGATCGTTGGGACGTTATGTGGCACTCACAACTTCTGCAAGGTTCATGGAACTACGAAAGAATGCAGAACGGTGGTTGGGCCTACAGTATGATCCCAGCTTTAAGAAAGCTTTACCCAAACAAGGAAGACATGGCTGCTGCTTTGCAGCGTCACCTAGTCTTCTTTAACACTCACCCTTACTTGGCTTCACCAATCATTGGTGTTACCCTGGCTTTGGAAGAAGACAAGGCTAATGGCGTTGAAGTTGACGACGAAGCTATCCAAGGTGTTAAGGTTGGTATGATGGGGCCTTTGGCCGGTGTCGGTGACCCAGTCTTCTGGTACACTGTTCGTCCAATCCTCGGTGCCCTTGGTGCCTCAATGGCCATCAACGGTAACATCCTCGGGCCAATCCTCTTCTTCATTCTTTGGAACCTGATCCGTATCGCCTTCTTGTGGTACACTCAAGAATTGGGTTACAAGGCTGGTGCCGCTATCAGCTCCGACCTTTCAGGTGGTTTGCTGAAGAAGGTTACCCGTGGGGCTGCCATGATGGGTATGTTCGTCCTGGGTGCCTTGATCGAACGTTGGGTAAGCATCAACTTCACCCTGAAGGTTTCAGAAGTGCCAATCCAAAAGGGTGGTTACATCGACTGGACCAAGCTGCCAAGCGGTACTGCTGGTATCAAGGAAGCCTTGATCGAACGAGCTCATGGTCTGTCCTTGACTAAAACCAAGGTTACTACTCTGCAAGACAACTTGAACATGCTGGTTCCAGGTTTGGCAGGTCTGCTGCTTACCTTCCTTTGCATGTGGCTCTTGAAGAAGAAAGTTTCTCCAATTGTTATCATCTTGGGTATCTTCGTTGTTGGTATCCTCTTTCACGTATGGGGCTTGATGTAAGATTAACAAATGGCTCAATCAATGAATAAGACCGTTGATCTGGCTGTATCCGGAACTTGGTTCCGGGCCATGACTACCTATGGCAAAGTCATGATCGGCGATGAAGCTTTTGAATTCTATAACGAGAAGAATGTTGAAGACTATATCCAGATTCCTTGGGATCAGATAACTTATGTAGTCGCGGACGTTCACTTCAAAGGGAAGTACATTCCCCGCTTTGAGATCCGGACTAAGAAGGATGGGAAGTTCATCTTTATTACCAAGGATCCGAAGAAGACTCTGCGGGCGATCCGTAAGTATGTCCCGGCCGACCACATGCGGCAGGCTTTGGGAGTTTGGGATACGATCAAGCTCTTCTTTACTCGCAAAAAGAAATAGAATGGAAATAAGCCCGGACCAAGTCCGGGCTTATTTTTGTGCGGTAATGTTAAAAATCTCCGTGTTATACTGAAAAGAGAGTTTTGCCAATGGAGGATCGACATGAAAGCAAAGCAGGCATATAAGCTGGTGGACCAGCTCCGCAATCCAGGACCAAGGAATTGCTATATCGATTGTTTTCCAAAAATGGAGCCTCCAGACAATTCGATGAGATATTTGAGTGCTTGAGGTCGCATACGATTGGCGAAGCCTACGCGGACAAAATGCTCCTGTTGCTGTTAATGCTGGTCAGCCAGTATGAGACACACATTTTTTTGGATCATGATCTGGCTAAAGAAACTTATCCTGACTTGCTTGACCGAGCTGCCTGTGGCTGATCTGCTGGAGATCAGCAAGAAGTTGATTGTGACAGACCATTACCTCTGGGTAAATTTCCTTTTTAGGGACAAGAAGCACTATTCCTTGCTCCGGATCGAAAGCGGCATTGATGCTGATCTGTATAAGCTTTCTAAGAAGTCGAAGAAGCTGGTTATAAGCTGCTTAAGCGTAACGGCCTCTTCTTGGTGAAATACTAAAGTACATAAAAAAGCTGACCTTGCGGTCAGCTTTTGTTGTATCTCATTAATTATTTTGCTGCTTCTTTTTTCTTATTGAAGGCCTTGCTGAAACCATAGAGGACAGCGAAGGTGATCAAAGCCGTGATCATTGGGACCCGGTAGCTCTCAAGGAAGAGGAGCAGGATAACTATGGCACCGAAGAAGGCCAAGAGCAGGTAGTCAAGGTATGGGTAAGCTGGCAGTTGGAATTCATGTAGCTGGTCCTTTGGCGTAACCTGCCGGTAGCGCAGGTGGGTCAAGGTCATGATGATCCAGATCAAAAGGAACATGCTGGTTGCCATTGATGAGATGAAGCTGAAGGCTTCGTCCCCCATAATCATGGTGATCAAAGGCGCGCAGATGATGATTAAGGCTGAGAAGACCAGGCCTCTCATTGGCAATTGCCGGTGGTTGAGCTGGGCGAAGAACTTGCTCCACTTGCTTTCCCCGCCTAAAGTAACGGAGAAGAGCAGGCGGCCGGCACTGTAGAGGAAGCTGTTGGTTGCTGAAATAGCTGCCGTGATGACCACGAAGTTGATCAAGTTGCCGGCACCCTTAAAGCCTGCCCCCATCAAAGCTTGGACGAATGGTGAGCTGAAAGTTGAAACCTTGTTCCATGGCAGGATCACCAAAATCCCGATAATCGCCAAAACGTAGAAGAGGATGATTCGCAGTGGCAATTCATTGATCGCGCTCCGGATAGTCTTGTGCGGATCCTTGGCTTCAGCGGCTGTCAGCCCGATCAGTTCCACCCCGATGAAGGAGAAGATAACCATCTGGAAGCCTTGCAAGAAGCCGCCTGCCCCGTTGTTGAAAAAGCCGTCAGCGTACAGGTTGCTGAAGCTGGCCTGGCCGTACTTGGTTGAACCGGAGCTCAGCAGCATGAAGGCCGCGAAGATAACGAAGCCGACGATCATCAAAATCTTGATGATAGCGAAGGCAAACTCCAGGTTCCCGAAGAAGCGGGCAGAGATCAAGTTGATCAAGAGCAGGACCGCGACTGAGAGCACCCCGGGTAGCCAGGTCGGCAGGTTGGGCAGCCAGGACTTGAAGTAGATGCCTAAGGCCGTCGTTTCCGCCATGGCCAGGATCAGCCAGCTGAGCCAGTAAAGATAGCCAGTCACCTTGCCGATGTCCTTGCCAAGATATTTTTCAATAAACTCGATATAGGTGTGCTTCTTTAAGTCAGATAAGATCAGTTCACCCAGGGCCCGCATCAAGATAAAGAGGAAGAGGCCGACGATGATGTAGATCAAGATGACTGCCGGCCCTGCCTTCTGGATGCTGTTGCCGACCCCAAGAAAGAGGCCGGTCCCGATCGTCCCGCCTAGGGCAATCAGCTGAATGTGGGCATTGGTCAGTGTTCGTTTGTATGTACTTTGTGTTTTCTTTTCTTCCATAAGACCTCCATTGAGTTACATGAAATATTTTAACATAAGCTGGCAGAAAGTGAAATTAATTTGAGAAAATAGCCTATAAGGCAAAGGAATCTTAAGAAATAGGGCACGTTGTCTTCTTGCAAAAATGACTGGGGTTATCTACGATTAGGATAAAGAAGGAAAAATAAGCGATTAAAGTTAGGAGGAAGGCAAATGTACGGCTTGATCAATCAACCAGCGGTCTTCATGACGGAAGACGACCTCAAATCCAGAAGCGATGAACTTTTATACGGCTGGGCTGTCAAGGCAACCGGGAAAAATGAAGACTTTTGGTACGTAACCAGTCATTACGGCTATAAGGGCTACGTGCCAAAGGCCGCGGTAACTCTAGTTAGCCTGGAAGAAATCAAGGCGCGGGAGGTCAAACTCATCCGGCGGCCAGTCATTGACGTCCTGGCTGAGCCCAAGGTTTCAGCCGACATTCTGTTGACGGTTTATAAGGGCAGCCTGCATAACGTGACGGATGAGCTTGTGGACGGCTATTACAAGGTTAAGCTCTTGGACGGACGAAGCGGCTGGGTTTCCAAGACGGCCTTGGCAAAGCGGCTGGATGAAGATGACTTCTTGTGGTCAGCAGATCCGGAATACTTTTTGCTCCAAGCCAAGCCGGATGAAGAAAGCTTCAGAAAGCAGGTAACGGAGACCGCCAAGGAGTACTTGGGCTACCAGTACCGGTGGGCGGGCAAGAGCCCCTTGGGGATCGACTGCTCGGGCCTGGTCTTCATGAGCTATATGCTAAACGGGGTCCTGCTCTGGCGGGACGCGGAAATCAAAGAAGCCTGGCCGGTGCACGAGATTGAGTTTGAAGACTTGCGGCCTGGGGACTTGATTTATTTCTCAGGACATATTGCCATGTACCTGGGCCACGGCAAGTACATTAACTCAACTGGCTATAAGGAGCACTTCGGGGTAGCCATCAGCAGCCTTCGTAAGGAAGACCCTGACTACCGGGCCGACCTCTTCCAGATGATCGAGAAGTGCGGCTCCCTGTTTTAAGAGGAATGAACTGGTCCCAATTGCTTATGCTACAATCGAGTAAATGAAGTACTTGGCCGGGATTGGGGCAGGCCTGGTCAGCATTAGTATTTTTGACTATTCAGCGCCAAAAAAGACTTAGCGTTGATAACAAATAAGCGCAAAAAAATAGTGGACCTTCCATCTGAGGAAATTCCACTATTTTTCTTTGTCTTACTTGCTAAAGCCGTTAGGATGCTTTTGGTGCCAGTTCCAAGCGCTGGCGATGATGTCGTCGACATTTTCGTACTTCGGACTCCAGCCCAGCACCTTCCGGGCCTTGCTTGAGTCAGCAACGAGTGAGTCCGGGTCACCGCCGCGGCGTGGCCCGATAGTATAAGGAATGTCAACGCCGGTAACCTTGATGGCGGCCTTCAGGATTTCCAAGTTGGAGAAGCCGGTGGCCGTACCCAGGTTGAAGACGTCGCTTTGGTTAGTTTCCATCAAGTGCTTCAAAGCCAGGACGTGGGCGTCGATCAAGTCAACCACGTGCACGTAGTCGCGGACGTTAGTACCATCCTTGGTGTCGTAGTCGTCGCCAAAAATAGTAAAGTCACCGCCGCCAGCCAGGGCAGCCTTCATGATGTTAGGAATCAAGTGGGTTTCTGGATGGTGGTCTTCACCAATTGATCCGTCCAGGGAAGCACCCGCCACGTTGAAGTAACGCAGGGCGATGGACTTGATCCCGTTAGCCTTGTCAGCCCAGTGCATGATCTTTTCCATCATCATCTTGGTTTCCCCGTAAGGGTTGATTGGGTTGAGCGGAGTTTCTTCAGTGATTGGCAGCTTTTCAGGGATGCCGTAAGTCGCAGCGCTGGATGAGAAGACCAGGTACTTAACCCCGGTTTCTTCCATGGCTTCTAGCAGGCTGATCATGCCGGATACGTTGTTCTTGTAGTACTTCAGCGGCTTCTTGACTGATTCGCCGACCAAAGAGTAAGCAGCAAAGTGCATCACAGCTTCGATCTTTTCCTTCTTCAAGACGTCAGCTACCGCATCCTTGTCCAAAAGGTCAACTTGGTAAAACTTTGCCTTTTGGTCAATAGCTTCCTTGTGACCAGTGAACAGTGAGTCCAAAACGACTACGTCATTACCATCGGCAACCAGCCGTCTTACAGCGTGGGAGCCGATGTAGCCGGCACCACCTACAACTAAAGTTTTCATGTTTACTCCTTTTTTTTATACTTTTTTGCAAAACCTAACTGATACCTAGTATAACAGAAAATGCTTTCCCCGGCTGAAGCAATTACAGGGCAATTGCCTTGTTGGCCTTGGCCAAAAGACTGGCCGGAATCGCCTGGTGGAGGTGCCAGACAAAGGAAACCGGCCGCTCGCCTGCACTTGAAACATAATCTGCGTTGCCTAAGAAAGTGTAAGCTGCTGTATAATTTCCCTGCTTTTTGAACTCTCTGACAAAAAGAGAAATCAGATTGCCGGTCTCGCCTTGGTGGATATAGCGCTGGATTTTGGGACTGGCTGGCCGGTCCTGGCTCTGGCTCTGCCAGTGGAAAAGCTGGGCATTGATGGCATAGTCCTCATACATGGTTGACGGGGAGAAGTCTTTTTCACTCTTGTTCAGATTAATAAGGAAGATATCCGTCTTTTTATCAGCGAAGTACTTGACCCCCTCCCGGAATTCCGGGGACTGGTCCTGGTTGAAGTAGTCAAAGGCTGCCATGATCTGGTTGACATTGTAGTGGCAGTGGACTTCCAAGGGACAGGTGAAGGGGTATTCGTTAGCTTCCGGCAAGACGGTCAACTGGCTCAGCCGGTAGCGGAGGACTTCCATTAATTCCTCTTTAACGAAGTCTTCCTTTAAAAAGTCCCTAATCCCTTCATGCAGGTCCTTAAAGCCCAGTTGGGCCGGCTTTTTCTTGTAGAAGCTGTAGTAGAGCATCCCCAGCATCAAGCGTTCAGTCTCATTACTTGCCTCTTTTGGCGTCTTTAGGTAAGCCAGCCAGTAGTCCAGGAGCCTTTTGGAATCGATGTGGAAAAAGCTGCTGAACTTCTGGTAGACCTGGTTTTCCACATCCCGGTCGTCAGTAATCAGTCCGGCCCACTTCTTCAAGCGGAAAAGTGAACGCGACCCGCTGGCGTGGTAGAAGTCATAAAGACTCATGTCATAGACCTTGAGGAAGTTAGCCAAGTTTAATTCCAGGCCCGTGTCTTCGCTAAAAGTCTTCACCCGCTGGGTCAAGCCATTTTTGTTAGCCGCGTTCTGGCCAAGGTTGGCCAGGATGTACTTTTTGGCAACGGGCTCAAGCTCCAGATAGCAGGCTGCCGGCAGGTGCGGGAAGCCATCTCTGATTTCATATGGCAGGGCATGGCCTGGTCCGGTCAGGGCCTTGAACTTGGCCTCATAGTTATAGTGGCGGTTGGCCTGGCCGATGAAGTCCAGGACTGTCAAGCAATCCTTGCCCGGGCTGAGGCGGAGGCCCCGGCCCAGTTGCTGGAGGAAGATGGTCGGGCTCTGGGTTGGCCGCAGGAAGAGGATGGTGTTGACGGCTGGAATGTCGACACCTTCGTTATAGAGGTCAACGACAAAAATAAACTTAAGCTTGCCGGAGGTCAAATCTTCTTTAGCCTGCTGGCGGTCAGCCTGGGCAGTCTGGCCAGACAAAGCAGCGGAAGGGATGCCGGCCTGGTTGAAGGCGGCGGCCATGAATTCAGCGTGCTTGACGCTGACGCAGAAGCCTAAGCCCTTGATGTCTTCCAAATTGTTGCTGTACTTGTCCAGGCTGCGCAAAATCAACTTGGCCCGGGCGTCGTTAGCCGTATAGACATTTTCCAGTTCGCTGACCTCGTATTGGCCCCGGCTCCATTTCATGCCGGAGTAGTCAACATTGTCGGTGACCCCGAAATACTGGAAGGGGCAGAGGAGCTGGCGGTCGATAGCCTCGCCTAACAGCATTTCGGCCGCAATATTGCCGTCAAAGTACTGCAAGATATCCTGTCCGTCCATCCGGTCAGGGGTCGCGGTCAGGCCCAGAAGGATCTTGGGCTTGAAGTGGCTGAGCAGCTTTTGATAGGACTTGGCCGCGGCGTGGTGGAATTCGTCGATGATGATGAAGTCGTAGTAGTCGCTGGGCAAGAGGTCAGACATTTTTTCTGAGTTAAAGGACTGGATGGAGACGAAAAGCTGGCTGACATCATCAGTCTTGTACTGGCCGACCAGTAATTGCCCGAAGTTGAAGTCGTTGAGGACCTCGCGGAACTTTTGCAGACTCTGCTCCAGGATTTCCTGCCGGTGGGCGACGAAGAGGAGGCGGGCATGGGGATGCTCTGCCAAGTAGCGCTTGAAGTCAAAGGCGGCGATAACGGTTTTCCCCACCCCGGTGGCGGCGACGAGGAGATTTTTATAATGGCCGTAAACTTCCCGCTCAGCCTGCAGCCGGTCCAGGATCTCCTGCTGGTAGTTGTAGGGGCGGATGCTGGTTTCCAGGTGGAAGGTGTTTGCCTTATGCCGGTTCAGTTCTATCTGCAGTTTCTTCCGGCAGTCTTCCTGATCCGGGTCAAAAGTTTCAAAAGAGGGGTCGTTCCAGTAGCTTTCAAAGGAAACGGCAAATTTGTTGACGATGTCAAAAGACTCCTGCTCAGTGACCTTGACATTCCATTCCAGGCCCGTGGTCAAGGCAGCGCTGGAGAGGTTGGAGGAACCGATGTAGGCGGTGGAGAAGCCAGTCTCTCTTTTAAAAAGATAGGATTTGGCATGCAGGCGGGCGTGGTCGGTCTCGTAGTTGATCTTGACTGTAGTGTTGGGCAGCTGGCTCAAGGTCAGGATAGCCTTGTAGTCAGTTGACTGGGTATAGGTTGTCGCGATCACCCGCAGCTGGTGGCCGGCTTTTTGGCAAAAAGCTTCCAAATCTCCTAAAAGGGGGCGGATGGCTGACCACTTAATGAAGGAAACGAGCAAGTCGACCTGGTCGGAAGAGGCGATTTCCTTCTTGATTTCACTGAGCATGCTGGGCTCATTTTTACTGCCGGTAAAAAGGGCATTCTCCACTATGGAAGTCTGGGGCCGGATGGGGGTAATCTGCTGGGACTGGGTCAGCTTGTGGTAGATGGAGGTCAGGACTTCGCCTTGTTCCAGGATCTGCAGGTCCTCGTAGTCGGCTTCGCCGGTATGCTGGGCGACCTGGTCGACGATGGAGTTGGCCATGCGGATCTGGGCGATGAGGGCAGCCTTGTCTTCACCGGACTTGAAGCTGTCGCGGAGGTAGTGCAGGCCCGACCGGATGACCTGGGAGAGGTAGATGGTCAAGAGCTGGCGGGAGTCATCAGCGTTTAGCTGTTCCAGTTTATAATCCCTGGTTTTTGGGTCAATTTTTTCCAGCTGGTCCAGGATTTCTTGGTTAAGGATTTGTTCATAAATACCGTCTTTCAGCATGCTTTTCCTGCTTTCTGAAGTGTTTTGCCTTAATTGTATCAGGTTCGGGGAAAATTGCTAAGTCATGGCTTTTTATTACCATTCTCACAAAAAAGACTATAGTATGCTTATAGCAGGATTTTTACTAAGGGGGAAAAATGATGAAGAATTACATGCAACATCTTAAAGAGCGGGCCATTAGCGCTTATCCGCCTAAGACCAGCCGGCGGTGGAGTATCTGTATTGCAGCCGCGGTTATCATTGGCCTGATGCTGAGCCATTTTGGCCAGGCCAAGTTTGGGGCTTCGCTTGCTGATTTCGCCCTGCTTTGCGGGATTGACTTGTTAGGAGTGACTTTTGCCAAGCACGGGGTCAATATTTTTCTGGCCTACTTACTGGCGGCAGCCTTGTGTTTTGCAGTTTCTGTCTTATTGACTTTTTACATCATGTCATCCAACAATTTATAAGAAAGCAAAAGCAGCTGACTTCTAGTTAAGATGATGTGACCCCCAAAATTGGGACAATTTAGTATTACGCCGTTAAGGTTGTTAAAACATGATTCCGATATTCAATCGGG
>NZ_AZCR01000051.1 GCF_001433875.1 Lactobacillus delbrueckii subsp. delbrueckii DSM 20074 = JCM 1012
CCCGATTGAATATCGGAATCATGTTTTAACAACCTTAACGGCGTAATACTAAATTGTCCCAATTTTGGGGGTCACATCACGGCGGATGTCCTTTTTTAGTGCTTTTTTCTACTTTTTTACTCTTCTTCTTGGCCGGTAAACTGGGCAAAGTATTTGTCCAGGTAGACCTTGTAGCTGACGGTCATGATGACGTTGCGGAGCATGGTTTTGTATTCGCCGTGCTCGTGGCCGACGTCGGCCGGTTCGCCTTTAAAGCCGAAGACATAGGCCAGGACGTTTTCCAGCTCATCAACCATGTAGTTGTAGGCCGTCTCGGTGTCGTAGCTGGACCGTTGCAGCTTCAAGGCCTCGCGCAGATCAGCCAGGGAGAGGACGTTTTTGGACACGGCGATAAAGACCAGCTCAGCGATCTGCTGGCGGCTGTAGAGCTTCTTTTTAGGTGAGGCGATCAGGTCATGCTTGACGTAGTTGCTGACCATGGAACTGGTCAGGTGGACGTTTTCCAAGGGGGCTAGGGCCTCATTGATATAAGTCGCGGTCTGCTCCAGGTATAGGCCCATCTGGGGCAGTTCCTGGTAGCGGGGCAGGTGCAGGCCGGCCAGGGAACGGGCAATTTTTTCCATAAAAACCTCCTGTCAGCTGATACAAAAAATAAAGACAAAACAAAATTCGATCATCCACATTATAGCAAAGCAGCTTAGCGGTTTTCAAAAAACTTGACACGAGGACTTTCCTGCTATAGACTTAAGCAAAAGTTTTTAAGAAACTGATGACGAGGATTATGAAATATGCCAATTAAGATAGTAACTGATTCCGGAGCTAACATGACAGCGGGCAACTTGGGGAGCTGCCAGTTGGAAGTAGCGGCCTTGAGCCTGATTCAAGGGGACAAGACCTGGCTGGACGACGCCAGCTTTGACCAGGCGGAATTCAATCAAAGAGCCAAGGACGGGATCGCGGCGTCTTCAGCCTGCCCCCGTATTTCAGCCTGGCTGGACGCTTACGCCGGGGGCAGCGAGATCTATGTCGTGACCATCTCATCGGTCTTGTCCAGCAGCTACAATTCAGCAATGCAGGCGGCAAAGATTTACCAGGAAGAATACCCGGATGCCTTGATTCACGTTTTTGACAGTAAAAGCGCGGGTCCGGCCCAGTTTTTGGCGGCGGAGAAGATCGCGGAACTGAAGGAAAAGGGGATGCAGTTCCCGGACCTGGTGGAAGCAGTGAGCGACTACCTGGAAAATCATGTCCGCCTCTTTTTTGCCTTAAAGTCGATGACCAATCTGGCCAACAATGGCCGGGTCAGCCCGGCGGTGGCCAAGATCGCCGGACTTTTGAAAATCTGGGTCTATGGCTGGGCAGAGGAAGGCGAAATCAAGCCCCTGGGCAAGGCCAGAGGGGAGAAGAAGATCCTGGCAGCCCTGCTGAGAACTTTGGAAGAGAAGGGCTACAGGGGCGGCCGGGTCAAGATCGACCACGCTGACAACTTCGACAGCGCGGCTGAGCTCCACGACTTGATCAGGAAAAAGCGTCCAGAGGCCAGGGTTGACCTGGGCACCTGCCGCGCCCTATGCAGCTTCTACGCTGAAGCGGGCGGGCTGATGATTGGAGTAGAAATTTAGCATGTAAAAAATCAGCACCGGTCCGGGTGCTGATTTTTTACTTCTCGTCTTCTCGTCTCCATCTGGTAGTAAGGCTTGATCCAGCGCTTATCCAGGGCCTCCTGGAAGTGAGTCAGGACATAGTCGCGATTGACGTACTTTTCCCGGACGCTTTCGTCAAAAACGTGATACAGTTGAGTTAAGTCATCACCGGTGTACTGGAGGTCCTCCCTCGCCTTGTCGATGGCAGACTTGATGCTTTCCTGGCATAGAAAGGTACAAATGCGAATTTTATTACTTGGTGACAGCATCTTTGCCCGCAAGGAAGGGCTGGATCAGCCTAGAATCAACTGGACCCTGAAAGAGAAAAAGCCTGACCTGGAAATCGACAATACGGCGGTGTCTGGCATCAATTCCGGCGCCCTTTTAGCCCTGTTAGGAGACCTGGCCTTAAAGCGGCCCCGGGCTGACCAGCTTTTCTTAATGGTCGGAGTCAATGACGCGGCCAGCCATAAGCAAGTGCCACTAGACCAGTACCGGAAGAACCTCCAGGCTATTGTCTCCGCCCTGGTCTGCTTTTATCCGGGGACCAAAACCGTCCTGGTCTCCGGTCCGGCGGTGGATGAAGCTAAGCAGAGGGGGCGGACCAACGCGAAACTGGCAAAGTATGCTAAAGTAATGGAGGAAGTCGCGGCTGAATACCAGCTTGCCTATGCCGACTTTTTCACGGCCATGCTGAAGGAGGGAGACCTGAAAGCCCTGTGCCGGGGAGAACTTGACGACGGCCTGCATTTTGGCCCGCGCGGTTATCAATTGCTGGCAGCGGAAATGATGAAGCAGCTGCCCAAGGAAGAGGTTGAACAATGAAGAAGATCTACGTGGTTCGCCATGGCCGGACCTATTTGAACAAGTACCAGCGCCTGCAGGGCTGGTCTGACGCCCCTTTGACTGAAGAAGGGATCGAGGGTGCCCACCGGATGGGGAAGGCCTTGAAGGACCAGCATTTTGACTTGGTGGCCTCCAGCGACTTGAAGCGGGCCGCTGACACCCGGAAGATCATCGTTTCGGAAAATGACAACTGGGAGTCAACCGAGATGACCCAGACCGCTGACTTGCGGGAGCTATTTTTTGGCTACTACGAGGCCTTTCATGATACGGAAGGAGTAGCGGCGGCCTTCAAGTCCACCAAGTACCCCCGCCTGGTCGACGCGGTCAAGGACGGCTACACTTGGCAGGAAATCGGGGACTTATTCCACGCGGCTGACCCGGAGGGGGATGCTGAAAGCGGGAGCGAGTTTGAAAGTCGCCTGAAGCGGGGGATCGACTACCTGGTCAACCATGATGAGTCAGAGCGGATCCTTTTGGTTGGCCATGCCTGCGTCATCCATTGCCTGGCCTGCATCTACGGTGGCAAGCACCTCAGAACCGACTTGCCTAAGCACAACGAGATGACGGTCTTGAATGTCGATGATAACGGCCAGGTCAGCCTGGAAGAATTTTGCCGGCCGATGTACTGATTTTTGCCCTGCTGGTCTATAATAGCTTGTAGGGAGAAGTAGGGAAAGATCTATCGAAAATGGTAGGTGAGACAGATGATTAGTAAAGAAAACAAGTTGTTGATCCGGCGCTATCTTTACGCCATGATCAACATGTACGGTATTATTCCGCTGAGACACGCGTACCATATTTTCAGCCACCAGAACCCATTGCTCAACATTGACGAGGACGACTTCTGGGAATTCACCATGTTGGACCAGAGCGACCAGGACTACAATGTGGCCGGTGAAAGGGAACTGCTGGTGGAAGAGCGGGGCGAAGATGAGGATGAGGAATTCTACCTTTACGGCGACTGGGTCTTGATGGACCTGCCGCAAGATTTCAAGCGGATCAAAAAGCTCCAGCACAACCGCCTCTATTACGTGCCGGAGAAGGATGAATTTTTGCGCCGGGAAAACGAATGGTATTATGAACGGACCACGGCGACGGAAGAGTACCGCCAGTATCTGAAAGACAGCAATCCAGGCCTCAGCGACGACCGGCTGGAAGAAGCCTTCTTTGAGGCGCTGACCCAGCTGCACTCGGTCAGCTACGGCAAGACAGTGGAAGAGACCATAAACGCCGTGCCCCGGTCCCTGCGCCTGATCGGCTTCACTGTAACGGACGAGCAGGAAGATGAACTGCGGGACTTGCTCAGACGGATGCTGGACGGAACCCGGCAGGAGGCTTTGCGGGGAAAAATGTACAAGTACCACAAGCTGCCGACCACTTTGGAAATCATCGAGACGGAAGGCTTGACTCCGGAAAACATCTCCCGGATCCACAGCGGGAAGATCGACGCCATGGAACTGGTGCCCCAGATCGAGCTCAAGCAGCCAGACCTGGCCCAGCAATTGCTTACGATTTACCAGCAGTAAGGCCAAAACAAGGCAAAATTGAACAAAGTAAGAGGCGAAACTCTAAGAAGAGCTTCGCCTTTTCTTTTATCTGTACCTGCTTTCTTCCAGCTTATTTTTGGTAGCCGCGGCTGACCTTGCCGGCGTAAACGGCAAAAATCCCCCGCAAGCGTGGGGCCAAGGCAACGACCAGGGCCAGCTTGGCTAAGGTTGTGGGCAAAAAAGGCCAGATGGCAGCGTTAGCCGCGGCCGCGAATGGCAAGTGGCTGATCCAGGCTAGCCAAGCAGCGCCCAGCAGCAGTTGCAAGAAGAGGGCAATCCCGGCCGCCAGTGTCAAATAAAATCTGTTTCCTTTAGCCAGGCCCGTGATCAGGGCCAGGGGCAAGAAAGCCCAGAGAAAGCCTCCGTTAGGCCCGAAAAGGACGGCGATGCCGCCACTGGCGCTGCTGAAGACGGGGAGACTGGCGGCCCCTAAGAGTAGGTAGAGGGCGACGGCGCCGGTTCCCAGCTGCCAGCCAAAGGCATCCGCGATTAGGGGGATTACCAGGGTCTGCAGGGTAAAAGGGACCCCGCCCGGCAAGGGGACCGCCAACTGGCTGCCGACAATGATCAAGGCCGTGGATAAGGCCAAAAGACAGAGCTGAAAAGTGTTTTTTCTGGACATTTTTCTCCTCCAATCCAGTAAAACTATTGATTACTTGATTAATATAGTTTTACTGGGGCTTTTTGTCAATAAGATATTTTATCAAGTACATGTATAGCGATTGCTGGAGGGAAAAGTAGCAAAGATAAAGGTTAGGTAAAAAGATGCAAAAATATGGGGAAAAGCAGGTCTAGTGGCTAAGCGCCGGGGATGCTACTAGATATGCACAACTTCCACAGGAGTTATCCACAATATATCGTAGTTGCTTGTCGGAGTAGGGCCCAAGATGTGGAAAAGGAGAAAATGGGGGTAAGATAAACTGAAAGTAATTTTTTGCACTGCTTTAGTTTTTTGTCTATAATGGAAACTTAATACGCCTAATAGAGACAAGCATGTAACGGAAAATAAGGAGGCCACATGCGCTATCAGCAAATTATCCTGGACGTTGACGACACCTTGCTCGACACTGAAGCAACGGTCCACGACTCCCTGGTTCAGCTCTTCAAATCCCATGGCTGGGAGATCAGTGACGAATTTGAAAAAGAATTCCACGCCTACAACCAGGGGCTCTGGCGGCGGCTGGAAAAGGGTGAGCTGACCTTGAACCAGCTCTACGAGATCATGTTCCCGGATATTATCAAAAAATACTGCGGGGTCGAAGTCGACGGGATGGAGACGGCTGACGAATTCCACAGCTACTTCCACACCGGCCACAAGCTCCTGCCCGGGGTCAAGGACACCCTCCGCTATGCCAAAAGACTGGGCTACAGCCTGGCGGTTTTGAGCAACGGGGATCAATTTGGCCAGGAGCACCGGCTGGAATTAGCCGGGATAAGACACTACTTTGACCTGGTCGTGACCAGCCAGGAAGCCGGGGTGCAGAAGCCAAACGCGGAAATTTTTGACTACTTTTTCGCCAGAAGCGGCTACAGCCCCAACCAAACTGTCTTCTTCGGCGACGGCCTGTCCTCTGACATCATGGGAGCGGAAAACTACGGCTTTGCCAGCATCTGGTTCAACCACCGCCACAGGCAGAAGACCCTACCAGTCCACCCCCTCTTTGAGGTGGACAACTATGCCCAGTTCCAGCGGATCTTGAAAAAAGACTTCGCCCCGACCGCTCTGCGTTAGTTTCCGTTATACTTAAAGCAAACAGACTTTAAGAAGGATTTGGGGAAAAATGGAAAATTACTTTTTTGATTTCGACGGCACGATCTGCGAATCGCGCCACATCTACGCGGCCTGCGCCTGCACTTGGGGCGCCTTTGACCCGGCTAGCCTGAAGAAGGAAAAGGCTGACTACACGGTCGACTATCCCCTGGAAATTTTGGCGATCTAGAAAAAAGCAAAGAGTAAAAACGACAGAGAGTAAAGAAAAACAGAAAGTGAAGATAAAATGCGACTGATTTCTTGGAACATTGACTCATTGAACGCGGCCTTGACGGGGACTTCCCCGCGGGCGGAAATGACCCGGGGGGTCTTGAAAAACTTGCATGACCTGGACCCAGATGTCCTGGCCCTGCAGGAAACCAAGCTGCCGGCCAGCGGGCCAAGCAAAAAGCATCAGGCGGCTCTGGCTGACCTTTTTCCGGAATACGATTTCGTTTGGCGGTCCAGCATGGAGCCAGCCCGGAAGGGTTACGCGGGCACGATGTTTTTGTATAAGAAGGGCCTGGATCCGGTAGTGACCCGGCCGGAAATCGGGGCCCCGGAGCCGATGGACTTTGAAGGGCGGATTTTGACTCTGGAATTCCCGGACTTTTACGTGACCCAGGTCTACACGCCAAATGCCGGCAACGGTCTGGTCCGCTTGGGTGACCGGCAGGAATGGGACAAGTGCTACCGGGCCTACCTGGAAGAATTGGACAAGAAGAAGCCAGTCCTGGCCAGCGGGGACTTCAACGCCGCCTACCAGGAAATCGACTTGAAGCACCCGGAAAACAACCACCATTCCGCCGGCTTTACGGATGAAGAAAGAGCGGGATTTGGCCAGCTTTTGGCGGCGGGCTTCACGGATACCTTCCGCCAGATCCACGGCCAGGTGGAGGGCGTCTACTCCTGGTGGGCCCAGCGGGTGCGGACGGCCAAGGCCAATAATTCCGGCTGGAGAATCGACTACTGGCTGGTTTCCAACCGCCTGGCTGACCAGGTGGAGAAGTCGGAAATGATCGAGACTGGAGAAAGAGCGGATCATTGTCCAATTTTATTGGAAATTAAGCTGTGATTCGGTTACAATTAAAAGTTAGAGGTTGAAGAAACAAAGAAGTTTTAGTTAATTTTTAGTGTATGAGGCGTATGTGTATATGAAGAGATTAAAAAAAGGGGTCATCGGCTTGATCCTGGTCATTTTTACCGTCACGGTGATTATGGCCGTCTCGAGCGGTGGCCAGAAAGCAGAAAGCAGTTCAGACGCCTTCGATACTTCAGAGTACCGGAAGGCAGTCAAGTCAACCGACAACGACCACTTCAAGAACATGAAGGTGGAATTGTCCGGCAAGAAGAGCAAGATTACTGGCATCCTGCCCAAGACGCCGACTTCTGTCAGCCTGCTCAAGCAGTGGGAGAGCAAGAAGGTTGACCTGGATTTTACGGCCAGCAAGAAGGACAGCGTGCTGATCAGCAAGCAGACAGTTAAGCTGCCGACCCCTAAGGGGCAGGAATTGACTCATGCCACGGTTGGTGAAATCGGCTATGACCCGGACAGCGACAAGGTCTTGATTTTTGCCAGTGACAAGAACTACAGCCGGGGGTTCTATCCTTTAGGTAATTTGAAGCGGAACGAACCGAGCCCGGCTAGTTTGAGTGCCGACCAGGATCCGCTGGAATTCAGTTTTAAAGATTAAGCAGAAGGACTTTCGCTTTAAGCGGCAGTCCTTTTTTCTTTCTTGTTACTTTTGCCTTGTTTTCTGAATTTTTAACCGGCTTGAAACTTTTTTAATTAAGTAAGGCTCCGGTTGAAGTTGGCCAGAAGATCAAGGACAGCGGCTTCAAGGGCGTCATCATCAACATCTCCAACCCTTGTGACGTGGTAACCTCCATCTTGCAAAAGGTGACAGGCCTGCCAAAGAGCCAGGTCTTCGGGACCGGGACCTTCCTGGACACTTCCAGAATGCAGCGGGTTGTCGGGGAAAAGCTGGGCCAGGACCCGAGAAACGTGTCCGGCTTCAACCTGGGCGAGCACGGGTCCAGCCAGTTCACGGCCTGGTCAACTGTTTGGGTCAACAACCGGCCAGCCAAGGACCTCTTCAATGAAGCAGAGAAAGAAGAAATGGACCGCTTGAGCAAGGACAATGCCTTCATGGTCGGCAAGGGCTACACCTGCTACGCTGTCGCTACCTGCGCGGTCCGTTTGGCCAGAGCCGTCTTCTCTGACGCCAAGTTTTACGGCCCGACCAGCTGCTACGTTGAATCTCTGGGGACCTACATCGGCTACCCGTCAATCGTTGGCAAGCATGGGGTAGAAGAAGTGCCAGTTCTGGACTTGCTAGCTGACGAACAAGCCAAGCTGGAAGCTTCCGCTAAGAAGCTGAAGGACAGCCTGGCCAGCTTGGAATAATTAAAACGATTCTGACAAGTCAAAAGAATTTTAGCGTAAGAAAATCCACCCGGGCGGGAGGATTTTTGTTATAATGAAACTAATTACAAAAAGTAAGGAAAATGACAGGAGGCAAAAAATGACTTTGCACGGTTTGGAAGATACTTACGAATTAGCCAATGGGGTCAAGATCCCGGTAATTGGTTTCGGGACCTGGCAGACGCCAGACGGCGATGTGGCCCAAGAAGCAGTTGAGACAGCCTTGAATGCCGGCTACCGGCACATCGACACGGCCGCAGCTTATGGCAATGAAGCCAGCGTGGGCCGGGCCATCAAGCGCAGCGGTGTCAAGCGGAGCGACTTGTTCGTGACCAGCAAGCTTTGGAACGGGTCCCACAGCTATGAAGGGGCCAAGGCGGCTATTGACGACAGCCTGCTCAAGCTGGACACGGACTACCTGGACCTGTACTTGATTCACTGGCCAAATCCAGTCGCCATCCGGGACCACTGGGCAGAAGGCAACGCGGAAGCCTGGCGGGCCATGGAAGAAGCCGTTCAAGCTGGCAAGATCCGGGCAATCGGGGTCTCCAACTTCCGCCGCCACCACCTGGAAGCCCTCTTAAAAACGGCAGAAATCAAGCCTGTGGTCAACCAGATTTGCCTCAACCCAAATGACTTGCAAGCGGAAGTAACGGCCGCTAACAAGGAATACGGCCTTTTGAGCGAGGCTTACAGTCCTTTGGGCACGGGCGGTCTTTTGGGCAATGAGACCATCAAGGCAGTTGGGGCCAAGTACGGCAAGTCCAGCGCCCAGGTTTTGATCCGCTGGTCCCTGCAGCATAACTTTTTACCACTACCGAAGTCAGTTCACCCGGACTACATCAAGGCCAACGCTGAGGTCTTTGACTTTGCGCTTACTGCAGATGACATGGCCAAGCTGGATGGCCTGCAAGGGATCGGCCAGCCAGTCCTGGATCCGGACCAAGCCGAATTTTAAAGACAAAAGCAAAAAGAAGTAAAAAAATTATAAGAAAGACTATATAATATGCCGAAAAACGAATTGGTTGTTATATAGTCTTTTTGTATATATCCGGAAAAGCCGAACAAAAATTGCTAAAATTTTTTCAAAAAAATTTAACATAGGGTGAAGGCTTACGGGGCTTAGATTGAGACAACATACAGTTTCTCGTGTTCGCCTAGTTACACAACACTACATCTTGTGTTTAACAGGAAGAGTGCTAATATATGGAGTGCTTAAAAAATAATGAGACGAGCAGAAAGGGCCTGAGAAGATAAGTGAAGAAATATCTCTCTCGGCGGAATTTATCGACCGGGTGAAAGCGAGTGTAAAACCTCACTGGGGCAAGCTGGGTCACCTACAAGCGTACTTATGCCCGCTGGCTGCCGGAAAAGGGACGGAGTGAAAACTGGGATGAAACCGTCAAGCGGGTGGTTGAAGTCAACATCAACCTGGGTCCCCGCCTTCAAGACTCCCCAAGTCTGGAACTGAAGCAGAGCTTGACTGAAGAAGCAGAGCGGCTCTACAAGCTGATCTACGGCCTGGGCAATGAAAAGAAGAAGCTCTACTGGACTTACACCGTTGACGGCAAGATGGCCAAGGTGGCAGCTGACAAGCAAAAGCTGACTAAGAACAAATCCAAGGTTGTCTTCACTTTGAAGCAATACTAAAATGCAGACCAAGGAACGCTACCAGCTGCAAAGGCTGACCCTGCTGGCCTTGCTGACTGCGATGTGCGTGGTTTTGCGGATCTTTAAAATCATCGATATCCCCAATGTCCAGCCGGTGACCGACATTATCATGCTGACGACGCTGGAACTGGGGGCAAGGACGGGGATTCTCCTGACCATTTTGGTCATGGTGATCTCTAATATCTTCCTGGGGTTTGGCATTTGGACCTTGCCGCAGATCTTTGCCTACGCGGCCTGCGCTTTGACCGTGGCGTTATTTGCTAGGCTTTTGCCGCTGAAAAGCCGGAAATTCTTCTGGCTGCAGGAGCTCCTGGCCGGCTTTCTGGGCCTGGAATACGGCTTCTTCGTCAGCCTGGGCATGGCTGGCTGGGGCGGCTGGGCAGCCTTCATTGCCTACTGGGTCAGTGGCCTGACCTTTGACTTGTATCATGCTGCCGGCAACCTAGCCTTTTATCCTATCCTTTATCTGCCATTGGTTTTGGGCCTGGACCGGTTTAAAAAGAAAGCAGGGTGGAAGCAAAATGCTTAAAGTCTACACTAAAGTCGGTGACCAGGGGAAAACCAAGCAGGTGACCGGCAAGATGGTCGCCAAATACGACCCGCAGATCCAGACACTGGGAGCTCTCGATGAGCTGCAGTCCTGGCTGGGGGTTACGGTGGCCAACCTTTCTCCGGCCTGCCAGGGCCTGGAAGAAAAGCTGATCAAGCTGGAGCGCGGGAAATGTATGAATTGCAGGCTGACCTGGTGGTCAAGCGGCACCATACGATTACCTTGGCTGAAGTGACTTACATGGAAGAGCAAATCGATGCCTGGACGGAAGAATTGCCGGAAATGAAGGAATTCATCCTGCCGGGCGGGTCAAAGACCAGCGCCAACCTCCAGTATGCTCGGGCACTGGCCCGGACCAGCGAGCGGGTCTGCGTGCTGTACGCGGACGAAAGCGGGGAGGTCAAGAGCGACAGCCTCAAGTACCTGAACCGCCTGTCAGACTATCTGTTCGTCATGGCCCGCTACGCCAACCTTTTGGAGGGCGTGGCTGATGTCAAGAGCAAGCCCGCCCGGTCGCGGCGGCGTCCGAAAAAATAAGCTAGCAAATTAAAAAAATGTTGGATGACTTTGAGAGCAAGCATCCAACACTTTTTCTTTTACAGTTACTTTCAGTATATTCTACTCCAAAAATAAGCAAGCAAAAACCCGCGGGTGAGAAGGCCCCGCGGGTTTTCGTTTTAGCTTTTAATGGATAAGTTTAAAAGTATGTGTTTGTAAAGTAATGTAAGTAATTTTTAAGTAGATTGTTGTAAGAAAATCTGTCGCCAATTGCAAGAATAAATTGAACACTTACCATAACATCTGGTAGATTTTGACTATCTACGCCGGTAAATGCGGTCA
>NZ_AZCR01000052.1 GCF_001433875.1 Lactobacillus delbrueckii subsp. delbrueckii DSM 20074 = JCM 1012
TTTTAGAAGTAGGTGTCATGGTTGATAAACCTCCGCAGCTAATTGATAGATATACTACAGAGATTGTACCAGAATTGCACATCACTTCCAAAATATCAGCATGACACTACACTAGTGTTTCGTCACGCTGATATTTCGATAATGAAGAAATGTGTATAACACTTACGCGTGGTGCTAGTTGAAATATAGTTTCAATTTCTTAACAAAAAAGGTCCAACATTGTAGACTCTAGTTGGAAGAAACAGAAAGGAGTCCTTACAATGTTGAACCAACTACAGATTAAATGTTATAGTCACCGTTTGCAAGTAGAATTTCGAACTTTGTCGAAATTCTGCAAGAAACTTTATCACAAGTACGCCCCATCTCGGTTAACTCACCGTCGCAATGCCAGTCTGGTAAAGGTCCCAGACTACGAAATCATTGCATTACTTGTCTGGCAAGCTGAGGAAGGTATATCAGATTTGCCCGTTGCTGTGGCCTTTGTGGCCTTTCCAGGTCTCGTTTCAATCGCAGAGCTAGAGCGCTTCTTGGCATTACTACTCAGATCGTCAACGATCTGAACTCAAGAGTCGATCTGTCTGATCAGTACACGATCATTGACAGTCTCCCCATGCCTTTGTGTCAGCCAATCAGAAACCGCAGAGCTAAAGTTTTTGAAGGAACGCCAACATTGGCTATGTAATCACCAAGGCCTCAATCCACGATACAAAAGAAGCAAAAGAAGTGATTCCCAGTACCCATCCCGAAGGGCGCTATATCTTAGGTAATGAAGGCTATATAGGCAAACGACTGTACGAAGCTCTCAAGACAAACGGCTATATACTGTGGACACCTTACCGGAAAAATATGAAAGTTACTAAGCAACATAACAATAGAGAACTAATGGCAATTCGGCGAACAATCGAGAGTGTATTAGTACTACGGCATTAAAAACACAACTGCAATCCTCATTTTTTATGTCTCTTTTCTATGCAATAATCCATTTGATTTTTTGTACAATCCAACATGGTATTTTCCACTACTATTTGAATCTATATAACAAAATTACGATACCATTTTAGATTAAAGCGATATATAAACCGATAACTAAAAAACCTAGTTCACCAATAGTTCCTGTTAAATACGCACTTGCTAAGCTCATATACATTAAGGTTCCGTATAAAGTAATAAATATTTGCTTTCTTAGCTTATACTCATCTATCAATTTATTTAGTTCTGCAAAGAAAAAAATATATATACCTAAAAAAATAGTAGCTCCTATATAACCAAATTGTGCCATCAACATTGGCCAATAGTTGTCATTCATAAACATAGCATTGTCTTGAGGGCGAAGTCCCCAAACATATGCCAAGCCAGTCTTATAATATACAGGACTGTAGTAATCATATGAAACTTGATTACCAAAAGTACCCAGTCCTGTTCCTAGAGGAAAAAATTCTTTAGCCAAATTTATTCCTGTATTTAGCAAAAGACTTCTTGGAGAAGTTACATCTTTTATATACGTCTTTATTTGGTACTGACTTACCCCAAGCACAACGATTATTGATACTATAATCTGCCAAATTCTTATCTTCTGCCCCATTAAAAATATTAAAAGCAGCAAAATACCAACAAAAACTAAGCTAGGTCCCTTTGTTGTTGCCAAACATAGGAATAACCCCATAATTAATATCGTCTTTCCTTTAACGGAAGAATAATAGCCATCGTTTAAAGAAAGAAAAGCGATGATTTCAGAAACATTTATTCCCAAAATCCCAGGATTACCAGCAATAAACGCATAAGAAGGCAGACCAAAGCGTACTTGTGAAAAAGCACTGCTTCTATCTATAAAATAGAGTGGAATATATAAAGCAACCGCCAATAATATATATAATTCCAAAACGTTTTTTATGTTATGATATACATTCTTAACGATTTGAGGATTGCATAATTCTTTCATGGCAATAATAGCCACAAATGGCTTTAGTATCACTATAGCGTCAAGTGCCATAGGGACAATACTTAGATTGTAATTACTCTTAAAATTCCCAATCACACCTAACGCAATGGTGAACAAAACCAATACTAGTACGATAAAATTTTCTTTGCTGATTGCTTTTTTCAAAAACAGTAGAATAAATATTAAAGATAGTTCAAAAAACTCATCATAATAGGTGGCTATAGGCAAAAGTCTAGAAATAAGCGCTTGAAAAAGCAAAACAATTATAGATAAAGATATATAGTGTGAGAGAGCCTTATTTACAGAGATCTTCATATGTTATCCCGTCCATAATCTTGCTTATGTAAGTATCCTTTGTATCCAGTCTCAAATTCTTATACGACATCTTATGTATGCTACACAGTTCAAAATCTTTTTTTAACTTTTGAGCGTTAAAACGTTCATACTGCATCCTATACAGACTATGGGGAAGCATTGTTGTTTGTTTATAGGTTTTTTCCCATTCATCAGGATACTTTTCAGTAACCATCTTAAAGAATAAGTGACAAATAAAATATTCGTGCAATACATCTTCATCTTGCCAGTACATTAACATCAAATTTAAAGTTTTTCTAAGCAATAGATTATTAGGTTGCGCCTTAATAAACCAGCTATCAAAGTTTATAACCTCGTCATTTCTATATTCATTTGAAAAGACAAACATTCCATCAATACTAGCA
Source organism: Lactobacillus delbrueckii subsp. delbrueckii DSM 20074 = JCM 1012 (assembly GCF_001433875.1). Taxonomy (GTDB): domain Bacteria; phylum Bacillota; class Bacilli; order Lactobacillales; family Lactobacillaceae; genus Lactobacillus; species Lactobacillus delbrueckii. The sequence goes on from NZ_AZCR01000052.1 coordinate 2,659, forward strand.
ATATCATCTATATTGCTAGACAAATATACTGTTGCGTCCATCCAAATGCCGCCATATTGCACTAAAAGAAAAAGACGTAAGATATCAGAAAAATTTGCGATTGGAATCGTTCCATTGTTGACTTTTTTGATAATGTAATCAGGGAAAGTTACATAATCAAACATATTTTCCCTGTTTAAAAGTATAACCTCATAGTCTTTCGGCTTAAATTTTTGTATGCTATTATAGCACTGTTTTACTATATTCGGTGCATTTTCAATACCACTATCCCAAAACATCCAAATTACTTTCTTTTCTTCAAAAGTCTTAAAAGTATATACTGTTTCATCGACTTTTGAAAAGTATTTGTTTTTTAACTTTTCGTAAAAGTATTTACGAAGTTGCAACCTACGTATTGTTTCACTAGACAGATTTATTTTCTCTAAAGCGTAACATATTATTTTTGGAAACAAATTACCCTGTTTTAGTGCTTGACTAAAGTATTCTTTATAACTTTTAGACATAGTCCCTCTTAAAACTTAACTTTCTAAAATATGATGAATTAAACAAGTTTGTTTAATCTTATCCTCATCAAATTTGTACGTTAGTTTATGAAACGGTGTTTGTTCAACAATTGCATTCCACATATCTTCATCATAGTCATCAAACAGCCGCAAAAGCATTTCATGTGGCGCAGCATTATCTCTTGGAACAATTTGATGCCATTCTTCAGGGTAATGTTCCATCACAATAGACATAAAATCATGCAATAAAAAATAGTCTATCATCATATTACTATTTTCCCAATATTTATAACACATCATTTTCGTTGCTTCAAGAATTCGATTGTGAGACTTCGCATTCATATACCAACTTGAAAAATAAGTGGCATTTCCATCACGGCCTGGCTTCAAACATTGATAAACAAATAATTCCGAATCAAAAAAGTAATTAGGTACCTGTTTTTCATTCTGAGTACATAACACGGTTGCATCAATCCAAGTGCCACCATACGTGGTTAAAAGCTCTAAACGTAGAAGATCAGTCATATGTGTATTGGTGATAATTCCTTGTTGCCACTTATCATAAATATAATTAGGAAAAGTAACATAATCTTTTATATTATCACTAGTTAAAACAATAATATCTTTACTCGGCAAATTTTCTTTAAGGGACTGGTAACATTTCTGAACAATTTTAGGAGCTTGATCCATACCTTGGAACCAACATACCCAAACTTTGTTGGACATCAGATGTTTTACCGAAGGATCATACCTTCTGTCAAATTCATCTAACAAGTAGCCATACCTTTTATCCATTTTCTGTTTGATTTTCAGCGTAGCTGATAGACGGAGTATTTCCAAAGATGTTCGGCTTTTACCAAGCAGAAGAAATTCTCCAATCGCTGTGCCTAAAGCTCCGCCTTTCCAGTAGCGTTTTAGCAACTCAAAACCGCCTTGTTTTTGAAACGTCTCCTTAATCCCCAATTCTCTACCTCCTCATACTAATGCTCAGTAGCTATTAGCCAATCTATTAAATTGTTGTATGACTCTATCATATTCTTAGTTGGCTTCCAACCCAAAGATCGTAATTTACTATTATCAAGCCACATATGTGTATCCGGGGCATACCCCATATTTTCCTTAGGGATATCAACAACAACCCTTTCGCCATTTCGTCCAAATTCTCGTACTACCATCTCTGCCAAGTAACTTGGTGTGAAATGTAGCAGTTTTTACCAATAATCGCGCCCGCAGCAATAACAATTCCGTTTAACTTATGCCCAAGGATTGGGCGACCTTTGAAATTGTTTCCCCCACGAACGTCATATGCTAATTTCCCATAAATTACTACTCAAAGTACTCTATTACTTGATATATCAACCTTTTAGAGGATTTCGTTGAGTTTAAGTTACAACTCAAAAAATATTATCTTAAACTTCGAAAAAGGCCGTAATAGTAGGCTTTTTAGACATTGAGTTGTAAAATCCTGGGAAATTAGCATCATAAGCAATATCCGCTGCATAGCGTCATTTGTTTTTGACACGTATGACTTACACATAAAATATTTAATCTTATTTGTCTTTGGATCAAATAACGCTTCTCTAGATGACCAGTACTTATTAAAGATAAGCATCTACGCTTGATATGCCTCAAAACTGCTTGCTTTCAAGCCATCAAAGCTACTATAATGTACACTTCCACATTTTTTCGTATTCATCAGCAATGAATTGCCAACTGTACGCATCCCTAATCCGATCATTACTTCGCAAATCATACTTTTTAAGTTCTTCATCACTCATTTGATCAGCCTTGTCAATCAAAGCAGCTAAATTGCCAGCTTCTTTGTTCCAATACAAAGCAGAATCTTGACCAACTTCCTTGTTAAAGCCAACCCCCAAGAGCAAGTTCAATCTAGTTGAGCTCAACGCTTCCAACAAACTTGGGTTGGTCCCACCAACTGAATGTCCATGGAAATAACCATAAGCATTTTCGCGAATTTTCTTCAGTAGTTCTTGATCATATACCGTACCAACAAACTTGATCCGTGAGTCCTTCTTAAAATGCAATCTTTCATCGAGTTCCTTCAAAAAGGCATTATCTTTAGTCGTGATGATTGCCAAATCCTTTTGACTGTGACTCTTCATAAATTCACGAATCATCGTCTCAAAATTGTTTTCCGGAACAAATCTACCAACGATCAAATAATACTCGTAGGGATTGAGTCCCTTTTCTGCCATCCAATCGACAAACTTAGGGTCATCATCTGCAAGACTAGATTTTTTGATATCCGCACCATACGCAACAAATGTAGTATGTGGCTTGTATTGACTGTATTCTTCCTGAATATATTTCTCAATGTTGACTGAATCACATACCAGTAAGTCAGCATGCTTTACCATGCCTTTCTCTGAAGTCTTCCAATACTGGCGAACCGGCTTAGACCATTTTGCTCGCATCCATTCATGACCATCCGGGTTTACCAACAGCTTGCCGCCTAGTTTATGGATCTGTTTCTGATACTTACCAACAAATGGTCCGATTCGGCAAGCCAGAATATAAATAATAGGATTCTGAATATTGTTATCCTTGCAATACGAAATGCTTTGCTTCAACGCTTCAATATCGTAATAGATTGCTTGCGCAGAGCCAAGCTTCTCCGGAACATAGATCTTAAAGCAATCTGCATTATGGTATTCGAAATGATACTTATCGATTGTCTTTGCTCCAATAAGCTTAGTTTCATCCATAAATCCTTTACCATTGCCTTTGCAAGCAACATGGTACTTAATGTTCGGATTATCTTGGTGGTATTCAGTCAGCTTATCGACAAAAGTCTCATAACCGCCATAATTTCCTAGCCCTTTAGAGCCAATAATAAAAATATGTTGAACCTTATTCATTGTTTCCTAACTTTATCTTGATTCAAATAAAAGCTAGTTTTTCAACTAGCTTTCTACTCTTCATACATCCCATTCGGATGAAAGATAACACCGATCGTCTTAAAAATGATCCACAAATCAAAGAAGACACTGCTCCGGTTGATGTACTCAATATCGAGTTGCACCATTTCCGCAAAGTCAGCCGCGTTCCGGCTAGTTGCCTGCCAGAGGCCACTGCAGCCTGGTTTAACCAACAGTCTCTGCTTGTCGTAGTCAGTGTACTGGTCAACCTCATTCGGCAAAGGTGGCCGGGGCCCTACCAGCGACATGTTGCCAATCAGCACATTCCACAGCTGGGGCAACTCATCTAAACTATGAGCCCGAATGAACTTGCCAACCTTGGTAATCCGTGGATCATCATGCATCTTGAACATGGCGCCTTCAACTTCATTCTGATCCAAGAGTTCCTTCTTCAGCTTCTCAGCATTGACCACCATAGACCGGAACTTGTAGATCCGGAATGGCTTTTCGTCCTTGCCAATTCTGATCTGTGAATAAAAGACCGGACCGCCATCTTCACCATGAATCTTGATTGCCAGCCACAAGAAGAGCGGCGACAACAGAATCAAAGCAACTAAAGAAGCCAGGAAATCAAAGAGACGCTTAATCCCATGGTAGAGAGGGCGGCCCTTGACTTTGGACTGTTTAACATATGCTGGACTGCTGCTATATCCCATATCCATTTTTTCCTCTCCTTCATCCAAATTTCTACTTTAAAACAGACATAAGAACTTCTTGCGCTTCTTCGGTAAAGGTTGCCAGTTCAAGTAAACCGGATCGCCATTGATTACCGCTTGCGCATTGTCCAAGTACTTCTGTTTCTTTTCTTCACCAAATTCCTTTGCCAACTTGTCTAGTGCTTCACCCAGTTGGTATTGCCGTCTTGGCAAATCATGAGCATCACTGGCAAAGAAAGCACATTGTCCAGCCTTGATAAACTCCCGGCTGCAGTCTTCAATTTCTTTACCAAACAAGCCGGTATATGAGCTGGCAGTAATCTGCACCAAAACTCCCATTTCCAAGAATTCCTGCAGCTTCTGCGGATTTGCAAGAATTTCTTTATTCCGTTCTGGGTGAACAATGATTGGCGTAATCCCTCTTCTGGTCAGTTCGTACACCATGTTCTTGGTGTAATGTGGCACTTCATTGCTTGGCAATTCCAAGAGCATGTAGTGGCCATCTTCATCGCAGAAGAGGATGTCATCATTGTCAAGGGCTTCAGTTAAGCCACCTGATAGTCTAACTTCATGTCCTGGAAAGACCGTCAGCGGAATACCCGCTTGGTCAATCCGGTCTTGAAACTCTTCCGTCAGCTTGATCACATCTTGCTTGTGGTTGGTGTAGCGGCCATTTAATGTGTGTGGAGTACACAAGGCATGGGTTACACCATCCGCAACCGCAGCTCTGGCAAGCTTAAGTGAAGCCTCCCAAGACTTTGAACCATCGTCGATCCCTGGCAAGATGTGACAGTGTAAATCAACTACCGGCATGAGCTACTTCTTTCTCCCAAAGAGACCCTTCTTCTCCTTTTCTTCGCCATAACCGTAGCCATAGCCGTATCCATAACCATATCCATAACCGCCATCCCCATCGGCATCAACATCGTTCATAACATAACCCAAGATTGTTGAATTAGTCAGCTTAAGCAGCTCAACTGCCCGCTTAACTGCTAACTTCTGTGAATGTGCCTGCCGCACAACCAAGATCGTTCCGTCCAAAGAACTGGTCAATTGCTGGGTTTCACCCGCATCCAAAATTGGCGCCAAGTCGATTACGACCATGTCGTATTCTTGCTTCAAGACTTCAATCAAATCCAACATATGCTTGGAAGACAGAAGTTCTGAAGGGTTTGGCGGGATTGGACCAGCGGTCAAGATTGACAGGTTTTCCACGCCACTTTCCCGGATCACGCTGCTTGCATCCATCTCCTTGCCCCGGCTAGTCAAAAGAGTTGTTAAGCCGTTGCTGTTGGAAACATTGAAAGTAGGGTGAAGAGTTGGCCGGCGCAGGTCCGCATCTATCAAGATTGTCTTTTTACCAGCTTGAGCCATAGTAACTGCTACATTTGCACTGACAGTAGACTTGCCGGTACTAGCCATGTCTGAGGTAAAGGCGATCGTCTTTACTTCTTTATCAACGTTCATGAAGTTGATGTTGGTCCGGATGTTTCTGAACTGTTCTGAAATAACGCTTTGTGGGTTAGCCAAAGTAATCAGCTTGACCCCGTTCTTCATCGATTCGTTATCTAAATGCTTCTTTCTACCGAATGCCATGCTAACCTCCTAAACCCGTCTTCTGGAACTGCCGCGCTTTTCAGCTGTCTTAGCCGTAAAGGTCCAGTCCTTTGGCATCGTGATGCTTGCAATTTCACCCAAGTTGGTCAAGCCAAGTTCGTTAGTCATGAATGAATCTTCCCGAACAGTCGTGTCCGACAAGTCCTTGATAATGATGATCAACAAGCTGATTACCAAACCAGCTAAAACGCCAACAGCAGTAATCATTTTTACATTTGGGAAAGACTTGGTTCCCTTAGGTGCTTCTGCAACAATCGTCACGTTGTTGACATCCATGATCTTAGGAATCTGTTCCTTAAATTCCTTGGCAACTGCATTAGCAATTGCCTGGGCCTTGGCTGGCGTTTCAGCCGTAGCTGACAAGGTGAAGACCTGGGAAGAAGTCGTAGTGGTTACTGAAACCGCACTAGCCAATTCACTTGGGGAGATTGAGTAGCTCTTGCTTTCCCGCTTGTAAACTGCTGGCTTAGCATTAACCGCCTTCTTAACCAGGGCTCTAGTACCATCATCATTAGTCTTGTAAACAGCCTTCTTGGCTGGAGTTGCCTTCTTAACAAGAGTTACTGGGTTAGCCAGGTACTTGGATGCACCCTTTAAAATAACGTTACTAGTGATAATGTCCTTGTAAGTAGTAACGGCGTTAATGTCGGCTTGCTGGTTGGTATAGGCCTGGTTAGCATCTGCTGACTTCCGGTTGACCAATAATTGGGTGCTGGCTGTGTACTTCGGCACTAACACGTATTCTGCAACCCCATAAGCAATCAAGCCCAGACCGATCATCCAAATCAAAATGCTAATAATGTGCTTTCTGATTAAGATGAAGAGCCTGCGCAGGTCAATGGTTACTTCTTCATTATTCTGTTGTTCAGCGCTCACTAGTTATCCTCCTTATAAACGTTGACATTCTTAATTTCTAAAGTTTGCCGGATATTGTTGGAAATCCGCTGTCTTTCCTTAGTAGACATGATTTCAACTTCCATGTTGCCGAATCTTTGATTGTTGACGCTGCTGCTCTTCCCTTGAGCGTAGTCTGACTTGACATTGTCAGTTGACCCTTGGTAATTCATGGCCAACTTAATCATGTCGTTCAAACTTAGATCAGTCTGCATGCTGTCACCCAAAGATTGCATGAATGAGCTGTTTAAGATGGTCTTGTATGACACGCTCTTCTTAATTGCAGCCATCATCACCAGCCGTTCACGCTCCTGGCGGCCGTAGTCTTGCCGCGGGTCACCGTGGCGGAGCTGAACAAAGGCCAAAGCCTTCTTGCCAGAGATGTGGTACATCTGCCCCTTCTTGAAGGAGTAGCCCATATTGTCAAAGGTCAATGGAGAGATGACATCCACCCCGCCCATCTTGGTGATGATCTTCATGGTACTTGCCCAGTTAACCAGGACATAACCATCAATCGGCACGCTGTAGTACTTATCCAAAGTCTTGATCGTCTCGCTAACCCCGCCCAAAGAGTAGGCGCTGTTCAGCTTGATCGGTGAAACCTCCGGGTAATCCGGCAGGTTAACCTTGGAGTCCCGGGCGATCGTGGTTACCCGCGTCTGCTTCTTACTTGGATTGACCGTGACGAACATCATCAAGTCAGTCAAGCCGTGGTAGTTCTTTACGCTCCGTCCTTCAGCCCCGGTGTCAGTCCCCAGAATCAAGAGGTTGACTGGCTTCTTGGCATCCAGGATCTTGTCTAAGCTGGACCGGTTCTTGTTTGACTTGGTAGACTTTGAAACCGGCGTGTACATCGTCGTCGCTGCATCCCTGGCATTCTTATAAGCATGACCGATTACTAATAACGCTGCCAGCAGCAAGACCCCAACAATTCCCGCGATCCAGCGGCCGATATGGCGCTTACGGCGGCGGTGATGGTGGTGGTGATGAACACGACTTTGATCAGGTTCGTTCATAATTATCTTTTCTTACTCTCCTTATATTCCATACCCATTTTTTATCTCTATTTTTCCTAGAACATAACTGTTATTGTTGGATAAGCATTGCTACTATCACATGCACAATCCATGATATTACTTCATTATACAACATGTGATCTTCCCAAAAAAGGTTTAAATCGTTTCCAATCTATTTCCATGGATCAAATCTCCTTAAAATTCGCCAATTGCAAGAATAAATTGAACACTTACCATAACATCTAGCAGATTTTGACTATCTACGCCGGTAAATGCGG
>NZ_AZCR01000053.1:0-1711 GCF_001433875.1 Lactobacillus delbrueckii subsp. delbrueckii DSM 20074 = JCM 1012
GCAAGTTTGATTTCTTTAGTGTATTTAGTCATGAAAATAACCCCCGAAATTAGTGTCCTAATTTCGGGGGTCATATCAAAACCTGGATTCTTTTTCCTAGTTATTTAGCTGATTAAGCTTCAAATGCCCGGGTCAATGGCGGAACGATTTGCTTCTTCCGGGAAACAACGCCTGGCAGGTGGGCTTCTGAGTCAACCAGTTCCTTGCCGAAGGCCTTGGCAAAGACAGACTTGCTTTCGTCATCCCCGATGAAGAGAACTTCTGAGTCAGAGTCCAAAACGTTGGTAATTACCAGCATAAACAAGTCGTAGCCGTTAGCCTTAGCATCCTTTTCCATGGCTGCCAGGAAGGCATCCTTGCGTTCCAGGGCTTCTGGGACGTCAACAACGTTGACTTGAGCGATCCGGGCAGTCTTTGAGCCCAGTTCGAAGCTCTTGGCGTCCAGGTCGATCAGTTCTTCAACTGACTTAGCGGCGATGTTGGTGCCGGCCTTAAGCAGTTCCAAACCGTATTCCTTATAGTCAACGCCGGCAATCTTAGCCAGGTCTTCAACTGCTTCCTTGTCGATGTCAGTAGTGGTTGGTGACTTCAAAAGCAAGGTGTCGGAAATAATGGCACTGAGCATGATACCAGCAATGTTGGTTGGAATTTCCATGTTTTGCTCCTTGAACATTTCCCACAAAACAGTGGAAGTGCAGCCTACTGGTTCAGCGCGGTAGAACAAGGGGTCGATCGTCGCGAAGTTGCTGATCCGGTGGTGGTCAATGACGTGGGTAACCTTGACTTGGTCCCGGTCTTCAACGCTTTGTTGCGGTTCGTTGTGGTCAACCAGCATGATGGCCTTGACTTCATTTGCGACAGTCTTAACCACGCGTGGTGCTTCAAAGCCGAACTTCTTCAAAGCAAAAGAAGTTTCGTCGTTGGCTTCACCCAAAGCAACGGCTTCAGTGTTGTAGCCATGTTGGTTTTGGAAGTATGAGTAGGCAATCGCCGTGCCAATTGCGTCAGTATCTGGGTTTCTGTGACCAAAAATCAGTTCTTTTTCCATCTTGGAATTTTCCCTTCTAGATTTAGCTAAAATTATTCTCTCTAATTAAGTCTACTAGAAAATCAGCGCTTTGTTCAATCTTTTCGCGATCTTTTCGTAATCTTTTTAATTTTTTAGAGCAAGCGGCCGATATCCCTGGCCTGGTCCGGTAAAGGCCGGCCCATGAGCAGTTCCTTAGCCTCTCCGTCTGTCTTAACATCAATGACGAAGGAACCGTTGCTCTGCCGGTCGCCGACTGGGTGGTCGCTGGTCCGGATGACCTGCTTGCGCAGGCTGGAAGTGATCAAGATCAGCTCATGGTTTTGCCCGTAAGCCTTCAAGGCCACGATCCGGTGCGGCTTGGTCTTCAGGTTCCGCAAAACCAATACGCCCCGCTTGGCCCGGCTGGTCTTGCCGATCAGCTTCAGCGGCATCTGCTTGAAGGCCCCTCTTTGGGTTACCAGACCCACCTTGAGCAGGTCTTCATATTGCGGGTCAGTGACCAGGCAGGCAACGACATAGTCGTCTTCCTTCAAGTTGATTGACTTGACCCCAGCTGCCCGGGCCCCGACTTGCGGAACTTCATCAATGTCATATTTAAGGGCAAAGGCCTGGTTGGTAAAGAGGGTGATTTCCCGCTTTTCACTTGTCTTGACCAGGTCCACAGTAATGACGCGGGAGTCT
>NZ_AZCR01000053.1:1741-10181 GCF_001433875.1 Lactobacillus delbrueckii subsp. delbrueckii DSM 20074 = JCM 1012
CCCCTTCATCTTCATGGCCATAATTGCCCGAGACTTGTAGGTTCTGGTTGGCTGCAGGTTAGCCAGGGCCACCTGCTTGATAAAGCCGTCGTTTGTGGCCAGCAGGAAGGCCAGGTCTGGATCATCCAAAGCTTCCAAGGCAAAGACCCGGATGATGCTCTCGTCAGCCGCCAGGCCCAGTTCCTGGGACAAGTGCTGGCCAACATCCTTCCACTTGCTTTCAACCAGCTCATGCACCGGCCGGTAGATCAAATTGCCGTGGTTGGTGAAGAGGTAGAGGTTGGTCAAAGTCGACAGGCTCCCTTCATAAACCACCCGGTCAGTTTCCGGCAAGCCATTGTCGCCGGCTTCAGTTGACTGGAAGGACCGCATTGAGGACCGTTTGATGTAGCCGTCACGGCTGATCAAGACCCGGACTGATTCTTCCGTGATCAAGGCCTTTTCATCAACTTCGACTCTGGCAGTTTCATCGCTGATTTCACTGCGCCGGTCTGAGCCAAATTCCTTCTTGACGGCCCGGAGTTCCTTGATGATTTCCTTTTGCAAAACTTTCGGGTCCGCCAAAATCTTCTCGTAAGCTGCGATCTTGCTCGTCAGTTCTTCTTCTTCAGCCTGCAGGGCCAAAACGTCAGTATTGGTCAAGCGGTAAAGCTGCAAGGAGACGATGGCTTCGGCTTGCCGATCAGTGAAGGCAAATTCCGCTACCAGGTTCTTCTTGGCGTCAGCCTTGTTCTTAGAAGCCCGGATGACCTTGATCACCTGGTCCAAGATACTCATGGCCTTGATCAAACCCTGGATGATTTCCAGCCGGTCTGAGGCCTTCTTCAAGTCAAACTGGGTCCGCTTGGTTACGACTTCTTCTTCGTGCTCCAGGTAGGCGGCCAGGATCCGCTTAAGGCCCACTTGGACTGGAGTCATGTGGGCAATGGCCACCATGTTGAAGTTGTAGGAAACCTGGAGGTCAGTATTCTTCAAGAGATAGTTGAGGATGTTCTGGGCGTCAGCGTCTTTCTTAAGTTCGATGACAATAGAGAGACCGTGGCGGTCAGTTTCATCTCTGACTTCGCTGATTCCGTCCAGTTCCCGGCTGACCCGGATTTCATCGATCTTCTTAACCAGCTGGGCCTTGTTGACCATGTAAGGAATTTCCGTCACCACGATCTGCTGGCGGTGGCCCCGGATCTCTTCAATATGGGTCTTAGCCCGGACCTGGATCCGGCCCTTACCGGTCTTGTAGGCATCCCGCAAGCCTTTTTTGCCCATGACGATCCCGCCAGTCGGGAAGTCTGGCCCTTTGACAAAGGTCATCAGGTCTTCCAGGCTGGCATCCGGGTGCTTGAGCAAGTGGATAGTGGCGTCTAAAACCTCGCCCAGGTTGTGGGGCGGAATTTCCGTGGCGTAACCAGAAGAAATCCCAGTTGATCCATTGACCAGAAGATTAGGGAAGCGGGCTGGCAAAACCGTTGGTTCATAGGCGGTGTCGTCGAAGTTGAGCACCATTGGCACGGTTTCCTTGTCGATATCCTCCAACAGGACATTGGAAATCTTGGCCAGGCGGGATTCCGTATAACGCATGGCGGCGGGACTGTCGCCGTCCATGGACCCGTTGTTGCCGTGCATTTCGATCAATGGCTCTCTCATCTTCCAGTCTTGAGACAGGAAGACCAGGGCCCCGTAGATAGAGCTGTCGCCGTGCGGGTGATAGTTACCCATGATATTACCGACGGCCTTGGCTGCCTTCTTAAAAGGCTTGTCAGCCGTATTGCCGTCCCGGTACATAGCGTAAAGAATCCGTCTTTGCACGGGCTTTAGCCCGTCGCGGATGTCCGGCAAGGCCCGTTCTTGAATAATATATTTGGAATAGCGGCCAAAGCGTTCGCCCATGACCTGTTCCAAAGGCATTTCACGAATCCGCTCGTGAGTTTCTGGCATATACTGCTTCCTTCCTAATCATTTACCTTGTCTAAGATCGACTCTTCCTCGCCCAGGCGGAATTTGACGTTTTCTTCAATCCACTTTCTTCTGGCGGAAGCCTGGTCACCCATCAAGGTGGTTATCCGGCGTTCAGCCAACTGGGCATCGTCGATTCTGACCCGGATCAGCATCCGGCTTTCTGGATTCATGGTCGTCTCCCAGAGCTGGTCAGCATTCATTTCCCCCAGCCCCTTGAAGCGCTGCAGGGCATAGCCCTTGCCCACCTTCTTTTCATCCTCATCCCGTTCTTCATCGGTCCAGGCGTAAAGGTTGGTCTGCTTCTTGCTGATTCTGTAAAGCGGCGGCAGGGCAATGTAGACCTTACCTGCTTCGATCATCGGCCGCATGTAGCGGTAGAAGAAGGTCAAAAGCAGGATCTGAATGTGGGCCCCGTCGTCGTCGGCATCAGTCATAATGATGATCTTGTCGTAGTTGGAGTCTTCAACCTTGAATTCAGTCCCGACACCGGCTCCGATCGTATGGATCATCGTGTTGATTTCTTCGTTCTTGAAAATATCCGCCAGCTTGGCCCGCTGGGTATTCAAAACCTTCCCCCGCAAAGGCAGGATGGCCTGGAAGCGGCGGTCCCGGCCTTGCTTGGCGCTGCCGCCGGCTGAGTCCCCTTCGACTAAGAAAAGCTCGTTTTTCTTAGGGTTTCTGGACTGGGCCGGGGTTAATTTCCCGGACAGGACTTCCTTCTTGTGCCGTTTCTTCCCGTTTCTGGACTCATCTCTGGCCTTCTTGGCCGCCTCTCTGGCATCCCGGGCCCTTAGGGCCTTCTTGACCAGATCCTGAGCCCATTCCCCGTTTTCCAGCAGGTAGTAAGACAATTTCTCGTAAACGATGCTGTCGACCGCGCTTCTGGCCTGGGGAGTCCCCAGCTTACCCTTGGTCTGCCCTTCAAATTCCAGCAGTTCTTCCGGGATCTTGACGCTCAAAACGGCGCTGAGCCCTTCCCGGTAGTCGGACCCTTCCAGGTTCTTGTCCTTCTTGCCCAAAAGCCCCTGCTTCTTGGCATAGTCGTTAAAGGCCCGGGTAAAGCCGCTTCTGGCCCCGACTTCGTGGGAGCCGCCGTCAACAGTCCGGACATTGTTGACGAAGGAAACAAAGTTCTCTGAGTATGAATCGCTGTACTGGCCGGCAAATTCGATTTCCATCCCGTCCTGGCTTCCTTCAAAGTAGAAGACCTTGCCGATCGTCCCCTTGCCTTCGTTGAGGTAGGAAACGAAACTTTCAATCCCGTCGTCATACTGGAAGACGTCGTGGTGGTTTGGCGTCCGCTCGTCCGTCAAAGTAAACTTGACTCCTTTAAGCAGGAAGGCCGATTCCCGGATTCTTTCCTGGATGGTCTCGTAGTTGTACTTAGTCGTTGAAAAAATCATCGGGTCCGGCTTGAAAGTGATCGTGGTCCCGGTCTTTTCCTTGGTCGCCCCCAGGCAGCGGAGGGTGCCGATTGGGTGACCGCCATTTTTGAATTCTTCCTCGTAGGCCTTGCCGTCACGCACCACGTGCACCTTCATGTAGCTGGACAGGGCGTTGACCACGGAAGAGCCGACCCCGTGCAGACCGCCGGAGGTCTTGTAGTTCTGCTCCGTGAACTTGCCTCCGGCATGCAGGACAGTAAGGATGACTTCAATGGTTGGCCGGCCTGAGGCATGCATCCCTGTCGGCATCCCCCGGCCGAAGTCCTGCACGGTCACGGAATTGTCCTCGTGGATGGTCACGTTGATTTCCTGGCCAAAACCAGCCATGGCTTCGTCGACGGAGTTGTCGACGATTTCGTAGACCAGCTGGTTCAAGCCGTGGATGTCGGTTGACCCGATATACATCCCCGGCCGCTTGCGGACTGCCTCCAGCCCGTGCAGAATTTGAATTGAAGAATCATCATAGGTGTTCTTTGGCAAAATAAAACATCTCCAAGCTTTAGATTATAAACTTCGTATCAATTCAGTCCGTTATTTGTTAAAATAGCAGGTACATGATAAACGGAGTTGATTTGATGTTTGCAATGAAATTTGCATTACTATTAATTTTAGCATACTTAATTGGTTCTTTTCCGACCGGTGTTTTGGTCGGCAAGCTCTTCTACCACAGGGATATCCGGGATTACGGGTCGCACAATATCGGGACCACCAACACCTTCCGAGTCCTGGGCCCCAAGGCCGGCACCCTGGTCTTCCTGGTTGACTTCTTCAAGGGAACCCTGGCCACCTGCCTTCCCCGGATCTTCCACTTGGGTGGCCACCACTTGTGCCTGATTTTCGGGGCAGCGGCTATTTTCGGCCACGCCTTCTCAATATTCCTCAAGTTCAAGGGCGGCAAAGCCGTGGCCACCACGGCGGGCTTTCTTCTGGGCTACAATGTCCAGTTCTTCGGCCTCTGCGCCTGCTTCTTCATCCCCCTGCTCTTAATCACCAGCATGGTGTCCTTGAGCAGCTTGATTTCAGTCGTCTTGATCTTTATTTCCAGCTTCTTCTTCCATGATACCTTCTTGACAGTCATGTCAGGAGTCCTGGTTGTCCTCATCTGGTGGAGCCACCGGGCCAACATCAAGCGGATTATCGCCGGAAATGAGAACCTGGTTTCCTTCGGCCTTTACTATCATATTAAGCAAAAGCAGGACAAGGACAAGAAGGAGTAGTAATTTTTGAACCAATCCTATTATACGGAACACACGTTCAAAATGCAAAGGGCTATTTTTTAAATATTGCTAAAGCAAAAGCCATGATTCGCCAGAATCATGGCTTTTTTCAGATTTCCTGGCCCAAAAACCGACTCTGATAGAGGTCAGCGTAAAAGCCGTCCTTGGCCAAGAGACTTTGGTGGTTGCCGCTTTCGACGATTTGGCCGTGGTTGATCACGATGATCTTATCGGCATCCTGGATGGTTGACAGGCGGTGGGCAATCACGAAGCTGGTTCTTTCCTGCTTCAGATCGGCTATCGCCTTCTGGATCAAGCTTTCCGTCCGGGTGTCAACCGAGCTGGTCGCCTCATCCAGGATGAGAATTTCCGGATCAGCTAAAAAGGCCCGGGCAATCGTCAAGAGCTGCCTTTACCCCTGGGAAATGTTTGTCCCTTCTTCGTTTAACAGGGTCTCGTAGCCATCCGGCAGCTGGCGGATGAAGCTGTCGGCCCTGGCCAGGCGGGCTGCCTGGTAAACCTCTTCATCACTGGCATATTCCCGGCCGTACTTGATATTGGCAAAAATTGTCCCACAAATCACATGCAACTTGTACTAATAAAAAAAGACTTGCCAGGCAAGTCGCCCAGCAAGTCAATGTTTTTATAGCAATTTTAAGCATGGTTTTCACCCTCTTTTTTGGCATCTTCTTCCATGCGTTCTTCTAAGAATAATGCCTGTTTGTCCAGTTTCTTCAAGATGTTCAGGTATTCCGCCTTTTCATCGTCACTTAAAGGACTCATCAAGTCGCCAACAAAGCCCAGCCAGCTGGAGTGGTTGCGTTTGTTTTGCTCTCTGCCCTTTTCAGTCAAGTAGAGGCGGAAAAACCGGTGGTCGCTGTTATCCCGGCGCCGTTCAATCAAGCCATGCCGCTCCAAACGGTCCACGACTTCACTGATTGAGGATGGCCTTACTCTGGCAAAGCGGGCCAGTTCCACCTGCTTCATCCCCTCATTCTTGCTGAGCAGGGCCAAAGTTCGGTTCTGCCCCCGGACGCCGCCGTGCAGCTTCTCATACCGCATTCCCATTTGGGCCAGTTGCCGCTGCAAACGCATGCTCCGGTAAAACAATTCTTCATTAAGTTCTTCTTCTGCCATCCTGCTTGTCTTTTCTGCAAAAAATAATCAAGAAATTAAGATTCGGTACCTACCTATCTAGTATACCTGGATCATGACAATGTAAAGCAAAACAGCCGCCAAAAGGCAGCTGTCAGCAATTAATCAAACAATTTTCGCAGGATTTGCATTACTCCTTCATCATTGTTGCTTGGGGCAATGTGGTCAGCGATCTTTTTCAAGTCCGGGTGGCCGTTGACCATGGCGTAGCTGGTCCCGGCCGCTTCTAACATGGTCAGGTCATTTAAGTAGTCGCCAAAAGCCAGAATTTCATCTTGCTTGATTCCTTTAAGGTCAGCGATCTTCTTTACCGCTGCTCCCTTATTGGCGTCCTTGTTAACGATGTCGATCCATTCCGGCCCAGCCAAAACCGCGCTTAAGTTGCCCGGCATTTCCGGCAGTTGCCGGTAGATGCTTTCAGCGGCCCCGCCTTCGATATAAACAGTGAATTTGATAATTTCATCGCTGTTTACTTCAGCTTCAAGGTCTTCAACATAGCGGCGCTTGATATAGTAAGTATCCAGCTGCTTTAAAAAGTTCCGGTCACCTTTAGGGTCGTGGCAGATTGCCTGGCTGACCCCGCAGAGAATCGGATTGGCCAGGGGCTCATCTTTAAAGAGGTCCAAGCAGAATTTTGCTTCTTCCGCTGTAATGCCGGCCTTGGCCAAGACTTGCCCCTGCTGGTAGATCAAGCCGCCATTGTCGCCAATGAAGATCAAGTGGTCTTTGATCTCCTTGAAAAGCTCTTCATTGGTGTAATATGGCCGACCACTGGCGATCACCATCTGCTGGTCCGGGTGGCTTAAGACCCAAGGGGCAAATGAAGCGGGCACCTCTTTGGCGTCATTGACCAGGGTGCCATCCATGTCAGTCGCGATTAATTTGATTTTTTTCTTTTCTTCCATCTTTTTCTCCAAACTCATTTTTTCTAGCTTCTTAGACCATTATTTCATTTTTTGTAAAGGATTTCAAAGCTTTCTGCATGAAAAAAGCAGGCAAATGCCTGCTTTGCTTCACACTTCTTAACCGTAGATCTGGTTGACTGCCTGCCGGTAGAGGTCGACTGACAGACCAGCCGGATCTGCGTTCTTAAGGCGAAGATAATCCTCGCGCAAGTCTTCCCACTGGTCCCAGTCCTTAATCGTTTCTTCCTGGATGGTCAAAAAGCGGGTATTAAAGGCTTCACTCCACTTGCCACCGTCAGTTTTGACCAGGCGGTATTCATCCCCGTCTTCTTCCTTGATGATGGTCAAGTCTAACTTAAAGTTGACCTTGCCGCTCTTCTTAGCCCGGTGCAGGAAGGTTAAAGCCTGGCTGTTTTCCCGGCCGCCTTCGAACTTGCTGGCCAGACCGGCAGTTAAGCCGGCGCTGATTTTAGCCAGAAGGGCCGCTGGATCTTCTTCGGCCGCCTTGACCAGCTTTAACTGGTAGTCCAGGTCCACCACCCCGTCGTTTTGGGTCACGAAGTTGCCTGCCGTCCCGACCGTGCTCTCCAGTTCCAGGCTGATGCCTTTTTGCCGCAAGTCCGCCAAAGCGGCGTTGACCGCGTCAACCGTCAAGTAGCGGTAGATCTTGATTTGTTCTTTCAGGATGTAGCTGTACATAATGCCTCATTTCTTCTCTGCGCCAACCACCTGGTTCTTGCCTTGTCTTTTGGCTTGGTAAAGATAGTTATCAACCAGCTGAATCATTTTCCGCAACTCTTCTTCATTGGCAACCGCGCTGGTAGCATAGCCGATGCTCAAAGTGGCTGGCTCTTCTAATTACTGGTTTAGTTTAGCATATTCAGCTTGAAAAATCTGCAATTTTTTAACAAAATCACCATCTTCTAAGCCAGAAGCAATAATCAAGATTTCATCCCCGCCATAGGGGGAAGTCTTCCCGCAAGGCCAGGCGGTTATACAGGCCGGTCAATTCATCGGTCCGGCTGCGACAAAAAGCGTCCCGTTGGCCTGGTGCAGGATGTAATTGTAACAAGAGCTCTGCCTAAACCAGTACCGGCGCAGGACAATACAGGCCTGGCCGATAACGTAAAAGAGGAAGAGGTCATAGGCATCCTGCCAGGCAACCTGGACATGGTTGACAAGAATGATTGCTGAGATCATGAGCAGGCTCAAAGCCACTAAAGATAAGCCATGCCCGGCTTTATAGTAGGGAAAGACGCAGATGACCATCATCATCAAGACCAGTTCAAAAAAGTAGCTGCTCCCCTCCTGGGTACTGTACAAGGTAAAACCAGACAAGATGGCATTGACCGCCAGGTTGGCAAAGCAGATCCGGATTTCAAGCTCGGCAGCCTGCGGGCGTTTTTGTAGCCAAATGAGCAAAAACAGGTTGGGCAGGTTGGCTAATAGCAGGAAAAGATAGACCCATTCACTGGCAATTACTGGAAGCACCGAGATATTTGCATAATCTGAATTGAGGTCAAATATGCCTAAAAAGCCAATGACCGCGATCAAACTGGAAACGGCAATTCCCATGGTTAAATTATTGCTGGCTATTCCCCTGGCAAACGCCTCTGAAGCCAGGTAGTCAGCGTAAACTGCTTCTTTTTCATCGGCAAATTGCCAGCTGAGGCCATGAACAGCTTTTTTCTACTCTAAGTCAAGTGTTATCAACGATTTTAGGCAATTTTATTTTGAAATAAGAGCTCGATCGGGAAATGACTCC
>NZ_AZCR01000054.1:0-8581 GCF_001433875.1 Lactobacillus delbrueckii subsp. delbrueckii DSM 20074 = JCM 1012
GATTTTTTGTGCTCCAATCCAGTGAAAACGATTTTTCTTACTGGATCGGAACAGTGTTCAGTTTAATTTTACAATCGGCGACTTTTTAAAATTGAAAAGGATGTTTTTCAAAAATGTAAATTCTTTTCTTACTTTCAAAAAGGCAAAAAGAAAAGAATCTCCTGCAAAGAGAAGATTCTTTTCAAAAATTTCTTACCGGTGCTGGTGGTTCAGCTTCTTGGCCAGGAAGTCGCCAACCACTTGCACGATAAAGATCATGATGACGACCAGGACAGTGGCCAGGAAGGTCACGTCGTTAGCGAAGTCGCGGTAGCCGTACTGGATGGCGGTCGTACCCAGACCACCGGCCCCAACGGCCCCGGCCATGGCAGTCAAGCCGATCAAACTGATGATGGAAACAGTTGACACCCGGATGATTTCTGACCGCGTTTCCTTAAGGTAGACGTCAAAAATAATGTCCCAGTTGCTTGCGCCCAAGCTCTGGGCTGCTTCAACCTTGCCCGGATCCAAGCTTTCCAAAGCGACCTGGACCTGGCGGGCATAAAATGGGAAGATCCCTAAAGTCAGCGGGACCAAGGCAGCCGTGTCCCCGATTTCCGTCCCGACAATCAAGCGGGTCAAAGGTGAAATGAAGGCCAAAAGAATAATGAAAGGAATGGCCCGCAAAATGGAAATCAGCTTGTCGCAGAAGTTGAACCAGAACTTGTTTTCCAAGATCCCGCCTGGCTCGGTCAAAACCAGGATGACCCCGAAGAAGAGGCCCAGGACCCCGCCGAAGATTGACGGCCAGAAGGTCATGTAGATGATCTGCAGAATGGAGGTGCCCCACCCGGTGTCCCCGGTCCAGCCCAAGTTGTAAATATTCGGGAAGTTCTGCGCGATCCAGTGTACCAAACCATTAATCATAAGCGGTTACCTCTTTCGTCTAATTCTGTTACCGTGACACCCTCATCGTTTAAGAACTTCAAGGTTGCCTTTTGCTTGTCAGCATCCCCCTTGACCGTGACCAACAGGGTCCCGACCGGTTCGTCAGCCAGGACTTCCACATTGCCGTAGAGCATCGAAGCTTCCACGCCGACTTCCCGGTAAAGCTCGATGATGATTGACTTGGCCACATTGTTCAAGCTGTAGACCAGCTGGTAGAGGGCTTC
Organism: Lactobacillus delbrueckii subsp. delbrueckii DSM 20074 = JCM 1012; assembly: GCF_001433875.1. Classification (GTDB taxonomy): domain Bacteria; phylum Bacillota; class Bacilli; order Lactobacillales; family Lactobacillaceae; genus Lactobacillus; species Lactobacillus delbrueckii. The sequence goes on from NZ_AZCR01000054.1 coordinate 1,152, forward strand.
GTTTTCAGCCAGGCTGATGTTGAGGCTCTTCAAGGTGTCAACTACAGCCAAAGAACCGCCGACGAACTTCTGGGTCAATTCAGCCTTTGGAGCCAGGAAGACATCCCGCAAGTTGCCGTTTTCGATAACCCGGCCGTTTTCCATGACCGCCACCTTATTGGCGATCTTCTTGACCGCGTCCATTTCGTGGGTTATCAAAACGATGGTCAAGCCCAGTTCCCGGTTCAGTTTCTTCAACAGGTCCAGGATCTGGATAGTCGTCTGCGGATCCAGGGCACTGGTTGCTTCGTCTGACAAAAGGATTTCCGGATCGTTAGCCAGGGCCCGGGCGATCGCCACCCGCTGCTGCTGGCCGCCGGAGAGCTGGGCCGGGTAGGCATTGGCCTTGTCTTCCAGGTCAACCAGCTTCAGAAGCTTGTGGCATTTTTCTTCCAGCTCATCGTCAGACAGGTCTGAGTGCTTGAGGGCAAAGGCGATATTTTCAATAACGGTCGTTTCATTAAGCAGGTTGAACTGCTGGAAAATCATCCCGATCTTCCGGCGGCGGGCCTGCAGGTCCTTGCCGCTGATCACCTGTTTGCCGTCTTTGACAAAGTCAACACCCCCAACCACGACGTCTCCGGCCGTTGGCTTTTGCAAAAGGTTGATGGTTCTGACCAGGGTTGATTTCCCGGCCCCGGAAAAGCCAACGATCCCGTAGATATCGCCTTTTTCGATGTGCAAAGTCACATCCTGCACGGCCTGCACATCGGCAGCCTTTTTCCGCTTAAAAGTCACACTGACGTGGTCCAGTTGAATAATGCTCATATGATCAAAGCTTCTTTCTATGTTAAGTTAAAAATCTTAGAACTTGGCGTCCCAAGCCGCAACTTGCTTGATGCCGTAGTACTTCTTGTACAGCTGCTTGGTCTTTTCAGTCTGGTAAGCCTTAACGACTTCCTTGTAAGCCTTCTTGTTCTTGTCTTTCTTACGGGCAACGATAATGTTGATCCATTGGTATGAGTCCTTGTTGATTGGTTCAACGTAGATGGTTTGCTTGTCGCCCAGGCCGGCTGGGTTAGCGTAGTCGTTGTTGACAACAGCAGCGTCAACTGACTTCAGAACTCTGGCAGCTTGTTCAGTCGCAACTTCCTTGATCTTGAAGTTCTTCGGGTTGCTCTTGATGTCAGCAACTGAGTACAGCTTGGTAGCGCTGGTCCCCTTCAGGGTGATCAGGCCGGCGTTCTTCAGAACCAGAAGCGCCCGGGCTTCGTTGGTCGCGTCGTTTGGAATGGCGATCGTTGCCCCCTTAGGCAGGGACTTCAGTGACTTGTACTTCAGTGAGTAAAGGCGGATTGGAGCGATGTAGGTCTTGCCGATGGCAACCAGGTTGCTCTTGTTGGCCTTGTTCCAGTTGTTGAGGAAGTTGTAGTGCTGGAAGGCGTTAAGGTCCAGGTCCCCTGACTTCAAGGCGCTGTTTGGCTGGTTGTAGTCAGAGAAGTTCTTGGTCTTGACAATGATACCATACTTCTTCTTAGCAGTTGCCGCCACACTCTTCCAGATGGCCCGTTCAGCCTTGGTTGCCCCGACAGTACCGACGGTTACCGTCACCGTCTTGGCGCTTTGCTGGCTGACCTTCTTGCCAAAGGAGAAGAAGGCGATAACGGCAAGGACCACAACGGACACGATAGCGATAATAATGTTTCTTTGTTTCTTTTTTCTCATGATTAATACCTCCAGAAACACAGCAGCAATCCCGAAAAAGCGGCAGTCAAATTCGAACAGAAAAGAAAAAGCGTCCGTCCTTGATAAAGGACGAGCGCTCGTGATACCACCTTTAGTTCATTCATTACTTGCGTAATAAATCTCACCAGCTGTCTCTGACAAATAGAAACAGCTTGCTTGTTTAACGAGAGCAACCCCGGCAGCGGCTAAATATCACCGCGGCATATCATTCCAAGCCCATGTTCACCGGAACTCTCCTGGCGGCTTTCACCATCTGCCGCCTCTCTGTAAAGGATCGTCACCCGACTACTCTGCTTTTCGAGATAACTTTTATTAACTTGATGCTCTAAACTTATCATTATTTTTTAAGCATGTCAAGCCTCTTTCTAAAAAATGTTAAAGCTCGTCCTGGTCTTTGCCATAAGCGGCTAAAAGGTCCCGCAGCTTGGCGTCTTTCCCCTTCTCCGTCAGCACGTTGCTGACTTCTTTGATTCCGTCGCAGATCCGCGACATGATTCTGAAGAGGGTCATGCCGGCAAAGAAAAGGACGACAACCGTGAAGACAGCCCGGCCTGACAAAGGACTCAGCTTGAAGAAGCCAGGGATGAAGATGATTGACAAGATGATGCAGACCACCGACAGGGCCAAAACGCCCAGCTTGTACTTGTTAAGTGGCCGGGAGATCCAGAATAGGACCATCAAGCCCACCAGGACCAGGAGAGCTGTTGACGCGGTAGCGACTTCATTGTCCCCGATATTGGTAAACTTGTTGGCCAAGACCAGGATGCTGACGGCCAGCCAGTCGGTAATCCCGCCTGGAATCGACTTGGTCAGGATATTGACCGTGAAATTGCCCCGAATCCGGGAATGGCTCTTTTCCAGGGCCAAAAGGAAGGACGGCAGGCCGATCGTAAAGCTGGAGATCAAGGTGATCTGGGCCGGCTTGATCGGGTAGTTGATCGTCAAGATCAAGGAAAAGACCGCCATCAGCAAGGAGAAGATGTTTTTGACTAAAAAGAGGCCAGCTGAGCGTTCAATATTGTTGACCACCTGCCGGCCTTCATTGACCACCTGGGGCATTTTGGCAAAGTTTGAGTCCAGCAAGACCACTTGGGAAGCCTGAACAGCCGCGCTGTTGCCTGAAGCCATGGCAATGCTGCAGTCAGCTTCCTTCATGGCCAGGATGTCGTTAACCCCGTCCCCGGTCATGGCCACGGTCTTCCCGATCTTCTGCAGGGCCTGGACGAATTCTTTCTTCTGCTCCGGCTTAACCCGGCCAAAGACATTGTATTCAGCCATGGCCTGCTCATATTCGCCTGGCTTGATCGTCTGGGCATCGATGTACTTCTCTGCCCCGGCAATCCCGGCCTGGCCAGCCACCCGGGAAACGGTGACCGGGTTGTCCCCGGAAATAACCTTGATTTCCACCCCTTGCTTGGCAAAGTATGCAAAAGTCTCCTTGGCCTCTTTCCGGATCGGATTGGACAAAAGGACGTAGCCCAGGACTTCGACCTCCTGGGTCAGGCGCTCTTTTTCATCTGCCAGTTCTGCCGGATACTTGGCAAAGGCCAGGACCCGGTAGCCTTCTTCCGGGTAGCGGGCAAATTCTTCCTGGCAGGCTTTCAGCTGCGAGCGTAGGATCATTTCCGGCGCCCCCAGCAAAAGGGTGTAGCCTGCAAAAACCGCCCCGCTGTACTTGTTGACTGAGGTAAAAGGAATAATCCTTTTGGCATTGACCAGGGGCTGGTCCTGGCCAAACTTCTGGCTCAAGGCTTCAGCGGTGATATTGTCGACAGGCATGTTGGAAACGTAGGCGGCAAGCCGGTCTTCCAAATCATTTCCCGGGTAATTTTTGGCCGGGACGACTTTTTCCACCGCCATCTTCGGCTCAGTAATCGTCCCTGTCTTATCAACGCAGAGGACATTGACCCGGGCCAGGGTTTCCACGCTCTTCATGTCGTGCAGCATGACCTGGTTGCGGGCCAGGCGCATGGCGGCCAGGGCCAGGGCAACCGTTGTCAGCAGGTAGAGCCCTTCCGGGATCATGCCGATAATGGCTGCTTCCATGGAACTGATTGATTCAGCAAAAGACCGGTGGTTGAGGAAGTAGGCCTGAGCAAAAAGGGCTAGCCCCATTGGAATAATGATGATGCCAACCCACTTGATCAAGCGGTTGATGGCACGGATCATCTTTGACTCTTCTCCCCCGCCCATGGCCTTGGCTTCCGCCGTCAATTTTGCGATGTAGGATTCGCTGCCCACCTTGACCAGCTGGACCATGACTTCGCCGGAAACGACGAAAGAACCGGATAAGAGCTCGTCGCCAACTTCCTTGGCAATTTCATCGCTTTCCCCGGTTAAAAGGGATTCATTTACCCGGACGCTGCCGTCGACCACCTTGGCGTCGGCCGGGATCTGGTCACCAGCTTTCAAGAGGACTAGGTCTCCTTCAACCAGCTGGTCGATTGGCACCTGCCGCCTTTTTCCGCCTCTCAGGGCTAAAAGCTTGGTCTGGTTTAAGACCTGCAGCTTGCTTAAAACAGATTTTGCCCGGATTTCCTGGACGATCCCCACGATCGTGTTCAAAATGATTACCGGCAAAAAGGTCAGATCCCGGATATCCCCGGCAATCAAAAGCAGGATGGTCAAAACTAGGAAGATCAAGTTGAAGTAGGTAAAGGTGTTTTCAACGATGATCTGCCGGTTGGTCTTGAACTCATCATCAATGGTGGTGTTGACCTTGCCGGCCGCGCTTTTCTGCGCAACCTCCTCCTCGGTCAAGCCCGTCTCCAAATTTGTTTTCATAACACTCACATCTCACTTTTCACTGCTTGCCTGCTATTTTTTACGCAGGTAAGTCTCAAAGACATAGTCATACTTATTCTTGCCGTCTGCCTGGTGGGCTTCACTCTTTACCAGAGCAAAAGCCGCCCAGTCAAGGTTTGGCATGTAGGTGTCAGCGGGAAAAATTCCCTTGATCCGGGTCACTTCCAGCTTGTCAACCTGGTCAGCCAGCAGGGCAAAGAGGCTGGAGCCGCCAATAACGCAGACTTCCCCCGCCTGCTCCTTCAGCCAGGCGGAAACTTCTTCTTCGCTTTTCAGCTGTAGAACCCCAGCTGACAGGTCTAATTTCCTGGTGGAAAGGACGACATGCTGCCGGCCAGGCAACAGGCCCGGCAAGGACTCAAAAGTCTTTCTTCCCATCAGCATGGGGTGGCCCATGGTTTTTGCCTTAAAATGGGCTAAATCTGCTGGCAGGTGCCAGGGCAGGCGGCCCTGGTAGCCAATGGCGCCTTTTTCATCTTCTGCCCAAACGTAGCTAAGCATTTCTTCACCCGTTCTAAACGGCGACCGGGGCCTTGATTGTAGACCCGCTCTGGTAGTCGGCCAATTTAATATCAGCCATTTCAAAATCAGCCACTTTTTTCTTCTCTGGATTCAGCCACAAAGTTGGCGCGTCAAACGGCGTTCTTTTCAGCTGCTCTTCCACTTGGGCAAAGTGGTTCTTGTAAATGTGGGCATCCCCAATAGTATGCACAAACTCGCCCACTTCCAGGCCGGTCTCCCGGGCAATCAAGGACAAGAGCAAAGAGTAGCTGGCAATGTTGAAGGGCACGCCTAAGAACATGTCGCCTGAGCGCTGGTAAAGCTGCAAGCTGAGCTTGCCGTCAGCCACGTAAAACTGGAAGAGGACATGGCACGGCGGCAGGGCGCTGGAAGGAACGTCTTCCGGGTTCCAGGCCGTTACGATCAAGCGGCGGGAGTCGGGATTGGTCTTGATCTGCTCAATCACGTCCGCGATCTGGTCTATAAAGCCGCCGTCCCGCTTACCCCAGTGCCGCCACTGGGCCCCATAGACGTCGCCCAGGTTGCCGTATTTTTGGGCAAAAGCTTCATCATCCAGAATCCGCTGGCAGAACTTTTGCATTTCTTCGTCATAGACTGCCTTAAACCCTGGGTCCTTTTGACTCCTAAGGCCAAAATCAGTCATGTCCGGGCCCTGGTATTCCGGGCTGGTCACCCAATTTTTAAAGGCCCATTCGTCCCAAATGTGGTTTTTATGTTCAAGCAAGAAACGGATGTTGGTGTCCCCCCGCAAGAACCACAAAAGCTCGCTCTTGATCAGGCCGAAAGGCACCCGCTTGGTCGTCAGGATCGGGAAGCCCTGGCTTAAGTCAAAGCGCATCTGGGTCCCAAAGAGGCTTCTGGTTCCCGTCCCGGTTCGGTCATTTTTGTCATTGCCTTCCGTCATAATCTTTTTCAGCAAATCTAAATATGCTTGGTCTTGATTTGCCATTTCCTTGTCCTTTGCAAAAACTTTTTACTTCACTTCACCTTAAGTCTAACAGATTTTTTTACCGGGTGTTAATCTTTACAAAAAGCTTAACAGATGGAAAAAGCCCCGGCAGGATTAGCCTGCCAGGGCTTGTCTATGTTCTTCATTTTTCGCTTTATTTTACTGCTTTTTCGCTAATTCACCTTGAAAAAGGCCTTTTTCCCGGACAGGGTCCGCTCGATATCGGTCATGCTCTGGAAGAACATATTCTTGACCGCCATCTTGGTATAGTAGGCAGAGTGCGGGGACATGACCACGTTTGGCAGGTTGATCAGCTCCGTGTACTCGTCCGGCAGGAACCCACATCCTCAAACTTGCGGCCGAAGATTTTTTCTTCCCCTTCCAAAACGTCCAGGGCGGCCCCGCCGATTTCATGGTACTTCAAGGCCACGATCAAGGCCGCGGTATCGACCAGTTCGCCCCTTGACTGGTTGACCAGGATCGCGTCGTCCTTCATCTTGGCAAATTCATTGGCGCTGAACATGCCCTTGTTTTCCGGAGTCAGCGGAATCTGCACCTGGACGATGTCGCTTTCCTTGATCAAGGTCTCAAAAAAGACGAAGTCCAAAAAGGGCTCTAAAGAAGCATTGTAAACCGGGTCATAGCCGATAACTCTGGCCCCCAGGACATGGTACATTTCGCCGCAGCTGCCCCGATCCGACCCAGGCCGACGATGCCGACCGTCTGGTTGAAGATCTCATCGCTCATCAGTTCCGTTGACCGGGTGAAGTCTCCCCGCCGCATCTTCCGGTGGTAGTAACCCCACTTGCGCAAGAGGTACATGGCCCCGGTCAAGCCGTTTTCCGCGATTGCCCGCGGCGAATAAGCCGGCACATTAGCAACGGTAATTCCGTATTTAGCTGCCGCTTCCAGGTCAATATTATCCGCCCCCACCTTCCGCAAGGCCAGGTGCTTGACGCCGCCAGCCGCCAAGGGCTTAAGGTCAGACGCCGTCAAGGGCTCCTCCTGTTGGGTCGAAACCGCCTCAAAGCCCTTGGCCAGCTCTAAATTATCGGCCGTCAAAGGGCTGTGGGTATAAGAAATTTCATCATCTGGGTGCTGGTCCTGCCACTCTTTTAAAAAAGCTTCTTCCACCGGCGTAACGCCGAACAAGTATGCCTTCATCTTTTTTCTCCTCAATAACTAACAAATTTCGTCAAATATCTTCTCGTTTATGCTGATTCTGGTATCCTAGGTTAAAAGCCTCATGCTTTTTATATATTATGACAAAAAAATTAAATTATGGCTATAGCGTTTTCTAGATATCGCTTTTTTTAACACTACTGTAATTTTTAACTAAAAAGCCAGAAAAAGGTTGTGACTGTTAAAAAGTATTAATTTCATCCAGTACTAAATAGTAATTTTTCTTACCAATTCATGATATAATGCC
>NZ_AZCR01000054.1:8877-10061 GCF_001433875.1 Lactobacillus delbrueckii subsp. delbrueckii DSM 20074 = JCM 1012
TCTCCAAAGGCAGAAGGACGTAGTGTCCAGATATTGCGAAGTCAATGGCTATCAGTTTAAGATCATTCAAGACGTTGGATCTGGTCTCAACTATAAGAAAAAGGGCCTGACATAGCTGATCAACATGATCTGCAAGAAGCAGTGCGAGCGAGTCGTGGTAAATTATCAAGACCGGCTTGTCCGTTTTGGCTTTGAAATGATTGAGACAATCTGCCAGGCAAACGATGTAGAGCTAGTTGTCATCAATCAGACAGATAACGTTGATCCAAATTCAGAACTTGTAGAAGATGTTTTATCTATAATCACTGTTTTCTCAGCTAAGCTGTATGGAAAGAGGTCGCATCAGAATGCAAGAGTCATCCAAGAAAGCAAGAAACTCTTCAGTCAAGCAGACAGTGACAAAGACTCAGCCCAAGACGATTAGAGTCTACTCCAAAAAGTTAAGCGATGAAGAATTTGCCAGAATGTCTGACTTCTTTGAAAGATACGGCAGGTGCCGGCATTTCTTTTTGAACCGCTATTGCGGCATCAATTCGATGCTAGCGGTTAATAACTGGCAGGCTCTGCGTAACCAAGTTCGTAAATGGGACAAGCCGGTTAAAGGTTCGAAAGGCAAGCTAGAAACAGTCTATAACTTTCAGACCAAGCACTGGGTAGGCGCTCTCCGTGAAGCATGTGCCAACATAAAAAGCATGTGGTCGAATCTGGCTAACCGTTTGAAGAAGCTGATTCAAGGAAATGAAAATTTTTCTGCAGATCAGCGCCACCTTCTGTTCTTTATTTTGAAATTTAAGAGCGCATGGCAAGCCGTTCTTCTTCACAAGCCAATTGATCTGCTGGAAGAATACGCCGAAGCTCTTGCCGAGATTGAAACTAAGCTGAAACACAAACAAATCAAGCAGGCATATAGCTATCTACGCCGAATTACGTATCGCTACCACTACCGGGCACGCAAGTCGGGCAAGCTTAGCTCTAGCATGAAGTGTGACTTGAATTGGGCATTTGAAGGAAATACTTTTTCATTCAGTTCCGATGTGCCTAGGAAGCAGTTTTCTGTAGAGATGACCAGCCCGTGGAATTATCCACGCACCGGCGATATCACCGTGGTGCTTGACCGCATCAAGCAGCGCCTTGAAGTTCATAAGCTGATCTCTAGCAAGCGTTACAGCAATGATTCAAAGAAG
>NZ_AZCR01000055.1 GCF_001433875.1 Lactobacillus delbrueckii subsp. delbrueckii DSM 20074 = JCM 1012
AACAGAATATTTGGTCCATTGGAGCAGTGGTCTATCTCGCCTCCCTGTCACGGAGGAGATCGCGGGTTCAAATCCCGCATGGACCGTCACTGAGAAGCAGGTATCCACCTGCTTCTTTTTTGTCTTTGCATTTGTTTTTTCTTTCTGTCTTATTCTTTTCTTTCTAAATTTTCTTGGCTGCTTATTTTACTTTAGAAACAATCTATTTTCTTTTTGCTAATTACTTGCCAATTTGTCTTTGGTGTACTAGAATAAATAGTACAGTATAGACAGCTGGAAAGGAGCGAGCTAGTGGACTTTATTGACTATTTGGACAGCCGGCCGATTTACCAGCAGATCGCGGACAGGTACAAGCAGCTGATTCTGACCGGAGTCATGCTGCCAGATGAGCAGCTGCCGTCTGTGCGAAAGTTGGCCATGGAATTGTCGACTAACCCTAATACAGTGCAGAAGGCATACGCCGCGCTGGAACGGGAGGGATACGTTTACAGCGTCAAGGGCCGGGGGAATTTCGTCCGGGCCAATGAAACGCTGAAGAGCAAGCAAAAAGAAGAGCTGAAAGGGAAAATGATTGATTTAATTAAGGAGATTCAAGCAGTGGGCCTGGATCCACAGGAATTATTTGCTGAGGCCATGGAGGAGGCGGCAGAAGATGATCGAGATTGATGCACTAAGCAAGGATTATGGGCAGACAGAGGCCATTAAGAACCTTAACCTGACATTGAAGAAGACCGGGTCTTTGGCTTGATCGGGACCAACGGGGCCGGCAAGAGCACCCTCTTGCGGATGATCGCTGGCATCCTGCGGCCGACTTCTGGGCATATCACTATTGATGGCTTGCCAGTTTATGACAATCCAGCCGCAAAGAAAAAGTTTTGCTTCATTCCAGATGACCCCCACTTGTTCCCAAATGCCACAGCGGAGTCTATGGCCAGGGATTACGCGGCGGTTTACCAGGACTTTGACCAAGAACGTTTTGCCAGACTGCTGGCAGACTTTCGCTTAGAGCCAAAGCGCCGCATACATGACTATTCTAAGGGCATGAAGCGGCAATTGGCGATCCTGCTAGGATTATGTACTAACACCAAGTACCTGCTCTTAGACGAAGTCTTTGATGGCTTAGACCCGGTTATGCGGCAGAGCATGAAGAGCCTTTTTGCCGAAGACATGGACCGGCGGCAATTGACTCCAATCATTGCCTCTCACAACTTGTGGGAATTGGAAGATATTTGTGACCACACCGGTTTCCTGCACAGCGGCGGTTTGCTTTTATCAGAAGACTTGGCCGACATGAAACTGGAAATCCAGAAGCTGCAGTGCGTCTTTAAGGACGACCGGGACATGGAGGAAGTCCTAGGCAAGCTGAAGCTGGTTGACCACAGCAGCCGGGGCCGCCTGCACACTTTGGTCGTGCGGGGGAGCCGGAGCGAAGTCGAGGCGGTCTTTGACCATGTGCCGATGACCTTCTTCGAAATCCTGCCGTTGACCTTGGAAGAAATCTTTATTGCAGAAGCGGAGGCAGTTGGCTATGACACGCGCAAACTTATCCTTAAATAAACACGGTCTGCCGCAAAAAGAAATCCTGCGGCACCGGAAAGTACCTGTAGTCTTGGCGGTCTTGGTCATGGCCATGTTCTATATCGTTGGGCCGATTCTGGTTTTGATCAGCAACAAAGATGTTGAGACGGCTTCCTTGCTGCATGACGCCCGGACATATTATATTTTTCAAAATACGAGCATGTCGGCTGCGATGGCCGGGATCTTCGGCATCTACCTGGCCTTAGAAGGCTTTCGCTTCTTGCACGTGCCGCGGCAAGTGGACTATTACGAGAGCCAGCCGATCAGCCGCAAGACCCGCTTCATCGGAATTACGGTCAACAGCTTGCTTATTTATAGCTTGCTTTACTTGCTCCTTTTCCTGGCCGGAATGCTGATCTTGGTTGCAGGTGGGGCTAATTTCCTGGCTGACGGTGAGGTCTGGCGGGGCTTTCTGGCTGACCTCTTTGCCTTTTCAGCCTGGTACGCTATCGCCTCTTTGAGCATGATGATCACAGGTAATACATTTGTGGCTGGCTTAGCCACGATCTTTTTCTCCTGCTTTGAATTTGGCTTGATTTTTCTGAATTCAATCTTCTATTCCACCTTGGCAACTACGGCTGGCTATGACAATCATGATTGGCTGGCATACACCAATCCTTCAACTCAGGTTTATAACTCAAATCACTGGCTGGGGATCGGGATTAACCTGCTTTGGACCGTCCTTTACCTGGCCTTAGCCTACTGGGCTTACCAGAAACGTGCTAATGAAAAGGCAGGCAGAGCTGTGGCTTTTGCCTGGATTGAACAGGTGGTTAAGATCATCGTGGTTGTCTACTTCGCGGCAATTGGCGGGATCATTGGCTACACGATGATCGGCTTAAACTTTGCTTGCGGCATTATTGGTGCCCTGATCATTGGTTTAATAACTGCCAGCTTGATGGAAATCATCTACAAGTTTGACCTGGCTGCCTGGAAGCATAATTTTGTCCAGAGCTTGCTGTTAACCGTGGCGGGTTTAGCAATTTTGGCCGGCATGGTTTGGGGAGCCAAGCGCTATGATGATTGGCTGCCTGCAAGCAAGTAGCCAGTGTGGCAATTTCGCGGGATGACGGCATCTATACCAACTATTACATGGGTAAAAAATCAGCTAAAGGTGACGCCAGCGATTATGCCGCGAAATACATGTATTTGCCGGTAAACAGTGACCTCATAAATCTGGTTAAAGCCGGCAGCAAATTTACTCAGAACCGGTCCCATGAACGGGAAGATTAAGTCCAGATGCGCTTTGTCTTCAGAATGAAGAATGGCCGTGTCAAGACCAGGGTCTATGATGTGGATAGAAAGACGCTGAAGAAATACTTTGAACCAATCAGCAAGACCAAGGCTTACAAGCAGGCTTACTTCCAGATCTACCACGACCAGATGATTATGGACAATCTGGATAGCGTGTCCTTTACCTACACAAATGGCAAGGAAACGATCAAGCGCCAGGACAGCCAGCTTTACAAGGACTTCCGGGCAGCCTACAAGCAAGACTTAGCCAAGTGGGATTACCAGCAGGCCAGCCTGCAGAAGCCGATTGGCCAAGTCGCGGTTTCCTGGACGCGGGCAAATGGCAAGCGGGCTAAGATCTACTATCCGGTTTACAGCAACTACAGTCAGACAATTGCTTTCTTAAAGAAAAACAAATTGTATTCCGCAAAGAAAGTTAAATTGGAGTATCAACAGCCCTTAGATTTTTATCTTGAAGATCAATTCGGTTAAAGGGTGAAAATCAGCCTAATTTGCTTAATAACTTTACTTTTCCGGCTATTTTCTCTATTATTAAAATAATTATAGATCAATGTTGCTTTAATTATTTAGGAGGACAGATGGCGAAAAGACACGAAAACGCGGACGGAACGCTCCGGTCCTTATCGAACCGGCATGTCCAGATGATTGCCATCGGGGGCACGATCGGGACTGGTCTCTTCTTAGGGGCCGGCAGCACTATCTCGGCCACCGGACCGTCAGTCATTTTGATTTATGCATTCATGGGGGTCTTTTTCTTCTTCATGCTGCGGGCATTGGGAGAAATGTTTTACTCAGACCCCAACCACCATACCTTCGTCTCATTTATTACTAAATACCTGGGGCCAGCAGCTGGCAACTTCGCCGGCTGGTCCTACTGGATCGGCCTGCTCTTCGCCTGTATGGCTGAACTTACAGCGGTCGGGACCTACTTCCAGTACTGGTTCCCGCACGCGCCTCTTTGGCTGGTTGAGCTGATCTTCCTAGGAGCCTTGACCCTGCTGAACTTGACGGCAGCCCGCCTCTTTGGGGAAACGGAATTCTGGTTTGCCATGATCAAGATCATCGCTATTATCTCCATGATCTTGACCGGGGTCTTCCTGGTGGCAACCCATGCTAAAACCCCGGTTGGCTATGCTTCTTTAGCCAGCCTGACCAAGAACTTCAAGCTGGCGCCAAATGGCACTTACGCCTTCTTTACCGCCTTCCCGATGGTCTTCTTCTCCTTTGCCGGGATTGAATTCGTGACTATCACGATCGGAGAAGCTGAAGATCCCCACCAGGTGATCAAAAAGGCGGTCAACGAGACCTTGTTGAGAATCTTGATCTTCTACATCGGGACTTTGACCGTGATCATGTGCGTGGTTCCCTGGCGGTCAGTGTCTGCCTCAAGCAGTCCTTTCGTCCAGGTCTTCCAGTTAGCCGGCTTCACTACCGCGGCTTCAGTTCTGAACTTCGTGGTTTTGACCAGCGCGGCTTCAGCCTTGAACTCAACCATCTTCTCAGCTGGCCGGCACTTCTTCCAATTAGCGCAAGAAGCTAAAAAGGGCAGCTGGCTGAAAGAAAAATTTGCCAAGATTGCGCCAAACGGGGTACCGGCAAGAGGGATCGCGATCTCAGTTTTATTCGCCCTGATCGCGCCAATTCTCAGCTTCTCTAACACGGCAATTGAGGCTTTCAGCATGGTCGCCGGGGCCACCAGTGACATCTTCATCCTGGTTTACGTCCTGGCCCTGTTGGCTCACCGGAAGTACCGCAAGTCCAGTGACTTTATGGAAGATGGCTTCAAGATGCCTTTTTACCAGGTAACCAGTCCATTGACGATTGCCTTCTTCCTGGTCATCTTCTTCAGCCTCTTCTTCGTTAAGGCGGATATCTTTGGGGCCAGCCTGGCCACGGCCTGGGCCGTCTTCTTTGGGAGTTTCTGTTACTTCCACCAGCGGGTTAAGAACAAGCGGGCCGGAAAATAAAAGTAAATAAATCATACAGTCATGACCGAGTCATGGCTGTTTTTTTGCGTAATGTTAGGTTTTCTCCAAAAATAATGGGGAAAACAAGGGAGAAAAGCTAGAAATTTTGGTAAAAGTCGAACACTTTCCTTGACTTTGCCTAGTAAAGAGAGTATCTTATCTCTACTTTTTATCGGCGAAAAAGCTGGAAAAATCGCCTTTTAACTTTTGTGACAGAAATCGCTATCTTTTGTAAAAGTGGAAAAGATATATAAAATAATTTATTCACAATAACAAAAGGCGGTTATCGCTTACATCGCTAATAAGGCAAAACATAAGGGAAAAGCAGATTCTTGTGTCATTAAGAAAGGGGGATTTTACCCTCTTTTCTTTTTTCTAAATGTTGTTATAGTAGTAATTGAGAAATTAATCACAAGAAATAAGCAAGAAGCAGGAGACAAGAGAATGCCTAAGCAAAGCACCACAGAAGTGGAAAAGTCAGTTCGAACTGAAGACGAAATCTACCACAATATCGATATTTTGGTTAATAAATCACATGAAGCCTTAGCCCAGATGGATGACTTCAGCCAGGAAGACGTGGACAAGCTTTGTCAAGTCATTGAAAAAGTCGGTGAAGACAATGCCTGCTACTTGGCCCAAATGGCAGTTGACGAAACTGGCCGGGGCAAGGTCGAAGACAAGGTGACCAAGAACACCTATGCTGCCCAGACTATCTGGGAAAGCATGAAGGATATGAAGACGGTCGGGGTGATCGAAGAAGACAAGCAGGAAGGCTTGATGAAGATTGCTGAACCGATCGGGGTCATCGCCGGGGTAACGCCAGTCACCAACCCGACTTCCACGGTTATCTTCAAGGCTATGATCGCCATGAAGAGCAAGAACACCATCATCTTCGGCTTCCACCCGCAAGCCCAAAAATGCTGCGTGGAAACAGCCAAGCTGATTAAGGAAGCCACGGTTGCCGCCGGGGCACCGGAAAACTGGATCCAATGGATCGAATACCCAAGCCTCACGGCCACGACGGCTTTGATGAACAACCCAAAGGTGCAGATAGTCCTGGCCACTGGCGGCCCAGGCATGGTCAAGGCCGCCTACTCAACTGGCAAGCCGGCTCTGGGCGTGGGCCCAGGCAACGGCCCGTCCTACATCGAAAAGACAGCGGACATTGAACAGTCAGTTAACGACATCGTCTTGTCCAAGACTTTTGACAACGGGATGATCTGTGCCTCAGAAAACTCCGTTGTCGTTGACAAGGAGGTCTATGACCAAGTCAAGGAAGCCTTCTTAAAGCGCCACTGCTACTTCTTAAAGGCTGACGAAATCAAGCTCTTTGAAGAACACTTCATCGACCCCCGCCGGGGGACAGTCGCTGGCCCGATGGCCGGCAAGAGCGCGGTCAAGATCGCTGAAATGTGCGGGGTGACCGTGCCTGCCGACACCCAAGTCATCGTGGCTGAATACAGCGGGGTTGGCCCGAAGTACCCATTGTCAGCTGAAAAGCTGTCCCCGGTCTTCACCCTCTACAAGGCGGAAAACAGTGCCCAGGCCTTCAAGATCTGCACCGACCTCTTGAACTACGGCGGCCGGGGCCACACTGCCGGCATCCACACTCAAAACAGCAAGGTTATCCGCAAGTTTGCCTTCGCCATGTCTGCCTGCCGTATCCTGGTCAACAGCCCGGCTGCCCTTGGCGGGATCGGCGGGGTCTACAACAACATGATGCCATCCTTGACCCTGGGAACCGGCTCATACGGGGCTAACTCAGTTTGTCACAACATCACCGCCAAGGACCTCTTGAACATCAAGACCGTGGCCATGAGAAGAAAGCCAATCTTATAAAAAATACCGTCATTAAAAAGCAAGAATCCATGTCTTAAATTAGCTAAGCTGAGGCCATCGCCTTGGCTTTTTATTTCTTCTTTTTTGTAAGAAAAAAACCTCAAAAAATACTGAAAAAGTGCTAAAATAGAAAGCAAAGTTACAAGCCGGAGGGAAATCACATGCAAAAATCATGGTCAGTCAAAAGAACCGCTGTCGTCGCCGTTTTGATGGCGATGAACGTTGCCTTGTCTTCATTCAGTATCCCTGTCCCAGGCGGCCACCTCTACTTCAACGACGTGGTCATCGTCGCCGCGGCCTTGCTGCTGTACCCATCAGAGGCCTTCGTGGTCGGCGGAGTAGGGGCCTTCTTGGGCGACTTCCTTTTCTACCCGGCACCCATGTTCGTCAGCCTCTTCTCCCACGGCTTTGAAGCCTTGATCATCTCTTACTTTGCCCACAAGTTTGCTGGCGAGAAAAAGAAGGTCATCTTGGGCATCTTTATCGGCGCCGCCGTGATGGTAACTGGCTACACTTTAGGCCGGGCCTTTATTTACGCGACCCCGGCCATCTCCCTGGTCAAGTTTCCTTTTGAATGCCTGCAGGCAGCCGTTGGGGCGGGCTTAGGCTACAACCTGGTCTACCATGCCGGCATTGAAAAGCAGTTTCAACACCGCTTGCGGTAAACAGGGAGAAAAAAGAAATACAGAAATCACTGTAAGCAAAAATCCACCCAGATGGGTGGATTTTTTAATGCTCATTCAGTTAAATAGAAGGCTAATTATAGCGCGAAGGCCCGCCGCTGATCTGGTTGCGGACATTGTGTCCTTGCTCTGGTAGAGCATGCGGTCGGCTTCCCGGATCATTTCGTAGACCTCGTCTGGGGTCTGGGCCTGGCCATAGACATAGCCGGCAGAAATATGGATGTCAAACTTCAAGTCCAGAATCTTGACCTGTTTCAAGTATTCCCGGACCTTTTGGTCATTCCTGCGCAGCCGGTCCAGGAGCGGAAGGCACTGTTGCAGTAGACCAGCTTGGCCTGCTGGCTTTGGACGATGAAGATGGAATTAGGCCGGGGATTCTCAAAGTTGTTGTCCAGCCGGTCCCGGGTTTCCAAGTAGGGATCCAGGACGTTGATGTGGTTGAAGCCAGAGAAAAGGGCTCTTTCTTCAACGCTTTCAAAGTTATCTCTTTCCTGGCTCAGTTCTTTTTCCGGCATTTCTTTAGCCAAAAGCCGCCCCTGAGTCAGCATGGCCTGGTCCTCAACCCCCTGACGACCGGGACGATCTTGAGCAGGCGGGACATGTTGATGACGGAAGCCAGGATGATCTTGGCCCTTTGCCTGTTGGTATTGAAGCTGCGGACGTCGACTTTAAGATAGTCGAAATTGTATTCCAGCAGGGCTTCCGTTGACAAGTCGTTGTTTTCCCCGCCACAGCGGTCCAGGCAGATCCTGAATCCTTGTTTCCGCAAGTTGGCCGCCGCGTCCTTCAGCCGCTGCTGGTCAACCGCGACTGGTTGGGCCATCAGGTCAAACTGGATCATGTTGTGGGGGATCTGGTATTTCTGGGTGATCCCGAGAACTTGGTCGATGAAACCGTCGATGTTGAAGTCGCTAGGCGAGAGGGTAATGGAGACCGGAACGGTTGGCAGCTTGTCGGCCCGCCTTTGGTTCAGCAGCTGGCAGACATGGTCTAAGACATGGAGGTCCAGCTGGTAGACCAGGCCGCTTCTTTCCAGAACAGGGATAAAGCGGCTGGCCTTTAAAGCTGGCTTACCTGGTTCCTGCCACCGGGAGACGGCTTCAAAGTTACAGATTTTCTTAGAATAGAGGTTGAAAATCGGCTGGTAGTAGACCTTGAGCCAGTTCTGGCTGAGGGCTTCTTCAAAGTAGCCCATTAAGTAAAGTAGTCCTGCATCTCAAAGCGCTTCTTGACAGATGTATTGTAGACCTGGTAAGCCTTGTCGGCGGCGCTGGTGGCTGGTTCCATTTCCTTGACCTGGTAGACGCCGGCTCTGACGGTCGTGACCTTGTCAGCGGAAAAATCCGCGACTTTCTTCTGGATCTCCGGCAGCAGCTTCTTGAGCTGGCTGGGAGCAGTGATGGTCAAGATGGAGTTGTCGACATAGCGCAGGGTCAGCCCTTCCTGGAAACTGGCCCGGATGATTTCCCCGCACTTCTTGATAAGCTGGTTCCCCTGCAAGAAGCCAAAGTGGTCGTTGTAAGAGTGCAGGGAGGAGATGTCGAAGTAGATAACGTCAACTTGCCCGGCCCGCTTTAAGAGCTTTCTTAAAAAGTCATCCCCGAACTTGCTAAAGTAGCTGACATTGGGCATGCCCGTCAGCAGGTCCATGTTGGGGGGATTCACTTTCCTTCTTCTTTTCTTATCTTCTCTCATTAAGCAGCCGCCACTTGAGCCAGGCTGCTTGGCCAGCCCCGTGGACGAATTCACCCTTAACGATCAAATCTTCCAGCTGGTCGACAGAGACGATCTCCATCTTGATTTCTTCCAGAATCTCTCTTTTTGGCTGAGCCATTTTTGTGGCCCGGCAGGCAAAAAGGGTGATCTTCTCATTGGTTGAGCCAAAAGAAGGGTAGGTGAAACCGAGTTCTGTCAACTCGCTGGCCTCATAGCCCGTTTCTTCCAGCAGCTCTCTTCTGGCTGCCTGACTGGGCTCTTCTCCCTCATCAATGCCGCCGCTGGGGAATTCATATTGCCAGCTGCCAACGGGATGCCGGTATTCCTTCAAGAGCAAGACGTGGTCATCATCAACGAAGGGGATGATGGAAATCCCGAAGCCGATCGTAACGTAGGAATATGGGGCGATTTGCCCGTCCTTGTCCACCTTCTCTTGAATGACCGTGAAGCGGTCCGCCTTGATAGTTTCTTTCTTGACTACTTTGTACATTTTTTGGGTTCAGTATAAATTCTTGTGTAAATAGAAAATAGGCAACAAAAAAGAAGGGTTGTCCCTTACAATGTTAATAACGACAA
>NZ_AZCR01000056.1:0-214 GCF_001433875.1 Lactobacillus delbrueckii subsp. delbrueckii DSM 20074 = JCM 1012
TCGTTGACAAATACGGCAAGCGAAACGCAAATCGCCAGCCATATATGAGTTTGCGCTGGCAGCTCAATCAGCAGCTTGAGCTGCTGGAGAAGGCAAACCAACCTTTGTCTAAGACTGCTTTGAGGAAGAAAAGAAAACTGCTTGGCAAGCTCAAGAATCTGGAGCAGAACAATATCGGCAGAAAGTCGTATGACAAGAGCTACCGGTCAGCGCA
>NZ_AZCR01000056.1:326-9472 GCF_001433875.1 Lactobacillus delbrueckii subsp. delbrueckii DSM 20074 = JCM 1012
AATGCAAGAAATGCGGCGAGATGAATGCGAATATCGCCGCAGCCAAAAACATATTGAGTAGATTAACTGAAGATTAACTGACGAAGAAATCACGCTTTACACGCCTTACAAGCGAGTTAAGGAGATTCTTGCCAGTCGGATAAAAGAAGCATAAGGCAAGCAATACTACAAAGTTGAAGGCTTTAGCATGTAAGAGCAGTCAGCTTTAACGAACTCAGTTCGGGGTATTAAAATCGCGGCTTGACTGCTTCGAGATGCATCACGATATGCTTGCCGGCTTTTTGCGGGCAAGATGCCTTTCCGACTGCCAGGCTAAAAGTTTTCAGTGGGGCAGATAAAAAGCTATTGGATGACGCTACCCGGCGTTATTTGACAGCCAACCGTACTCACTGACCTTAACTTCAAAAGGTTAAAAATCTGATTTCTTTTGCCAAGTTGAATCTACTCATAGATTTAACTAGAAAGGAATATCAGAAAAACTTACCAATATTGATGTGATTATCAAGATTTAGTAAGTTTTATGATTCGGAAATATGAAGCAGATTGTTGTGAAAGTTCTTGCGAATACGTTCCTGTTGTGATTGGCAAAATTAAGCTTTAAGCAATCGGGCTGAAAGTGAAATTAGCCCTTGACGGGCAATCTTAGACCTAGTACAATAGTAGGAGTTGAGAACAAGAAGAAGCCCCCGCTTCTCGCCTAAGTTATTTAACCTCTGGGCAAATCGATATTTTCTGTTGATTTTAAAGGCGGGTGCTATATGCCCGCTTTTTTCTTGTCCTCGAAATTAACATGGAGGTGAACAGTTATACCACAGAAACAAAACAACATGATCCTTAACGAAAACATCCGCGCTCGTGAAGTTCGGCTGATCAACGCTGAGGGTGAACAAGTTGGGGTCGTGTCAAGAAATGAAGCTCTGCGCCAAGCGAGCGATGCTGGCCTCGATCTGACTTTGATTTCACCAAACGCCAAGCCGCCTGTAGCAAAGATTCTTGATTATGGTAAGTACCGGTTCGAACAGCAGAAGAAGCTGAAGGAATCACGCAAGAATTCCAAGCAGGTCAGCGTTAAGGAAATCCGTTTGAGTCCGGCGATTGAAGGCAATGACTTCGAAACCAAGTTGAAGCATGCACGCAAGTTCTTAGAAAAAGAAGGCGCCAAAGTTCGTGTTTCGATTCGTTTCAGAGGCCGGGCAATCACGCACAAGGAATTAGGACAACAAGTGCTGGAAAAGATGGCCGAAGAAACTTCGGATATTGCTGTTGTAACCAGCCGGCCAAAGATGGAAGGCCGTCAAATGTTTTTAATGCTCAGTCCCAAGAGTGATAAAGACAAGAACAAACAATAGTTAATTGGAGGAATTTTACCATGCCAAAGATGAAAACCCACCGCGCTTCAGCTAAGCGTTTTAAGAGAACTGGTAACGGCGGTTTGAAGCGCCAC
Organism: Lactobacillus delbrueckii subsp. delbrueckii DSM 20074 = JCM 1012; assembly: GCF_001433875.1. Lineage (GTDB taxonomy): Bacteria > Bacillota > Bacilli > Lactobacillales > Lactobacillaceae > Lactobacillus > Lactobacillus delbrueckii. Next base: position 1,771 of record NZ_AZCR01000056.1, read on the forward strand.
CACGCCTTCACTGGTCACCGTTTCCACGGTAAGACCAAGAAGCAACGTCGCCATTTGAGAAAAGCCGCTATGGTTTCACGCAGCGACTTGAAGCGCATCAAGCAAATGCTTTCCCAAATGCGTTAATTTACTATTTTTTTAATACACTAACGATATTAGGAGGATTTTCAGATGCCAAGAGTTAAAGGTGGTACCGTTACACGCGCACGTCGTAAGAAGGTTTTGAAGCTTGCCAAGGGTTACCGTGGCTCAAAGCACGTTCAATTTAAGGCTGCAAGCACTCAATTGTTCGTTTCATACAAGTACGCATTCCGCGACCGTAAGAAGCGCAAGAGCGAATTCAGAAGACTGTGGATCGCCCGGATCAACGCAGCTGCTCGTCAAAACGGCTTGTCATACTCAAAGATGATGCACGGCTTGAAGCTGGCTGGTGTTGACATGAACCGTAAGATGTTGGCTGACATTGCCTACAACGACGAAAAGACTTTTGCCGCTTTAGCAGAAACTGCTAAGAAGGCTTTGGCTTAATTCTTTGGAAGAAACGCATCTAGCTTGGCTAGGTGCGCTTTTTCTTTGTTAAATGCCGGCTTTCAGATATAATTAAGGAAGATGAAATTTAAGGAGGAAAACTCAGACATGAGTGAAGAAATTCGCTGCATCGGCTGCGGCGCGGCTCTGCAGAGCCAGGACAAGCAGCTGCCAGGCTACCTGCCGGCCAGTGCCCTGGCCAAGGTGGAAAATGGTGAAAGAGACGAAGTCTACTGCCAGCGCTGCTTCCGCTTGCGCCACTACAACGAGATCATGCCGGTCTCCCTGGACAATGATGACTTTTTAGCACTTCTGAACACCATGGCGGAAAAGAAGGCCTTGATCGTCAACGTGGTGGACCTGTTTGACTTCTCCAACTCGCTGATTTCTTCTTTGAAGCGCTTTGTCGGCACAAATGACTTTATCCTGGTCGGCAACAAGCTGGACCTCTTCCCGAAGAACTCCAAGGAAAGCAAGATTAAGGACTGGATGCGGCAGGAAGCCAACCGGATGGGCCTCTACCCAAAGGACATCTTCCTGATCTCCGCGGCCAAGAAGAAGAACCTGGACACTTTGATCGACTACTTGAACAAGCACAGCCAGGACCAGGACGTCTACTTCGTCGGCACGACCAATGTCGGCAAGTCGACCTTGATCAACGCCATTATCGATGAAATGGGGGACGTCCAGGACTTGATCACCACTTCCCGCTTCCCTGGGACCACTTTGGACCAGATCGAAATTCCCCTGGACAACGGCCACTTCTTGGTCGACACCCCAGGGATCTTGACCGACAAGCAGCTGGCCAGCCGGCTGGACCCGAAGGACCTGGACCTGGCTTCTCCAAAGAAGCCGCTTAAGCCTGCCACTTATCAGCTTTTGCCAGGCAATACCATCTTCTTGGCCGGCCTGGGGAGAATTGACTACCTGAAGGGGCCGTCAACCAGCTTTACTATCTATGCTGCCCGGGGCATGTACATCCACCGGACTAAGACGGAGAAGGCTGACGAATTTTACCAAAAGCATGTGGGCGAATTGCTGTCTCCGCCAGGGCCAAACAGCGACCTGCCGCCGCTTAAAGGGCAGGAGTACTCCATCAAGTACCGCAGCGATGTATTGTTTGCCGGGGTAGGCTTCATCACTGTGCCGGAAGGCTGCGTGATCAAGGCCTACACGCCGGGCGGAATCGGCTTGGGAACCAGAAGAGCTTTGATTTAGAGGTTGTAACATGGATTCATTGGTAGATTTCAGTAAAGAAACGCAAGTAAAAGTGCAGACGGCTGAGAGCCAGCGGAAAGGCAAGCAGATCGGCATCATGGGCGGCACCTTTAACCCGGTGCACATGGCCCATTTGGTCGCCGCTGAACAGGCCATGACCAAGCTGCACCTGGATGAAGTCTGGTTCATTCTTGACAATATTCCCCCGCATAAGGACGCTCCCTTAAACGTGTCTGCCCGCGACCGGGCCACTATGCTGGATTTGGCTACCCGGGACAATCCCCGTTTCAGGGTTAAGCTGCTGGAACTCTTCAGAGGCGGCGTTTCTTACACGATTGATACCGTGCGCTATTTAACCAAGAAGGCGCCGGAAAACACCTACTACTTGATCATGGGCAGCGACCAGGTCAACAGCTTCCACAAGTGGAAGAATGCTGAGGAACTGGCCAAGTTAGCTACCTTGGTCGGTATCCGCCGGCCGGGCTACCCGCAAGATCCGCAATATTCCATGATCTGGGTTGATGCTCCGGACATCCGACTCAGCTCAACTGCTATCCGCCAGGCTGTCTCAACCGGAACCTCAATCCGTTACCTGGTCCCGGACAAGGTTCGCGAATATATTGAAGAAAAGGGGCTTTACCGTGACTGATCCAGTTTTTAAGGAAACATATTCCCCCTTGTCCAGCAGTGAATTGGTGGCCAAGGAGAAGAGCATGATGGATGAAAAACGCTTTGCCCACTGCGTCCGCGTCAGTGAAACGGCCCGGACCCTAGCCAAATTGAACGGCTATGACGAAGACAAGGCGGCTTTGGCTGGTTTTGTCCACGACTATGCCAAGCAGATTCCAGTTGAAGAATACATCAAGGTCATCAAGGAAGAAGGCTTTGATCCGGATCTTTTGAACTGGAACCGGGCTATCTGGCACGGGATCGTGGGCAGCTGGTTCATCAAGCGCGACCTCGGCATCACCGACCCGGAAATTTTAACCGCTGTCTACCGGCACACCACCGGGGACGTGGAAATGACCACCCTGGACCAGATCGTCTTCGTGGCTGACTATATTGAGCCGGGCCGGACTTTTGCCGGCGTTGAAGAGGCCAGAAAGACCAGCTACGCGGATTTAGCTTCCGGGGTTGGCTATGAACTGGCTCACACTCTGGCCTTTTTAGTCCAAAAGAGAAGCAAGATCTACCCAAGAACTCTGGCTGCTTACAATGTCTGGGCAGCTGAGTAATAACAGATAAATTAAGAGTAACTAAACATTAGGAGAAAAATTTGAAGAGCGAAGAATTACTTGACTTAGTTTTAAACGCAATCAGCGAACGGCACGGGGAAGACACCGAAGCCTACGACATGCGCGGCATCAGCATCCTGGCTGACTACTTCGTGGCCACCAGCGCCACTTCCAGCCGCCAGCTGCACGCCATTGCCAACAGCATCATCGAAGCCTGTCACGAAGCTAATTTCTACGACTACCGGGTTGAAGGCAATCATGACTCAGAATGGCTCCTGGTTGACCTGGGCGACGTCGTTGTCAACATCTTCTCAGAAGATGCCCGGGCCTTCTACAACCTGGAAAAGCTCTGGGCTGACGGCAAGCGCGTGGAAATCGAGGAAGACTAGGCAATGAGCGTTGTCGGGATTGTAGCTGAATATAACCCTTTCCACAGCGGCCATGAATTCCTGATGAACCAGGCCCGCTTGATCGCCGGTGATGACCCCATTATCGCGGTCATGTCCGGCAATTACGTGCAAAGAGGGGAAATGGCCATCCTGGACAAGTGGTCCAGGGCCCGCAGCGCCATTGAGGCTGGGGCTGACCTGGTCTTTGAGCTGCCTTTTTCCTATGCTGTCCAAGCTGCCGACATGTTCGCTACCGGCGGGGTCGACCTCTTAACCCGGCTGGGGGCCAAGAACCTGGTCTTTGGGGTCGAAGACGCCAACTTGAATTTTGAATATTTCGGCGACCGGATCTCCAAGATCCCCCGGCAAAGGCAGGAATTCGCCGACTACAGCCAGACTTATTCCACCCAGTACAACCAGATGGTGGCCCGGGAAGTCGGCCATGAAGTCAGTGAGCCCAACGCGATTTTGGGCCTGGCTTATGCCGTGGCTAATGCCAATCTGGGCTCGCCCTTAAAGCTCAGCCCGGTCAACCGGGTTGGGGCCGGCCATGATGACATCCTGCAAAGAGAAGCAGCTGTCCAAAGTGCCAGCGCTATCCGCAACCTCCTTTTAAACGGGGCCGAGCGCTCAGAACTGGAGCAATGGCTGCCAAAAGGGGAAATTGCCGCTTTTGACCAGGAAAAGGTCCTGCCCAACTGGGAACTGCTCTTCCCGTTTCTGAAATACCGGCTGGAATCAGCCTCAATCAAGGAAATGCAGCAGATCTACCAGATGAGCGAGGGCCTGGAATACAAGTTCAAGGCAGAAATCCACCTGGCTAAAAATTTCGCTGACTTCCTCCGCCGGGTCAAGTCCAAGCGCTACACCTATTCAAGGTTAAGAAGACTGAGTCTTTATACTCTTTTGAACGTGACTGAAGCCGATGTCTTAAACAGTTATGACCATGTTTCCACCATGCTTCTGGCTTACAGCAAGCGGGGACGGAAATATTTGAAGCAGCAGCGGAAAGACTTTGAGATCGATATCGTTTCCAAAGTGGACCGCAAGAATGCCCAAGAAGGGACCCTGGGCCTGCAGGTCAGGGTTGACCGCTTATTTGAACAGATTGTTGGCGCTGACCAGAACTTTGGCCGGCGGCCACTCGAGGTAAATTAATGCTAGAACTTTCAATTTCCCAAATCAAGAACAGCCGGGAGCCATTGACCCAGATCTCAGCTGATTTGACTTTTGCTGATGGCTTTTACCAGCGGGCCAAGGACCTGGTCTATGAGGTAAAAAGCGCCCACGTGGAAGGGCAGCTCTTTTATGACGAACCCTTCGTGACTGGCAATTTCCAAGTGGAAGCCGACCTCTTGGTTCCGTCCTCCCGCAGCCTGGAAGCAGTTCCTTTGAAGCAGAAATTCAGCTTCGTGGAAAATTATTCCGACCATGAACCGACCCAGGAAGAAAAGGAACTGGGCTTGATGATCATTCCGCTGGATGATGACCGCATTGACGTGCAGACGGCCGTGGAAGACAACATGCTCTTGAATATTCCAAGCACGGTTTTGACCAAGGAAGAAGCTGAAGAAGACCTGTACCCAGAAGGGCAGGGCTGGGAAGTCATGTCTGAACAAGACTTCGCCGGCCAGAAGAAGGACCAGGTCAACCCGGCCTTTGCCCAGCTGCAGGGTCTTTTGGACAAGATGCAGGCTGAAGAAGACAAAGATAAAGCTGAAGACGAAGAGAAATGATCTTCCTTAAAAACAAGTCTTTTTCCAGAGAAAATTAATCTGGCGGAGGACTTGTTTTTCTTTGGGACTTGTTAAAAAGCTGATTTTGGGCTATCCTAGAATTATTAAAATATACTTTAAGATTATACTTGGATTCAGCGGACCCAAATTAAATCGATAGGATATGAGGGGATAAAAACATGCCGAAAATTTTAATTGTTGAAGACGAAAAGAACCTGGCTCGTTTCGTCGAACTCGAACTCCAGCACGAAGGATATGAGACCGTAGTGGAAAACAACGGCCGCAAGGCTTTGGACCGCGCTTTGAGCGAAGACTTCGACGCGATCTTGCTGGATTTGATGCTGCCAGACTTGAACGGTTTGGAAATTGCCCGCCGGGTACGGCAGAGCAAGACCACGCCAATTATCATGATGACGGCCCGTGACTCCGTGATTGACCGGGTATCAGGCCTGGACCACGGGGCTGACGACTACATCGTCAAGCCATTTGCTATTGAAGAACTCCTGGCCCGCTTGCGCGCTGTCTTGCGCCGGGTCAAGATCGAAAAGGACGCCTCAAAGGACAAGCTGCCGCGGCAAAAGGTTGTCAAGTTCAAGGACTTGACCATCGAAACCGCCAACCGGATCGTCCACCGGGGCGACGGCAAGACCGTTGACTTGACCAAGCGGGAATACAACCTGCTCATGACCTTGATCGAAAACAAGAACAATGTTGTTGGCCGAGACCAGCTCTTGAACAAGATCTGGGGACCGGAATCAAACATCGAAACTAACGTTGTCGAAGTTTACGTCCGTTACCTCCGCAACAAGATCGACATCCCTGGCCAGCCATCTTACATCAAGACGGTGCGCGGAACCGGCTACATGGTCAGAGACGAGGAAGACAATGCTTAAGCAAAACGCCGCCAGCGGCAAGAAGGGGACCAGACACGTTTCACTGATCGTGAGATGGGTCAGCATCGTCGCGATGACGATCATGGTCTCCTTTCTTGTTTTCTCAGCTGTCGTCTACAATACGGTCAAGCAGGAAGCCCTGAGCCAGCAAAAGGATACGTCTAACGAAGTTGTCAACGTCCTCCGCAAGCGTCTAATCGGCATCGATGATGAACTGGAGATCACCAACGTGGTCCAGCAACTATCACCGAACACCAGACGGATTTTAACGGGCAGGCCGGCTCTGTCAGAAAATGACAACAGCAACAGCAGCGTTTTTGGCGACTCGGTCTTAAGCACCGTGACCAACCCTGACATGACCGTGGCGATCTATAATCTCCGCAATGAGATCGTCTTCCACAACGGCGATAGCGCCCCTAAACTGGTCAAGTTCACCAGTGAGAGCAAGAGTGTGGTCAAGGAAGGCAAGGATGGGCAAAGTTCTCTTTATGTCTACCGGAAGGTCAGAAACCGGAAGAGCCATAAATTGACTGGCTACATTGTCGTAAAGAACCAGATGACCGGCTACAACCGCTTGATTTCCAGGACATTGAAGGCCATGCTCTGGCTCTCAATCCTAGGGATCGGCCTGGCGATTATAATTTCCTACCTGGTTGTCCGCAGCGTCGTCAGACCAATCAACAAGATGTCCAAGGTGGCTAGGGAAGTCAACGCCGACCCGAACAGTACGGCCAGAATTCCCGAGCTGCACAGAAACGACGAACTGGAAGAGTTGGCCCTGTCTTTCAACATGATGCTGGACCGGATGCAGAAGTATATCGAGCAGCAGAAGCAGTTCGTCTCTGATGTCTCCCACGAATTGAGGACGCCTGTAGCGGTCATTGAAGGCCATCTGAGCATGCTTAAGCGCTGGGGCAAGGATGGACCCGCAGGTCCTGGAAGAATCCATTGACGCCTCGATTTCAGAGGCTGAGCGGATGAAGCACTTGATCCAGGAAATGCTGGACCTGACCCGGGCTGAACAGATCAGTGTCCACTACCCGAATGCCATCGCTGAACCGATGGAAGTCTTGACCCGGGTAGTCGGGGACATGGGCATGGTTCACCCGGACTTCAAGATCTCTCTGGAAGTTGAGGACCTGGATCCGGATACTAAGATTCAGATCTTCCAGGGCCACCTGGAACAGATTTTGATCATCTTGATCGACAACGGGATCAAGTACTCAACCAACCGCAAGGAAATTGCCGTTGCTGCCGGCCAGTCCGGCCAGGAAATGCAGATCGTGGTCCAAGACTACGGGGAAGGGATTTCCGACGAGGACAAGAAGAAGATCTTCAACCGCTTCTACCGGGTAGACAAGGCCAGAACCCGGGAAAAGGGCGGCAACGGCCTGGGCCTGTCAATTGCCCAGAAGCTGGTGGAATCCTACCACGGGACCATTGACGTTGAATCAGTCTTAGGGCAGGGGAGCCAGTTCAGAATCACCTTCCCGGTCTTGACTGATGAAGAAGTCAAAGAATTGGAAAGCCGGGAAGAGCAAAAGCAAGCTGGAACTGAGAGTCCAAAGCAAGATCCGACAATTTAACAGAATTTAGAGCAAAGTAAAAGCCGCTTTTCAGCGGCTTTTTGATATGACCCCCGAAATTAGGACACTAATTTCGGGGGTTATTTTCATGACTAAATACACTAAAGAAATCAAACT
>NZ_AZCR01000057.1 GCF_001433875.1 Lactobacillus delbrueckii subsp. delbrueckii DSM 20074 = JCM 1012
CGAGCTTATAGTTGCCATTCGGCTGGCGTATCAGCTCAATCTTTTCGAGCTCTTTCAGTGCCGAAGGTACGCTCAGATAGTAGCAGTCCATTTCCCCGGTCATCCCAGCGCTTCAAGTGTTCAGCGAGCTTGTAGTCTTCAATAATTCTTCTGACTACGGAGAAGGCACCGATGCGAATACAGCTGCTTCTTGATTCATTAACTGGTTCAGCCGCCGTTCCCTCGGCAGGAATCTCAACATCAGGGAAGAACTTTTCAAAGTTGGGATTCGGGAACATCATTCCCGGATGATCTGGATCGGCTTTCCCAATGGTCGTTCTTCTGGCGACGTTGTATTTCTTCTCGGGAAGGTACTCTCTAGCATAAGTGTATTCGATATAGGTAGTCTTCCCCCGTTTATTTCTGGAAATTTTACCAGTGTTCTTAGGAATATTAACCAGGCAGTTGTAGTACATGATGGCCTCCTTCATTGAGTATGATATAATACTCAAACGATAACATAGAAAAGCACATCAATGCAAGCAAAGATGTGCTAAAAATACAGTATTTTTGCAGGTTTAAGGCACTTTCTCAAAGGACTTGAGTTTGATTGCTCTGGGAAGTTAGCATTAAAGGTCAGTTAGTCAATATTTCAATTGCTATGATAACCTTTTATAAATATAGATGGGAATTTTTTTGATAATAAATAAAAGCAGGCACTTTTTTACGTAGGTAGGTGCTTGCTTTTATTTATCTATAAATTATAGCCTAGCAGTTAAAAAGGAACTGTATAATTTTATGTGTAAGGATGAACAGTTCCTTAAACTAAATTCAAATTGGGTATAAAAAAAGGACTCCCTTTCCGTATAATTAATTTGAACACTATCAATACGAAAGAAAATCCCCTATGACTGATTTTAACAAAGAATGCCTCAATGCGCTATTGAACAAAGAGAAATTCGATGAATTCATGCGTACTCAGCTTTCTAGGACTCGATCAACTCCTAGAAAGCGAATTGACTGCCTTTCTTGGTTATGATCCCTATGCTCGAGAGGATTGGAACTCTGGAAACTCTAGAAACGGTAGCTATTTTAGACAAGTTAAAACTCAATTCGGACCGATCAAAGTTCAAGTTCCTCGGGACAGAAAAGGTGAGTTTCACCAACATACTCTCCCAGCATACGGCCAACGCACTGATACGCTAGAATCAACCGTGATTCAGCTCTATTCGCATGGCGTAACGACCCGGGAGATCAATGATTTGATTGAGAAAATGTAGGGCAGCTATTACTCAGCTGGCACTGTCGCCAACATCTCTAAGCAGGTTGCCAGCAAGGTCGAAAACTATCACCAACGTCAGCTGAGCGACAAGTTCTTCTGCGTGTATCTCGACGCCACTTACATTCCTCTGCGTAGAGATACGTACCAGCGTGAGGCAGTCTATGTGGCTGTTGGGATTAAGCCTAATGGCCATAAGTAGATCATTGATTATCTGCCCCGGTGGAGAATATCGGAATTTGGGGTGAAATGATTTCCAACTTCAAGGAACGCGTCCTTGAGCAGGTTGAGCTATTCCTGTCAGATGGGTTTGTAGGCATTAAAGACATGCTAAAGCAGTATTACCCAAAATCTAAATTCCAACGTTGCCTAGTTATGCGAAATATCAAGGGGAAAGTCCGTGTAAACGATTGTAAAGAGGCTCTGGACGACTTCAAGCAAGTTCATAAGCAATCTAGCTTAAAAGAGGCAGAAACGGTTCTCCACGCTTTCTATGACAAATACGACTCAAAATACTCAAGCATGATCAAGAATCTGCAGAAGATTGAGGAAGACCTGCTGGCTGCTGGTCTTTTACCAGTACCCTAAGCAGATTTGGCCCTCGATCTACTCAACGAACATGATCGAGTCGATGAACAACATGATCAAACGCAAGACAAAGCCAAAGTCAGAATTTCCAACTGAAGAGTCCCTAGACAACTTCTTAGGTGTACAGGCTATCGGCTACAATGACCGGAATGCCAAGCGGACTCATAAAGGCTTTGGTCGGGTGACAGACACGTTGGAATTATACTTCTATTAAAACAATAATTACTTAAACTTCCCACTTACAAAAGTGGGAAGTTTAAGTTAGTCAAAAATTTTACTCTTTCCCCCCCTCCAGGCAAATTATTCCTCTATCACATAAAAAAGCTTTTTGGACAAAAAGCTTGCTAAGGCACTATATCTTGCAATAAACTATTAGAGCAACGTAGATCTAGTATAGTATGAATAGAAAGAGTGTGATCACCGTTATTGTCTTAAGTGGCCCAATTGGAGCCGGCAAATCCAGTTTAACCAGTATCCTCGCCAAGCACCTTGGCTCAACAGCATATTACGAAGAGGTCAACAACAATCCGATTCTGCCTTTGTACTACAAAGACATGAAGCGCTACACCTTCCTCTTGAACACCTACTTCTTGAACAAGCGGCTGGCTGAAATCAACGCCGCCGCCGGCAACCACAACGACGTTTTAGACCGGTCCATCTACGAAGACTTGCTCTTCTTCAACATGAACGTCGATAACGGGGTTGCTGACCCAACTGAATATCAGATCTACCACGACCTGATGGACAACATGATGGAAGACGTGCCAGGAAATCCGCGCAAGAAGCCGGACCTCCTGATCTACATCCACGTTTCCCTTGACACCATGCTCAAGCGGATCGGCAAGCGGGGCCGGAAGTTCGAACAGCTCGACTCCGACCCGGGCCTGAAGGAATACTACCAGAACCTCCTGCGCTACTACGAGCCCTGGTATGAACAATATGACATTTCACCAAAGATGATGATCGATGGTGACAAGTACGACTTTGTCGACAACATCGATGACCAGGACCTGGTTCTGGACATCATCGACAACAAGCTGCGCGAAATCGGTAATTTATAGTTAGTTGTTAGAAGGAACGTGATGACCGTTATTGTACTAAGTGGGCCCGTTGGAGCCGGCAAATCCAGCCTAACCGCAATTCTTTCCAAATATCTGGGGACCAAGCCTTTCTACGAAAGCGTCGATGACAACCCTGTCCTCCCGCTTTTCTACAAGGACCCCCTCAAGTACACCTACCTGCTGCAGCTCTTCTTCTTGAACACGCGCTTCCACAGCATTAAAAAAGCCCTCAGCGACGACAACAACGTCCTGGACCGGTCCATCTATGAAGATTCTCTTTTCTTCCATATGAACGCCGACATCGGCCGGGCCAATGACCTGGAAGTCCAGACCTACGACGAGCTGCTGGAAAGCATGATGAAGGAACTGGAGCGGATGCCTAAGCGCCATCCTGACCTCCTGGTTCACATCAATGTTTCCTATGAAACAATGATCAGACGGATCCAGAAGCGAGGCCGGTCTTACGAGCAGCTCAGCTTCGACCCGACCCTGGAAGACTACTACAAGCGGATGCTCCGCTACTATGAGAAGTGGTATGACGACTACGACTACTCACCAAAGATGATGATCGACGGCGACCACTACGACTTCATGGCCAGCGAAAGCGACCGGACTGAAGTCCTGGACCAGATCACCCAGAAGCTCAAGCAAGTGGGCAAGCTGCCAAAGAACTGGCAGGCCGGTGAAATTGCCACCGAATCAATCGAATTTTCATCTTAAGAAGCTCCCCTGACGGGGGCTCTTTTATTTAGGCTAAATTCTTTGTTTAGTTAGCTTTCAGCCTTGTAGAACGATTTTTTTAATTCTTTATGGGGTTTCACTTTAAAAAGAAAATTGGTACCGGTTGCTTTTATCCAAAGATAAGCTGTATAAAATAAACCGTTTCTAAAAAACGTGATACAATATTGACGATCTGCTTTTCTAGCGGAAGAAACTATTTATGAAAAAGGGTGAAAAGATAACATGCATTTAAAGAAACTTCGCAAACTTCTCCTGCTGCCAGTCAGCCTGCTCATCGCCGCGCTGTTCTTAACGGCGCCCAAGGCCCAGGCTGCTAGCAAGAAGACTTACATCATCGGTACCGACCAGACTTTCAAGCCCTTTGAAATCCAAGACAAGGATGGTACCTACAATGGCAAGAACCCGGGGATTGACATCGAAATCCTCCGGGAAATCGCCAAGCACGAAAACTTTAAGTACGAGCTGAAGATCATGTCCTTCAACGCCGACGTCCAGGCTCTGCAGTCTGGCCAGATCGACGGGATGATCGCCGGCATGAGCGTGACTGAAGAAAGAAAGAAGACCATCGACTTCAGCAACTCCTACTACACTGACGGGGTCTGCCTGGCCGTGGCCAAGGACAGCAAGATCACCAGCATGAAGGACCTCAAGGGCAAGACGGTTAACGTCAAGACCGGGACTACTTCTGCTATCTATGCCAAGTCCATCCAAAAAAAGTACGGCTTCAAGCTGAAGTACTACACCAACTCCAACACTTCCTGGGCTGACGTCAAGGCCGGCAACGCTGACGCCTGCTTCGACGATGGTCCGTCCCTGCGCTACGGGATTGCCAACGGGACCGGCCTGCGTATCGTCGGCAAGCAGGTTTCCAACGCCCCTCTGGCTTTTGCCGTTAAGAAGGGGGAAAACCAGGAACTCCTCAAGATGTTCAACGACGGTCTGGCCTGGCTGAAGAAGACTGGCCGCTTAAAGAAGATCGTCAACAAGTACACCAGCAAGAAGGCTGTTAAGAGCCAAGTCGTAGCTGATACTTCAATTTTGGGCTTAATCAAGGACAACGCCGGCGCTCTTCTGCAAGGTCTGTGGATGACCATCGAACTCTCAATCGTCGGCATCCTGGCCGCCCTGGTCTTCGGTTTAATCCTCGGGATCATGGGGATCGCTGAACACAAATTCTGGCATGGCCTGGCCAACGTAATCATCTACATCTTCCGTGGGATTCCAATGATGGTTTTGGCCTTCTTTATTTACATCGGCATGCCAACCTTGCTGGGCCACAAGCTGCCCCTCTTTACCGCCGGCATCCTGACTTTGATGCTAGACGAAGGGGCCTACATCGGGGCCATCGTCCGCGGGGGCTTCGAATCAGTTGACGTGGGTCAGTGGGAAGCGGCCCGGTCCCTGGGTCTGCCTTACTACAAAGCCCTGTGGAAGGTTGTTGCCCCGCAAGGCTTCAAGCTGATGATTCCATCCCTGGTCAACCAGTTCATCATCACTCTTAAGGACACGTCCATCCTTTCCGCCATCGGGGTCATGGACTTGACGCAAACTGGTGCCAACTTGATCGCTCAGAACTTCCAGGGCTTCAAGATGTGGCTGATCATCGCCGTAATATACCTGATCATCATCACCCTGCTTACCTGGCTGTCCAACTACATTCAAAAGAAGATGCAACATTAGTTAAAAGGAGGCTTTTCCCATGGAAGAAAAATACAAGGTTCAGGTAACTGACCTGCACAAGAGCTATGACGGCGTTCATGAAGTCATCAAGGGCGCCAGCCTAGACGTCGCGCCAAGCGAAGTCGTCTGCATCATCGGTCCGTCTGGTTCAGGCAAGAGTACCTTCCTGCGCTGCATCAACAAGCTGGAAGACTTCCAAGACGGCCACATCTACTTGGATGGCGTTGACCTGGCTGACCCAAAGGTCGACATCAACAAGATGCGGGAAAAGATCGGCATGGTCTTCCAGCACTTCAACCTCTTCCCGAACATGACCGTCCTGGAAAACATCACCCTGGCTCCGGTCGAACTGGGCAAGGAAGACAAGGAAACGGCCATCAAGGAAGCCCACAAGTACCTGCAGATGGTCAACATGGATGACAAGGCTGACGTCAAGCCGACTACCCTGTCCGGCGGCCAGCAGCAGCGGGTAGCCATCGCCCGGGCCCTGGCCATGAAGCCGGATGTCATGCTCTTTGACGAACCGACCAGTGCCCTGGACCCGGAAATGGTCGGCGACGTTTTGAACGTTATGAAGAAACTAGCCCAAGAAGGGATGACCATGATCGTGGTAACCCACGAAATGGGCTTCGCCAAGCAGGTGGCTGACAAGGTTGCCTTCTTCTACGGCGGCGTGATCAAGGAACTGGGGACGCCGGAAGAAATCTTCGACCACCCGCAGGAAGAAGAAACCAAGAACTTCTTGAACAAGGTTTTGAATATCTAAGCTGAATTTAGATTTTTTAAAAGCAAGTGAAAAAATAAAAGGAAAGCGCTTGAGTTGCCATGCTCAAGCGCTTTTTAGCGGCTAAAAATAATGGAAACACACTTTATAATCACTAGCAAAATTATAATTCGTATTTACATCCGGTTAATTCCATGTTAAGGTAGAAATACCCCCTTCTATCGGAGGAAATTCCGAACATTACCTACTGGAGGATCAAATGGAATTTATTAACAAGTATTTCGAGCTCGACAAGCTCGGTTCAAACCCTAAGCGGGAGTTCATCGCTGGTCTGACGACCTTCTTCGCGATGTGCTACATCCTTTTCATCAACCCTAGCGTCTTGGCCGCCAGCGGGATGGACAAGGGCGCGGTCTTCACGGCAACTGCCCTGGCCAGCGCGCTCGGCTGTCTTATCATGGGTATTTTTGCCAACTACCCGATCGCTACTGCCCCGTCTTTGAGTCTTATCGCCTTCTTCGCCTACACTGTCTGCATCGGCATGAAGGTGAAGTGGCAGACTGCCCTGGCCGCTGTTTTCCTGGCCTCAATCATCTTCATTTTGATTACGGTCTTCAAGCTGCGGGAACTGATCGTTGACAGCATCCCTAATGACTTGAAATTTGCCATTTCCGCCGGGATCGGGATCTTCATCGCCTTCCTGGGCCTGCAAAACGGCAAGCTGGTTGTCAACAGCGCTTCTACTTTGGTAACTATCGGTTCCTTTAAGGACCCAGCTGCCTGGGTAACCATCTTCGGTCTGCTGGTAACCATCTTCTTGATGATCCGGCAGGTGCCAGGCGCGATCTTCATCGGGATCGTCCTGTCTTCAATCTTCAGCATCCTGGTTGGCCAAAGCAAGATGCCGACTTCAGTCGTTTCATTGGCGCCAAGCTTGAAGCCAAGCTTCGGCCAAGCTATCTTCCACCTGGGCGACATCAACACGGTGCAGATGTGGACGGTCGTTTTAACCTTCCTCTTGGTGGCCTTCTTTGACACCACTGGTACCTTGATCGGTCTGGCTCACCAGGCTGGACTGATTGACAAGGACGGCAAGATGCCAAGAATCGGCAAGGCCATGGCGGCTGACTCAACGGCCATGATGGCTGGTTCCATCATCGGTACTTCACCGGTTGGCACCTACGTTGAATCTTCATCCGGGATCGCTGCCGGCGGCCGGTCAGGTTTGACTGCCGTTTGGGTTGGTATCTTCTTCCTTTTGTCCATGTTCTTCAGCCCGCTTTTGAGCGTGGTAACAACTACGGTTACTGCTCCAGCCCTGATCATCGTCGGCGTTTTGATGGCCGCCAACCTGGCCAAGATCTCCTGGGACAAGCTGGAAATCGCTGTTCCAGCCTTCTTGATCGTGATTGGCATGGGCTTGACCTACTCCATCGCTGACGGGATGGCCCTGGGGCTGATCGTTTACCCGATCTCCATGACTGCTGCCAAGCGGACCAAGGAAGTCAGCCCAATGATGTGGATCCTGGCTGTAGTCTTCGTGATCTACTTCTTGATCTTGAACGTCTAAACGCTAACAATAACAATTTTTGCCAAGCTAAAAAGCCCCGACTCCAGCCGGGGCTTTTTCTGATGCATTTTTAGCTTTATTCTTTGGCTTCTTGCAGGCTGGCCATCTTGTCATAGACCAGGCCTCGCTGGTTTTCGTCAATTTCCAAGACTAAAAGGTCACCGGCTAACAGCCTGGTATTCCCATTAGGGATAATATCCTTTTGCCCCCGGTGGATAACTCTAACCAGGGTGCGGTCCGGCCAGGCGATTTCCTTGACCTGGTGGTCAGCCAACTGGCTGCCTTCATAAATGGAAATAGTCAGCTGGTCTGCTTCACCAACATAGTCGTTGTCTTCTTTGGTCTGCATCCGGCCAGCCAAGCTTTCATAGATCGGCACCCCGCCCAGCAGTTCGTTGACTACATAAGCGGCAACTGAGACCACGGCTAAAGGCATGAGGTGCAGCAGTGACCCGACCATTTCCGCGATCAGCATGATAGCGGTAAAAGGAGAGCGGACGATGGCTGAAAAAAGCCCGGCCATGGAGAAGATGATCAAGTTGACGACCAATTTTTGGTCCAAAAGGCCCAGGTCAACCATGAACTGGCCATAAACCGCCCCCAAGAGGGCCCCCATGGTCAAGATCGGCAGGAAGATCCCGCCCGGCAGGCCAGAATCGTAAGACACGATGGAAAAACTGATCCGCAAGAGGAAGATCAAGACCAGGACATTTACGGCGTGAATTTGGTTCAAGCTCAAGATCAAGTTGTTGCCCCCGCCGACATAGCCTGGGATGTAGTACATGACCGGCACTAAGATGAGGGCCGGGATGATCCCGTGCAGCCAACGCGTCAGGACGGGGATTTTTTGATAAACATGGCTGAAATTGAGCAGGCCCCACTGGTAGAAGCGGCCGATCAAGCCCAAGAAAGCCCCCAATAAGAGCAGCTGCCATTACTGGAGGATGGGGAAGCTGTGCTTGTAGTCAATCGCTAAGACCGGAGTCTGGCCAAAGACATTAGAAACCACAAAGTTGGCCATGATGGCTCCGGCTAAAGCGTTCAGCCAGACCCGGGGAGAAAAGTTGTGAAAGACTTCTTCAACGATGAACATGGCCCCGCCCAAAGGTGCCCCGAAGGCCGCGGACAAGCCGCTGGCCGCCCCGGTTGCCAGGAGGACCCGGGAGTCGCTCTTTGAAGCCTTGAAGCCCTGGGCCACCCCCTGGCCGACCGTTGAGCCCAATTGGATTGACGGACCTTCCCGGCCTAAAAAGAGGCCAGACCCGATCGACAGGACCCCGCCGATGAACTTCCGCCAGAGGATTGGCCACCAGGCCAGTTGCAGCTTGCCCTGCAGCTGGAGCTCTACTTCAGGAATCCCGGACCCGCCGGCATGGGGCTGCTGCTTGACTAAGAAGCCGGCCACGATCACGCTGGCCAGAACTCCCCCGGCTAAGAGCCACAAGAGGGCTGGGTTAGCGTGCGCTGCCTGGTAGCCTTTTTGCCACATGGCCAGGGTCTGCCCGATCAGCCAGCGGAAGCTGCCGACAACAATGCCCGCCACCAGGCCCACGACCAGGGCTTCGAATAATAAGCGCAAGTTTGATTTGCGCGTTTGTCTTTCTTCACTCTCCATATAATTTTTGCCCACCTTTTTTGCACGCCGATTGTAAAATTAAACTGAACACTGTTCCGATCCAGTAAGAAAAATCGTTTTCACTGGATTGGAGCACAAAAAATC
>NZ_AZCR01000058.1 GCF_001433875.1 Lactobacillus delbrueckii subsp. delbrueckii DSM 20074 = JCM 1012
CTTGACCGCATTTACCGGCGTAGATAGTCAAAATCTGCCAGATGTTATGGTAAGTGTTCAATTTATTCTTGCAATTGGCGGTCTAAATTCTGTTTAAGTGCTTTCCGGTTTACTTTTTCAGCAAAAAGCGGGCCAGGTAGAGCTCGTAAATCGCTCCGCCAACCGCAAAGCAGGAGGCAAAGAAGCCTTCCGTCAGCACGTTGATGACCGGGTCAGTCGCCGGGTCAAAGAGCCAGTTGTCATTGCGGAAAAAGAAAGTATGAAAGACCCGGAAAAAACTGTCAAAGTCGGTTAAGGCAAAAGGCATGACCACAATTGGCAGCAGCATCAAGAGCAAGGCCTGGGTCTGGGTCAATTTAAGCGGCTTCTTGTAATTGCGGAAATAGCTGCTGAGAGCCAGGCAGAGCAGGAAAACCAGCTCGGCCAGAATAAAAAGATTTTTGGCATCGGCAAAGTGAGCAGCCGCTGAAGCCGAAGTCGGCAGGTTGCTCATCTGCAGCTTGGTCTGCCCAGGCCAAACCAGGTAAAGCAGGAGCTGGTTATAGTTGCTCATGACCTGGCCCACGGTCAAGTTAACCGTTTGGTAAGTCTTCTCCAGCAAGGTAAAAAGCAAAAGCAAGGGCCAGCTGACTACGATCGCGCCAACGACAGCGCTGGAGACCGCGAAAAAGAAATGGAAAAGGGGCTGGCCCAGCTTGCTTAGGAATTTTTTCATAGGCTAAATTCATCCAAATCGTTCACTAAATAAGTCGGCGGAGTGAGACCGGCCAGGTCTGCCTTTTGCGTCACCCCGGTCAAGGTCAAGAGGGTGTCGACTCCGCTGTTGATTCCGGCCATAATATCAGTTGGGTAATTGTCCCCGACAATCAAGGCCTCTTCCGCCCTAACCCCAGCCAAGTCCAGGGCGCGGTTGACAATAATGGCTTCCGGCTTGCCAATAAAAAGGGGCTTTTGCCCGGACGCGACTTCCAGAGCCGCGCAAATTGAACCGTTGCCTGGCCGCAGCTCCTTGCCCACCGGCAGGTTCTGGTCGGAATTGGTGCCGATAAAGACCGCTCCCCGGTGAATGCAGCGGGTGGCAACCATGAGCTTGTGATAGGTCAAGTCCGTGTCCATCCCCACGATCACGTAGTCAGGATTTTCCTCGTCATAATAGAATTCCGGCCGGTCCAGGATCTCCTTCCACAGGCCAATTTGGCCAATGATGTAGACGCCGATTGGCCTTTTCGCATCTTTTTCCAAAATATAGCTGGCCGTGGCCATGCTGGGCGTGTAGATCTTGGAAACGTCGGTCTTGACTCCGTGCCCGGCCAGTTTGTCAGCTACCATCTGGGGCGTCCGGGTCGTGTTGTTGGTCAAAAATAAGTAATCAAGACCTGCCTCATCCAGGCGCTTGACAAAGCGGACGCCGGATTCAATGGTCTCCTTGCCCCGGTAAATGGTCCCGTCCAAATCAATCAAAAATAAGCGGTAATCTTTCACGGCTTCTTCTTTCTAATCACAAAGGCCTGGTGGCGGCGGTTCTTCTTGCAGCTTTCAGCATAGCTGCCCTTCTTGGGCCGGCCGTCCTTGACCTTTCTTTCGCTAAAAGCCGCCTTGTTCTTCGGCCGCTTTCTGGCTGGCCGCCGGCGCTGGGTCGGCCATGGCTTACGGCTGGGCTGGAGGGATTCCAAGATAAAGTAAGGCGCGCCAGGGTTGCAGTATTCAGTCAAGTAGTCAACAATCGTCGACTTTTTTCGGTCAATGGATGTCTTGACATAGTCATTGTAAAAGCCCCTGAGGCGGAGGTGGTCGCTGGATACATCCCCGACCAGATAATCATACTGGTCCAGGTATGGATCGTACTTTTGCTTCAAAACTTCCCGGTCTAAAGCATCCCGCTGGTTGACCAAAAGGCGGTATTCCCGCTGATTGATCACGACCTTTTCACCGGCAACCACCACCTCTGCCAGGGGGTGGAGGGGCTTAGCTTCAGCTACCTCTGTTTTCTGCTCTTTCTGCTCTTTCCTCAATAAATTCACCTTCTTTTTTCACAGGATACTTGCGGCCTAAGTAGTCGCCTACGACTTCCCTTAAAAACTGCGGGAAGAGGAATTCATTTTCACCGACAATGGCCAAAGTCGGGAAAAACGGGATCAGGACATAGTGGTCCAAAACGGCGATCCGGTATTCTTCCGCCGGGTCCAGCAATTGCCCGTTGACGAAAACGTTCCTGGTCATTGGGTCATACTTGATCCCTCTGTAGTAGACCTGGCCAAAAATCTTCCCTCTAAAGCCCATCCCCACCAGAGGATAATGTTCCAAAAAGTGCCGGTTCTTTTCCACTTCCATGACCAGCCGCCACAAGTCCCGGCCTAAAAGGGTAGTCCGGACGACATGCATCGGGTGCGGCAGGGCATGCTGAAGGTCAAACTGGTTGATGAGGCCGCTCTTAAATGGTGTCAAAAAGAGGCCGGTGCTCAGCATGGCCAGGTCAGTACCGGCAAAGTCAGCGATCGCATCCAGGGAGACGTCGATCGCGGCCAGCTTGTCATCCTTGAACTTCTCTGGCAAGTCCGCCACCTGCCGGCTCTGCAGCATCTTCTGCCCCTCTTCATATAAGGCGGCAATTTCTGCTTCATCGCCCGCCTGGCTTGGCAAATCAGCTACCGGCACGGTAGTTGGTTTAATCGAAATGATCTTGTGGTCATCGCCGATTTCCAGGCTAATGTCGCCGACATAATTGCCCCACTTTCCCGTCTGGGTGATCCAGGTGCGGCCTTCCTTGACCCCTTTTTCCAAAAGGGTGTGGCTGTGTCCGCCCACGATCAGGTCGATTTCCGGGTAGTGCTTGGCCAGCCACTGATCCATTCTGAGGCCCACGTGAGTCAGCAAAATCAAGCAGTCATACTGGCCGGCAATTTCCGGCAGGACCCGGTCCATAGTTTCGCCCAGCATCTTGATCTGCCAGTGGTTGGGACCGTATGTCATTGGATAAGCGGCCGTCAGACCCACCAAGGCCAGGCGGGTGCCCTTTTTGGTCTTGATGATCTTGTAGTCATTAGCCCAGGCCGGCCAGCTTTCGTCTTCTTCTCTGAGATTTGACAAGAGGACCGGGAAGTTGGCATGGTCAAAAAGCCGCTCCAAGACGGCATGCGGGTTGGAAATCCCCTCATTGTTGCCGATCGTGATGGCGTCATAGTGAAAGTCATTCATCAAGCGGATGTTGGCCCGGCCCTCTGTAGCATCAGACAAGGGATGGGACCGGTCCATGAAGTCGCCGGCGTCAAAAGTCAAAACCTGGTCGGCAGCCGCCGTTTCTTGCACCTGCTTCAAATAGCGTCTGATTTTTGGAAAATGCTCAAAGTGCGAGTGCAAGTCGTTGGTATGCAGAATCCGCAAAGTTTCCATTGTCTTCCTCCTAGCCGATCTTGTTGGCTTTCAAAACCATTTCGTAAGCATCCCTGACCGGGCCTTTAGGCTTGTCCCATTCCACCCATTGCGGGTTCTCCCAGTCTTCTTCGTTCATCAAAGTATGCAGCTGGTAGGTCTTGTTAATGTACTGCTCGTAAGTTTCCAGCGCCTTGGTGCGCGGGATGTTGATGACCAGAATCCGCACGCTCTTGATTAAACCGTTGTTGGCCGCCAGTTCCGCGAAGCCGTTTTGGTCGATGTTGGAAATTTCATAGTACTGACTGCCGTCGTTTCTGGTAATCTCTTCGATCAAGTCGAATTGCTGGTATAAGTGATCCATTTGTGCCCCCCATTATCTTATAAAAAGATTGTAACACAAAGTTCAGCCGCCTTTGCCCGGGCGAAACTAAAAGAGCCCGCCGCTTGGTAGGCTCTTTCGAAAAATCTTACTTGTTCAAGGTACTTTGCTTCTTGATCAGTTCATATGGCAAAACGATGTGCTTGTCTTCCAGGCTTTCATCGTTCATCAGCTTGGTCAGCATTCTCATGGCCACGGCACCCAAGTCGTAGAGCGGCTGCTTGATCGTGGTCAAGGCTGGCCGGACAACTGAGGCGATCTGGGTCGCGCTGGCCGTAATGATTTCGAAATCTTCCGGCACCTTAGCCCCGCGATCCAGAGCTGAGTTGAGGAGGCCGACTGAGGAAACGTCCTTGGTGATGATGGCCCCGTTGATCCCCTTCTTGGCCAGTTCCGGGTAAAGGTTGTAGCCGTCAGAGTAGTCCTTGATGTTGTCAAAAATCTCGCAGCCTTCCAGTTCATTGTCAGCCACGAACTTCTCAAAGGCCGGAATCCGGTAGTTCCGGTTGATCGAAGCTTCCTTGTCGCCCACGATCAAGGCCAGCTTCTTCTTGCCGTCGTTCAAAAGCAGGTTCAAAGCTTCCGTGTCGGCCTTCTTGTAGTCGATGTTGGCTGAAGGGAATTCCAGGTTGTCGGAAACAGTCCCGGCCAAAACGACTGGCGTGTCGGTCCGCTTGAATGCTTCCGCTACTTCTTCAGACAGCTTGTTGGACATGTAAATAACCCCGTCAACCTGCTTGTTGAGCAAGCCTTGAATGACGGCGTCTTCCTTCATCAAACGGTTTTCCACGCTGGAGATGATGATATTGTACTTGTACAAAACAGCAATGTCGTCGATCCCCTTTGACAATTCGGCAAAGTACAAGTTGGTCAGGTCCGGCACGATCAAGCCGACTGTTGTGGTCCGCTTTGAGGCCAGACCCTGCGCTACCGCGTTTGGTTGGTAGTGCAGACGCTTGATAACTTCCATGACCCGGTCACGGGTTTCCTTGCGGACATTGTTGTTGCCGTTGACTACCCGGGAAACCGTGGCCATAGAAACCTTGGCTTCCCGAGCAACATCGTAAATGGTTACATCTTGCTTATTCATAATAACAGCCCTACCTATCTAAATACTAAATACTGATTTAATGATACCATGAGAACACTTTTCGTGCAATCGCTTACAGCTATTTTTTCAACTTTTTTCAGTTTTTTAGTGCTATACTGAGGTTAATTTCATCAGTAAGGAGAATTTTGCCATGAATTTAGACAAATTACAAAACTGGCTGCAGGAAAACGGGATGGACGTAGCCTACGTTTCCAGCCCGACTACCATCAACTATTTCACGGGTTTCATTACCGATCCTGAAGAAAGAATCTTTAAGCTTTTCGCCTTCAAGGACGCTGAACCCTTCCTCTTCTGCCCGGCCTTGAACTATGAAGAAGCCAAGGCATCAGCTTGGGACGGGGACGTGGTCGGCTACCTGGACAGCGAAGACCCATGGAGCAAGATCGCTGACGAAATCAAGCAGCGGACCAAGGACTACCAAAACTGGGCTGTCGAAAAGAACGGCTTGACGGTTGCCCACTACCAGGCCCTGCACGCTCAATTCCCAGACTCCGACTTCTCCAAGGACTTGTCTGACTTCATCGCCCACATCCGCCTCTTCAAGACGGAAAGCGAACTGGTCAAGCTGCGCAAGGCCGGGGAAGAAGCGGACTTTGCCTTCCAGATTGGCTTTGAAGCCCTGAGAAACGGGGTTACCGAACGGGCCGTGGTCAGCCAGATTGAATACCAATTGAAGCTGCAAAAGGGCGTGATGCAGACCAGCTTTGACACCATCGTCCAGGCCGGCAAGAACGCGGCCAACCCGCACCAAGGCCCAAGCATGAACACGGTACAGCCAAATGAACTGGTACTTTTTGACTTAGGGACCATGCACGAAGGCTACGCTTCTGACTCCAGCCGGACGGTCGCTTACGGGGAACCGACTGACAAGATGCGGGAAATCTACGAAGTCAACCGGACTGCCCAGCAAGCAGCCATCGACGCGGCTAAGCCAGGCATGACGGCCAGCGAACTTGACGGGGTAGCCCGCAAGATCATCACTGACGCCGGCTATGGTGAATACTTCATCCACCGCCTGGGCCACGGGATCGGGATGGAAGTCCACGAATTCCCGTCCATCGCTAACGGCAACGACGTCGTTTTGGAAGAAGGCATGTGCTTCTCTATTGAACCCGGGATCTACATCCCAGGCTTTGCCGGTGTCCGGATCGAAGACTGCGGAGTCCTCACCAAGGATGGCTTCAAGCCATTCACCCACACTAGCAAGGAATTGAAGGTTCTGCCAGTTAAGGAATAAAACCGAAAACAGAAAAAGGCTTCTAGAAGTATCTCTCTTATAGAAGCCTTTTTTTGTATACAATTATGCCTTGCGCAGGTCGCGAATCAAGTAGTAGACGCCAATTAAAGTCAACAGCAAGAAGACATTCTGAAAATCATGATAGCCTTCCTTCATGACAAAAATGGCAAAAAACGCGGCAGGCAGGATAGTCAAGATTATTCCCCGATATTTTCTCAGCTTCAAAACAAAAGGATTATCTGATTTTCTGAAGGAAAAATACATTGCCATTAGGTAAATCAGAAAAAGGACCATGTTTGTTGTCGTCATGTGATTTATCCTCAACTAGTAAAAAAGCGAAACCCGAAAGCATCGAGTTCTACTTTTCTGCTTATTCAAAATCTATCGTGAAAAAATTTACTATTCTTGATCTGGACTAGTCGGCGTGCTTGGTTCTTCCGGCCTCTCTTCCCCTTCTTCGCTCTTTTCAGCATTGTCCAGGTCTCTGGCGTCTTGTTCGCCGGCGCCGTTAGCTGAATCGTCGATTACGATGTCGTCGAAGTCCTTCAATTCAGAATCATCTTCAATGTTCTTTGGGAAAGAAGCCAGTTGGTTTTTCAAGATTTCTGTCCCGTTGTCGTACTTTTCCTTCAAGTCTTCAACGTTTGGATTGCTCTTGATCTTGTCCTTGACTTCTTTAAGCTTGTCGTCTGAGATCAGGCTGGCAGCTGCAACCCCAGCAGCAGCCCCAAAGACGGCCCCTAATAAAAAGCTACCAAATTTGCTCATGGTTGTTCTCCTTTTCTTAATCCTAACCCTTCCGCCGGAAATGTCTGGCAAAAGCCGACGTAATTACGGAAGTGATCATTCCCGTCCGGGTAAAGTGGGCATTGGAAACCTTGTTGATCATCTTCTTGGATGATTCGTTGATGTCTGAGACGCTTTGGCCCAGGTCAGCGGCGGCCTGAACGACCGGCTGCAAAGTTTCCATCTTACTATTGACGTCTTGCAAAAACGCGTCGGTCTTTTCCAAGAGTCCGCCGGTCTGCTTCATCAAGTCATCCATGTCTTCAGTCAGCTTGGCCATAGATTCATTGGTCAATTGGACTGTCTTCTCAGCCTCTTTCAAAGTCTTCGAAACATTAAGCAACATGGGAATCGTAAACAGGACCAGTACCAAAAAGGCAATGGCCGCGATCAAACCGGCTAAAGCGCCAAATGAAATTGTCATAGCTTACTTCCCCTTTCCTTTCTAAAAAGAGTCTAGCATGAAAACGATTTAGACACAATCGAAAGATTTTCCGAAGTTTTTACCCGCTTTTCTGTTATCCTTTAAGCATAGCTGAAAGGAGCATTTTTTCAATGAAAAATCTTGATTTCAAAATTGCCGGCATCTCTGTCGACGTCGACAAGCTTTTTACCAGCGGCGTGACCATCCTCTGGAAGCTGCTGATTTCGACCCTGGTCTTCTACCTGGTCAGCCATTTTGGTCGGAAAATTATCAAGCGATACCTGGATAAGCACAACGACAAGCTTGTCCTCTCCAAAAGGTCCCAGACCATCTCAGCCTTGGTGAACAGCCTCTTCCACTACACCATGGTCTTCTTCTATGTCTACTCCATCTTAACCATCCTGGGCATCCCTGTCGGCACCTTGATTGCCAGTGCCGGGATCTTCTCTTTGGCCATCGGCCTTGGGGCCCAGGGCTTCATGAGCGACCTGGTCAACGGCTTCTTTATCCTCAGTGAAGGCCAGTACGATGTCGGCGACAATGTCGAGATCGGGACTGAAGCCGGGACCGTGACCCAGCTGGGCCTCAGAACCACCCAGATCGTCACCACTGACGGCACCTTGATCTTCATACCCAACCGGCAGATTTCCATCGTCAGAAACCTAACCCACGGCGGGATTGGCCTTAACTTGGACCTGAACCTGGATGCAGACACCGACTTAAAGCAGCTGGCCAGCCTGCTTGACCAGGCTGATGAAGATCTGCTTGCCTGGCATGACAAACTGGTCAACGGACCAACCCAGATCGGGGTCATCGGCCAGCAGGGGCAGACGATCACCTACCGGGTCCACTTCCAGGTCAAGCCGGGCTTTGAAGGCAAAATCCGCCAGGCCTACTGGCAGACCTACCTGCAATACTTACGGGCCAACCAGGTCAAATTTGGCCAGGAACCGGTTATCATCAACAACAGTAAAAAAGCTTGATCTAAAAATGCTGAGCCGCGGCCCAGCATTTTTCTTTGATCTTAGTTGAATTGAGCGAGCCAAGCTGGCAGTTCTTCGATCAAAGCCTTGACTGCCTTGCCCCGGTGGGAGACTTCGTTCTTTTCTTCAGTGGTCATTTCGGCGAAAGTCTTGCCCTTGCTTGGTACGTAGAAGAGCGGGTCGTAGCCGAAGCCGTCCTTGCCGCGCGGAATTGCCAGAACTTCACCTTCGCAGGTGCCAGTTACAACCAAGTCCTTGTCTTCGTGGCCTGGCATGGTCAAAACAAGGGTAGTGACAAACTTGGCTTGGCGCTCGTCTTGCGGAATCCCGCCCAAGGCTGCCAAAAGCTTAGCGTTGTTTCTGGCATCGTTGTGGGCCTCACCGCCGTAACGGGCTGAGTGTACGCCAGGAGCGCCGTTCAGTTTAGCAACCTGCAAGCCTGAGTCGTCAGCCAGAGTTGGCAGCTTACTATAGTCTGCCAAAGCGTGCGCCTTCAGCTTAGCATTAGCTTCAAAAGTCGTCCCCTTTTCGTTAACGTATGGCGGGTTGTCCAAATCTGCATTTGATTTAAGCTCAATGTCCAGACCAGCCTGCTTGAAAGCTTCTTGCACTTCCTTAACCTTGTTTTGATTATCTGTAGCAAACAATAGTACTTGAGTCATATGGTACTCCTATCATTTCAAAATATAAAAAATCTCTCTACTGAAATTTTACCACTTATTCAAGCCTTTTCGAACTTACAAATAGAGTAATTTCTGCTATTTTCACCTCTTTTTCAGCCGACAGGAACTTTTTTCTTTTTTTGGTTCAGTATAAATTCTTGTGTAAATAGAAAATAGGCAACAAAAAAGAAGGGTTGTCCCTTACAATGTTAATAACGA
>NZ_AZCR01000059.1 GCF_001433875.1 Lactobacillus delbrueckii subsp. delbrueckii DSM 20074 = JCM 1012
CCCGATTGAATATCGGAATCATGTTTTAACAACCTTAACGGCGTAATACTAAATTGTCCCAATTTTGGGGGTCACATCATTGACAGAAGCCTATTTACGCTTTAAGATTACATTAACTAAAAATTAAAACGTTTTAAGAAAAGCATCAATTAGAAGAGTAACCAGGTCCGGCTTTTTCCAGAGAGCTCAAGTTGGTGCGATTGAGCAAAAGCCACCTGGCGAAACACATCTAAGAACTGGTTGGCCGAAATAAAGTAGGCCTTCCCGCTAGCGAGCGTTACCACGGCTGCCCTGGGTGTTCCTGGAAACTGGCCTTCTTTGCCCTTTCCGGCGACTAGTCAGCGGCAGTGTAAGGTCAGTTGCCGTGAGACAGCTGATGAAATGAAGTGGGGCCACGACTAACAATCGTCTTCAAGAAAGCAATTCCTTGGGGGCGATTTTTTCTTTCTCTCCGTTTCTTGCTCTTTTTTTAATCTTTCTTTTTCTGCCAGCTTTAAAAATGATTTTGTAAAGGAGTCCGCCATGAAAGAGTCAAACATGTTCAAAAACACCCCGTCTGCCTTAAGTGGCCGACATCCCCTCGCTGCTTTTTAAGACATCCCCTCGCTGCTTTTTAAAAAAGAAAACAAGTTAGTTCTAGATCAATTCAATTTTTAGAAAACACCGAGGAAAAGATCATAAAAAATCAGCCATCATCACTTTAGCCCTGTCCGCCAGCCTGCTTTCCGCCTGCTCCAACACCTCTGCCAGTAGCTCAAAGACCAAGCAAGTCTTAAACTGGTTCTCCGCCGGAGAAATCTCCACCATGGACCCAGCTTTGAACAATGACGGCTACGCAGCTGGACGCCACCATGGAAGGCCTGGTCCGCCTGGGCAACAACTCCAAGATCCTGCCCGGCATCGCCAAGTCCTAGAAGGAAAGCAAGGACGGAATGACCTGGACCTTTAACCTTAGAAAAAATGCCAAGTGGTTCAACGGGGAAGCCTTGCCGGCCAGGCCACCAACATGATCCCAGCCGCCGCGACCGCCGTCGTCTCTGGCGAGAATCTTGCGAAAATTGCGGCAGCTTTCCCGGACTTTTTGGCCAAAAAGGGCTTGACTGGGGAAATCAAAGAAACAGCTAGCGAAAATGGTAATTGCTTAAAGATTAGTTTGGAAGGCGTCAGCGCCCACGCCATCGACGAATCCGTCAGCCTGGCTGAACTGGAAAAAAGCCTGGCCATCTATGCTGAAGCGATTTACGAATTAACCAAGTAGAATATGCAAAAAAGACTTTTACCCAAAACAAGTAAAAGTCTTTTCTTATCTGCTTGCCTTCAGTTCCGCGCAGATCTGCTGGTGGCGGTCCGCGTAGAGGCTGTTCTTCTCCCAGATAAAGGTGAAGTCATGGCGGATCTGGAAGTCCCGCAAACTCAACTTCCGCAGCTTTCCTGCCTTTAAAAGGTCACTAACGGCAGTCTGGTACAAGAAAGAGACCCCGCAATTGGCCAAAAGCAGCTGGGTAATCATCTGCATGTTGCCGACCTGGACATACTGCTTGAAGTCGCTCAGTTCCTGCCCCTGGGCGCCTAAGCTGTCCTCCAGGATCTTCCTGGTCCCTGAGCCCGGTTCCCTGACCAAAAGGCGCTGGTCAAAAAGGTCAGCGATCTGGTCCGGCTCCTTGGCAAAAGACAAATCTGGGGAGCAGACGGCGATGAAGTCCTCGCTTTGGTAGCGCAGGCTGGCATAACTCCTGGCCGGGTCCCCTTCTACTAGGGCAAAGTCCAGGTCCCCCTCATCCAATTTCTTGGTCAAAAACTGGGTGTTGCCGTAGACTACTTCCACATTGGTTTGGGGATGGTCTTTTAAAAAGCGGCTGAGGGGCCTGGCTAAGGCGTATTCCCCAATGGTCATGGTTACCCCAAAGCGGACCGGCGGCAGGTCAGCATGCTTGATTTCCGCTTTAAGCAGGCGCTCATCGCTCTGCATCTGCCGCATGGCCTGGCGGAGTTTCTCTCCCGCCGCGGTCAAGGTCAGTTTCTTGCCCTGGTAGCTGAAAAGCTTGACCTGGTACTCCTTCTCCAAATAGCGAATGTGCTGGGACACCGCCGGCTGGGTCACATGCAGGCGGTCAGCCGCCCGGGTGAAGTTCATGGTCTCACAGACCGTTAAAAATGTTTTGACGCGAAAATCCAGCATCCCCGGCCTCCTTACAATAATTCTGCTTTATCGACAGATAATAATCTATAATTTTATTTTCTACCATTTTACTACTATACTAAAGCATGTTCAAAAAATATCTGGAGGCAAAAAAGAAATGAATTGGATTAAAAAGAATCTGCCCGGCATCCTGGTCTGCCTGGCCATCGCTACCCCCGCCTGGCTCTTAGGCAAGACCCTGCCAGTCATCGGGGGCGCCGTCTTCGCCATCTTGTTTGGCATGGTCATCACCCTCTTTTGGGAAGAGAAGAAAGGCGCGGCCAGCGGGATCAAGTGGACGTCCAAGTATATCCTGCAAACAGCCGTCGTTCTCCTGGGCTTTGGGATGGACCTGCAGGTGGTCGTCAAGACCGGCCGCCAGTCCCTGCCGATTATCATCTGCACCATCTCGACCTCGCTCTTGCTCGCCTGGCTTTTGCACAAGTCTTTAAACATCCCCGGCAAGATCTCAACCTTGATCGGGGTCGGCTCATCCATCTGCGGGGGCAGCGCCATCGCCGCTACCGCCCCGGTTATCGACGCTGACGACGACGAAGTAGCCCAGGCCATCTCTGTTATCTTCTTTTTCAACGTCCTGGCCGCCATCCTCTTCCCCATCTTTGGCAAGCTCCTGGGCTTTGACCAGACTTCGGGGACTTCTTTCGGCATCTTTGCCGGGACAGCCATCAACGACACTTCTTCCGTCACTGCCGCGGCGGCAACCTGGGACAGCATGTTCCATTTGGGCAGCCAGACCCTGGACAAGGCCGTGACCGTCAAATTAACCAGAACCCTGGCCATCATCCCTATCACCCTGGCCTTAGGCTATTTCACCGCCAAAAAGGAGCAAAGGGACAACAGCTTCAGCTTGAAGCGGACCTTTCCTGCCTTCATCCTCTACTTTGTCCTGGCTTCCTTAATCACAACCTTTGCCCTGGCTAATGGAGTAAATGCCAATGTCTTCCTGCCTTTAAAGGAGCTGAGCAAGTTCATGATCGTCATGGCCATGGCCGCGATTGGTCTTAACTCCAACATCGTCAAGCTTGTCAAGTCCGGGGCCAAGCCCCTCTTGCTCGGGGCTTCCTGCTGGGCCGGGATCACAGCCGTCAGCCTGCTTTTACAGCGGCTAATGGGGCTCTGGTAAAAAATAAAACAAACAATTTAATCGATTGCATCAAAAAAGGCTTTTACCGCTCGGTAAAAGCCTTTTCCTTTGTTCTTTAGCTTATTCGATGCCAGCTTCGCTAAGCTGCTTCAAGGTCAAGTCCAGGTGCTTCATGACCGTGTCCTTGCCCATCAATTCCATAGCTTCGCCGATGCCAGGGCCGACCATTGACCGGGTAGTAGCGATCCGGATTGGCATGAAGAGCTTGCGGCCCTTGATGCCAGTTTCCCTCCGGGTAGCCATGATGGCGTCCATGATCTTCTTGGCCGTGAAGTTGTCAAGCTTGTCCAGTTGCTTCTTGAATTCTTCAATCGCCGGACGAGCTTCGTCCTTCTTGATTTCTTCCACTTCTTCGTCAGTCAAGTATTCTGCTTCAGTGAAGAAGATCTTGCTCAAGTCAACGATTTGCTTGGTGTAGGACATTTGGTTGGCATACATGTTCACCAATTGTCTTACCCATTCTATCTTGCCTGGAGCCGGGTTAGCTTCAACTAGGCCAGCTTCTTGCAGGTTGTGCAAGGCCAGGTCCAAAAGTTCATCTCTGTCAGCCGTCTTCATGTACTGGTTGTTGACCCAGTCCAGCTTCTTTTGGTCAAAGGCAGCTGGGGACTTGGACAGACGGGCCGGGTCAAATTGCTTGATGAATTCGCGCTTGGAGAAGATTTCGCTTTCGCCAACTGGTGACCAGCCCAGCAAAGTGATGAAGTTGAACATGGCTTCTGGCAGGAAACCAAGTTCTCTGTATTGTTCGATGAACTGCAGGACTGATTCGTCACGCTTGGACAGCTTCTTGCCAGTAGCGGAGTTGATGATCAAAGTCATGTGGCCGAAGACTGGAGCTTCCCAGCCCAAAGCTTCGTAAACGCAAAGCTGCTTTGGCGTGTTAGAGATGTGGTCATCGCCCCGGAGCACGTGGCTGATTTCCATCAAGTGGTCGTCGACAACGACGGCAAAGTTGTAAGTTGGCATCCCGTCGCGCTTTTGGATGACGAAGTCACCGCCGATAGTGTCGGATTCAAAGCTCAAGTGGCCCTTAACGATGTCGTCCCATTCGTAAGTCACGCCTTCTGGAATGTGAATGCGGACAACTGGCTTCAAGCCCTTGGCCCGGGCTTCGTCTTGTGCCTGCTTGATTTCGTCAGCAGTCATGCCTTCGTATTCGTAGACATAGTGAGGAGCAATCCCCATGGCCCGCTGTTCTTCACGCTGGGCTTCCAGTTCTTCTTCAGTTTTAAAGGAGTAGTAAGCCTTGCCTTCTTCGAGCAGCTGGTCGATGTACTTTTGGTAGATGTCCTTTCTTTCAGACTGCTTGTAAGGGCCATAGTCCCCGCCGATGTCCGGACCTTCATCCCAGTCGATCCCCAGCCAGTGCAGGTTTTCGATTTGAGATTCAGCCCCGCCTTCAACGTTTCTGGCGGTGTCAGTGTCTTCGATTCTCAGAACCAAAGTCCCCTTGTTGTGACGTGCAAACAGATAGTTAAACAGAGCAGTACGCGCGTTACCAATGTGCAAGTGGCCAGTTGGTGACGGAGCGTATCTCACGCGGATTTTCTTATTAGCCAAAATTATGCCTCTTTCTTACTATTCTTCAACTTATTAAGTTTACTAGCAATAAGGAAAAAATTCAATCTTTACCAGCAAATCAGGCCCTGACGGCAAGCAAAAATGCCCACCAAAGGCAGGCATTTGTCACTTAATCTTATTTGCTTATTTCTTGGCTTCAACGCCCTTCTTGAAGACGAAGTATTCCGCTGCCCACAAGATGGCCACGTAGACCAGCTCAGCCAGCATGTAGAGCCAGCTGATGACCGGCAAGCCCAGGTCGGTCTGGGACGTGTGCAGGCCAGTATTGTCAATGACAAAGTTGAAGTCAAAGCCGGAATTTGAAACCATGCGGATGACCGCGCCCAAGATGCTGCTGCTGCCCCAGGACAAAAGAGCCAGCAGGGCCAGCAGGATAACTGCCTTGGCAAACTTGCTCGTTCTCCCCTTCAAAGGCAGGAAGTCCCCCAAAACGCTGGCTGATTCAGTGATGAGCAGCCAGAAGCAGATGTCGCCGGCAAAGCTGACCAGGGCAAACAAGGTCATGTAGAGCAGCCAGTTGCTGATGCTGGAGACGTAAGGCTGGAAAGTCGCCACTGCTTGCGAATCGATCCGCATCTCCCCGCCAAAAATAAATGGCAGCAAGGTAATTACGAAGATCAAGAGGTTAGCTAAGGCAAAGATAACCGCGGTCACAAGCCCGGTCAGCACGTTAGCCGTTAGGAAGTTGCCCGCTGTTACCGGCACTTGCCGCCAGGTCTGGGACCGGTTGACCCGGTAGGCCGCCATAATCACGTCAATTTGGTACCAAATGCCCACGCAGAAGATCACCGTCGCGGCAATCCCGATGCCAATACCGGCTGAGTCGCTGCCAAAGCCGTATCTGATGCCAAAGTACAAGCTGATCAAGAGGATAAAAATTGCCTCGATGCCCAGACTGAGCCGGGTCGTCCGGCTCTTTTCCTTGAACATGGCCGCGAAAGTCTGCTTAAAACCGATCATTACTCTTCCCCCTCGTAAAATCCTTCATACCACTCTTCGATGCTTTCTTGTTCAGCCCGGATTTCTTCAGCACTGCGCTGCTCTAAAACTGAGTGCTTCTTGATCAAAACGACCTCATCGATCACCGGAGCGATTTCATCTAAGACGTGGTCGCTGATGACCAGGGTCGCCTCTTCCGGCTTCCAAAGCAACATGGACTTGATAATCTTCTTCCGGCTCATGGCATCAACCCCGCTGAAAGGTTCATCCAGCAGGTAGAGCTTGGCCTTGCGGGAGAAGACCAGGGCGATGATTAATTTCTCCTTCATCCCCTTGGACAGGCTGCCCAGTCTTTCATCTTCATTCAAGTTCATGAATTCCAGAATGTCAGCAAACTGCTTGTCGTCAAAGTCCGGGTAGACCAGGCGGTAAAAGTCAGCGACATCCTTGATCTTTCTGGAGTCGCGGAAGGCGGACAGGCTGTCGGTCATGGCGATGTACTGCTTGCGGCGGTCTTCATCTGCTTCCCCGCATACCTCCACGCTGCCCTTGTACTGCTTGGCCAGGCCCGCGATCACCCGCATCAAGCTGGTCTTGCCGGCCCCGTTGGCCCCGACTAAGGCCACGATCTTGCCGGCCTCCAAAGTCAAGTTAACTCTCTCCAAAATCGTCTTTGAATTCTTGTGGTAGCTTAAATCCTTAATCTCCAAAGTCTTCATGTTATTCCTCCCTTGTGTCATCTAAGTAGCTGGCCAATAGTCCAGTCAGGCTTTCCCTTTTGACTCCGAGTTTCTCCATCCGGCTGACGAAAGCCGCCAGCTCCTGCTTCAGCAATTTGCTCTTCATTTCCTCCAGGAGGCCTTCATCGGTCGTAACGAAGCTGCCTTCGCCGCGTTTGGTAAAGATATAGCCCTTGGCCGTCATTTCTCTAAGTGCCCGCTGGACTGTATTGGCGTTGACCGTCAATTCAAGTGCCAGGGCTCTGACTGAAGGCAGCTTCTCGCCGGCCTGCAGCTTGCCCTGGGCGATCTGCAAGTAGATATAGTCTTCAATCTGCAAGTAGATCGGCAGGTTGTCTTTGAATTTCATTTGCACACCCCTTTGCTGCACTAGTTATCTAATACACTGTTAGCGTATAACGGATCGGGCCTTTCGTCAAGGCAAAAACAGAGAAGAAGCAAAATTTTGTCCCTTTATCTTTGGCCTAGTTCTTTCCTATGCTTCTTACTTACCTTTCTTCCTTTAAACAATCAGCCAATTCTGCTTTTAAGTTAGACTAGACTGTTTTCTAGCAAATGAACTAATACTTAAAGTTGTCTTTAATTATTTTACGGTTGCTTTAACAACAGTTTCAGTCCAGTCTCATCTTTAGCTCATAGTCACAAGAAAGCGTTTCTTTTTGTGTATTTTCTGTTAAACTACAATTAGTGTTTGATAATGTAAACTTTTCAAGGAGGACAGCATGAAAAAGACTAAGACTTTTTTGGCTGCCGGCAGCATCTTGACGGCTGCATTAGCCTTGACGGCTTGCGGCGGCAACTCTTCATCTTCTTCATCTAACAAAAAAGAACTGAACTGGGAAGAATCAGCTGAAATTCCGACTATGGACCTGTCCAAGGCCACTGACTCTGCCAGCTTTACCCAATTGATCAACACCATGGAAGGTTTATACCGGGCAAAGTCTGACGGCAGCCAGGAAAAGGCCATGGCAACCAGCGAAAAGGTATCCAAGGACGGGAAGACCTACACCTTTACTCTCCGTAAGGACAACAAGTGGTCAAACGGTGACCCGGTAACCGCGCAAGACTTCGTCTACTCATGGCGCAGAACGGTTGACCCAAAGACTGCTTCTCAATACGCTTACCTGTTTGAAGGCATCAAAAACGCCACCGACATCCAAAACGGCAAGAAGAAGCCGGAAACTTTGGGGATTAAGGCCGTTGGCAAGTACAAGCTGGTCGTAACCCTGGACCGGCGGATTCCTTACTTCAACAACCTGATGGCCTTCGGGAGCTTCTTCCCACAAAACGAAAAGGCAGTCAAGAAGTACGGCTCCAAGTACGGTACTGCCTCCAAGTACATGGTCTACAACGGGCCATACATTATGAGCGGCTGGAGCGGGTCAAACCTGTCCTGGAAGCTCAAGAAGAACCCATACTACTGGGACAAGAAGAATGTCAAGCTGGACGCGGTCAACTACAGCGTGCAAAAGACCCCGTCAACTGCTTACAACCTCTACCAGTCAAACAAGCTTGACGCTGTAGCCCTGGACGCTGAACAAAGCAAGCAGCTTAAGAGCGTAAAGGGTTATGCTCTCTACCCACGTGGGACTACCTTCTACATCCAATTCAACCAGGCTAAGAACAAGTACCTGCAAAACGCCAACATCCGTAAGGCTCTTTCCATGGCTATTAACCGGGAAAGCCTGACCAAGGTCCTGGGCGGCAGCAACACTGTAGCTCACACCTTCACTCCAGCCAAGCTGACCACGGTTAACGGCAAGGACTACACCAGCCTGATTTCCAAGAGTGACGAAGCTTACACTTACTACAACAAGAAGGAAGCCCAAAAGTACCTTAAGCAAGGTATGAAGGAACTTGGCGTTTCCAAGCTGAGCTTCAAGCTTTTGTCAGACGACACCGATGGTGCCAAGAAGTCTACTGAAGCAATGCAATCAAACATCCAGGAAACTCTGCCGCAAGTCTCCATCACCACCCAGAACCTGCCATTCAAGACCCGTCTGGCTAGAACTAACGCGCTTAACTTCGACATGGTTGTTTCTGCCTGGGGTGCCGACTTCAACGACCCGATCTCCTTCCTGGACTTGCTGACTTCCACCAACGCCCAAAACGGCGGCAAGTGGTCCAACAAGGAATACAACAAGCTGATCGCGGCTTCAAAGACTACTGGCTCAGACTCTGAACGCTGGAGCAACCTGTCCAAGGCTGAAGGCGTTCTGCTGAAGGACGTTGGTATTTCACCACTTTACTCAAGCACCAGTGCCTGGATTGTCCGTCCAGAAATCAAGGGCTTGGTAAACCTGCGCGACCACTGGGACTTCAAGTACGCTCACGTTAACTAGCGTCTGTCCCTAGAGACTAACAAACTGAATCACTGAAAATAGCAGACCACCTGGTCTGCTATTTTTGTACTTTAACTGTTTTTTTTGCTACAATTGAACTGATTTTTAAAGAGATTGGTGGCAGGCAAAAAATGGTTCAGTATAAAAACTTGTGTAAATGACTGAGAGACTTAGAAAGCTTTCCGCGATAGTTCCATTAACCGCAGGAAGA
>NZ_AZCR01000006.1 GCF_001433875.1 Lactobacillus delbrueckii subsp. delbrueckii DSM 20074 = JCM 1012
CCCCGATTGAATATCGGAATCATGTTTTAACAACCTTAACGGCGTAATACTAAATTGTCCCAATTTTGGGGGTCACATCACAGAGCCATTGGCTCTGGTCTTTTTACATGCTTATTTCTTAGTCAGCGTACTGGTCAAGAATTTCGTTCAGCTTTTCCTTTGGAGTGTAGCCAGTCAAGCGGTCAACCACTTGCCCGTCCTTCTTGATCAAGAGGGTTGGGATGGCCATGATGCCAAAGTTCTTGGGCGTTTCCGGGTTGTCGTCAACGTCCATCTTAGTGAAGTGCACGTCTTGTCTTTCTTCAGCCAAAGCTTCGATGACTGGTGACTGCATCCGGCAAGGACCGCACCAGGTTGCCCAAAAGTCAACCAGAACTAAGCCATCCTTGGTTTCTTCTTCAAAAGTTGCGTCAGTAATTTCATCTACCATATAAATACCTCAAATTCGTTAATCTGAAAAACATTATTATCTACTTACTGCTTTAAGTTTACTAGACTTACTTACTTTTTGCAAGTAGATTGCCTACTTTAAGGTCACGATCGTGGCCCCAGTCCCGCCTTCATTGGCTGGCGCGTAGCTGTAGTTCTTGACATGCTTGTTGCGCTTGAGATACTGCTGGACCCCCTGCCGGATGGCCCCGGTCCCGATCCCGTGGATGATCGTGACCGTGCTAAGGCCGGACAAAAGGATGGTGTCAAAGTACCGGTCCAAATTGACCATGGCCTCTTCATAGCGCTGCCCTCTAAGATCCAAGGAACTGCGGGCCCGGCTGGACCGGGAGGCAGAAGTGGCCCGTCTTTGGGCCTGCTGCTTCTGCCCGGCGGCCAGCTTGTCGATGTCCCTGTCGGTCACCTTGAGCTTGATCCGGCCCAAGGAAACCTCATAGTCATGCTCACCCAACTGCTTGGTCACCGTCCCGGTCTGCCCGTAAGACAGGACCTTGACCTTGTCACCTACCTGGACGTGGTGGCGTTTCTTTTCCTTTTGCAGGACCTTGTTTTTGGCCAGATTGTCCTCCTGCTTGGCCAGCTGGTTGAATTTGCCCTTGGCGTCCATCAGCTGGTTGGTCTTGACCTGCATCCCTTCCTTGCGGGCTTCCTCCAGCTCGGCGATGATCTTGTCGGCCTTCTTGCGCTTCTTGGCCACGATTTCATTGGCCCGGTCCAAGGCAAAGTCCAGCTGCTTTTGGACCCGCTGGTTGTAGATATCCAGGGCATCCTGCAGCTTCTTTTCCAGCTGCTTGGCCCGGTCCAGGCTGGTCTGCAGCTTCTGCTTGTTTTCCGTGACCAGTTTGGTCTGCTTGTTTAATTCGTCGATCATGTGGTTGATGTCAGAATCATCGCTGCTCATCAGCTTCTCAGCCCCGGCCACCACGTCTTCCCGCATGCCCAGCCGGCGGGCAATGGCAAAGGCATTACTGTGACCCGGGATCCCCATCTGCAGGCGGTAGGTCGGCGACAGGGTCTTGATGTCAAATTCCATGGAGGCGTTGGTGGTCCGCTCTCTGTTATAGCCATAGAGCTTGAGTTCCGGGTAGTGGGTCGTGACGATGATCTTGGCCCCCTTCTTTCTGAAGAAGTCCAAAATTGAGATGGCCAGGCGGGCCCCTTCTTCCGGGTCGGTCCCGGCCCCGATTTCGTCGATCAGGACCAGGCTTTGGTCGCTGACACGCTTCATGATCGCCACGATATCGTTGATATGGGATGAAAAAGTACTCAGCGACTGCTCGATTGACTGTTCGTCCCCAATATCAGCAAAAATCTGGTCAAAAACCGCCACGCTGGAGCCCTCATTAGCCGGAATAAAGAGACCGGACTGGGCCATCAGCTGGAGCAAGCCTGCCGTCTTCAAAGTGATCGTTTTACCACCAGTGTTGGGCCCGGTGATCAAAATCGTGTCAAAGTCCTGGCCTAAAGCAATGTCATTGGCCACGACCTTGTCTGGATCAATCAAGGGGTGACGGGCCCCCAGAAGCTTAAAGGACTGGTCAGCAGACAAAGCCGGCTGGCTGGCCCGCATCTGCTTGGCCAGCTTGGCCTTGGCCTGGAGGAAGTCCAATTCGCTTAAAGCCCCGGCCACCCGCTTGATAGCTTCCATTTCTTCTCTGGCGTCCAGAGACAGTTCATGCAGAACCCGGTGGATTTCCTGCCGCTCTTCAGCCAGCAAGTTTTGCAGGCGGTTGTTTAACGGCAGGATGGCAGCCGGTTCAACAAACAAGGTCTGGCCAGAGGCACTTTGGTCGTGGACCACCCCGCCGAACTTGTAGCGGTATTCCTGCTTGACCGGGATAACGTAGCGGTCGTCCCGGATGGTCACGATCTGCTCAGACAGGTACTGGCCGTTCTTGCCCTTGGTGTAGGCGGTCATCTTTTCCTTGATTTCCGCTTCCGTGGCCAGGCGGCCGTGGCGTAGGCGAGCCAGGTCAGCTGAAGCGGTATCCAGGACTTCCCCGTCATAAGTCAGCGAAGTCCGCAGGCGCCGGTAAAGGTCATCCGGCAATTCCAGGTCATCCAGCAAAGTTTCAATCGCCGCCAGGTCCAAGGTCTTATTTTCTTCCGCGTCTTCTACAAAGCGGCTGCTTTCCTGGGCCAGGGTGAAAATCAGCAGGATATTGCCTAATTCCAGGGCGTTCAAGTCGGCCTTGACCTTCAAACGCTTGAGGCTGGGCGCAACATCTTGAAAGTCGGTCAAAGGCAGCTGGCCCTTGATCCGGTCCAAGTCAACCAGGGCCTTGGTTTCGCTTAAGGCCCGGCTGACCGTCTCCCGGTCGCTGGCGGGCTGGAGGTTCAAGGCCTTGCTCTTGGC
The DNA here is from genome assembly GCF_001433875.1 of Lactobacillus delbrueckii subsp. delbrueckii DSM 20074 = JCM 1012. Lineage (GTDB taxonomy): Bacteria > Bacillota > Bacilli > Lactobacillales > Lactobacillaceae > Lactobacillus > Lactobacillus delbrueckii. The sequence continues at coordinate 2,807 of NZ_AZCR01000006.1, forward strand.
CGGAGCCGTTACCGCTTGTTCAGCCAGGCGGCTGCTAATTTCCTGGTATTCCAGAATGTCTAAAATTTTATGATTCATCATCTCAGTAATTTTATCTAAAAAATTTTCCTAACAAAAAAAGCGGGCTAAGCACCCGCTTCTTTCTTATTCTGCAGAATCCTCACCGCTCAAACGGTCATCTTCAAGGAAGGTGTTGAGCACCCCTTGAACCATGTCCCATTCAGCGTCAGAAGTGATTTCGTGCAGGTCGCTGCTGGTTACGTCGCCATCTTCATCGGCGTCGTAGCTGAAAGCCTGGACTTCAATTTCGTCGTCATCTTCTACAGCTGCCGGGTAAAGCAGGATGTAGGACTTGTCATTGTCGTCAGAATGAAAAGTAAACAATACTTCAAATAATTCTTCGTTGCCGTCTTCATCGATCAAGGTCAATTGTCTGTCTTGATCTTCGGCGCTAACTTCAAAAGCCATAGTTATTCCTTTCGCTGTAAATCCAAATAGTTCTGCAAAATCAACACAGCTGCCATTTGGTCAACGACCTCCTTGCGCTGCCGGCGATCATGCATTCCCGCCTCTTCAACCAAAATCCTCTCTGAGGCCACGGTCGTCAAGCGTTCATCGTCATAGTAGACTGGCAAGCCGAACTTCTGCTCCAGGCGCTCGCCCATGGCCTTGCTCCGGCTGACCGACCGGCCGGCCGTTCCGTCCATGTTCTTAGGCAGGCCCAGGACAAAGCCGTCCGCTTCATATTCGCGGACCAGCTTCTTTAAAGACCGCATGCCGAAATTGTGCCGGTCTTCATCAATCGGGATCGTCATCACTGCCTGGGCGGTGATGCCCAAGGGATCACTGACGGCCACCCCGATGGTCTTGGAGCCGACGTCCAAACCCAGCAGGCGCATTACTTGTCCTTGTCCAGGTAGCTCTTGACCAGTTCTTCGATTATTTCATCGCGTTCGTGCTTCAAGATCAGGTTCCGGGCGTCGTTGTGGCGTGGGATGTACGCTGGGTCGCCTGAAAGCAGGTAACCCACGATTTGGTTGATCGGGCTGTAGCCCTTTTCTTCCAGGGCCTTGTATACGTCTTCCAGAGTGTCGCGGATGTTCTTTCCCTTATTCTGATTAAAATCAAAGTGCATCGTCTTATCAAGCGAACTCATTGTTATTCCCCCTCTTTTGTCTATTCTACTTAAAAATTTTCCTTAACTCAATTATTTTAGCTTAATTAGTCCAGCTGGCTAACTGCAGCATCGATGGCATCCTGCAGGCCTTCTGGCTTCTTGCCGCCGGCTTGGGCCATGTTTGGCCGGCCGCCGCCGCCACCGCCAAAGATAGCAGCCACGCTCTTGATCAAGTCGCCGGCCTTCAGACCCTTGTCCAGGGCCTTTTGGCCCAGGCTGATCAGCATGTTGGCCTTGTCTTCAGACTTAGCGCCCAGGATCAAGACGTCAGACTTGCCTTCGCTCTTCCATTGGTCAGCGATTTCCCGCAAGTCGTTCATCCCCTTGACGTCAGCGATCGTAGCGATAACCGTCAAGTCACCAACCGTCTTGACCTGATCAAAGATCTTGCCGGCCTTGGAAGCGTTGATTTGGGCTTTGTAAGCGGCGTTTTGCTTTTCAGCGCTTCTGAGTTCTTCTTGCAGGCTGGCAATCTTGCTTTGGATGTCGTCAGCCTTAGTGGCCTTAACTTGAGCCTGGATCTGGTCCAGGATGTCTGAGCGGCCAGCTAAGTATTCGTAAGCCAGCTTGGAAGTTACGGCTTCAATTCTTCTGACCCCGGCACCGATGGCTTGTTCAGAAATAATCTTGAAGACGCCGATTTGGGAGGTGTTGTCACAGTGAGTACCCCCGCAGAATTCGATGGAGAAGTCATCCATTTGCACGACTCTGACCTTATCAGTGTACTTGTCGTCAAACAGAGCCAAGGCCCCCATCTTCTTACCGGTTTCCGGATCAGTTTCCGTGGTCTTGACTTGAATTGCTTCCCAGATCTTTTCGTTGACGATCTTTTCAACGTTCTTCAATTCTCTTGGCGTGATTGGGTCAAGGGAAGTGAAGTCGAATCTCAAGTAGTCTGGTTCAACAACTGACCCGGCCTGGTGGGTGTGTTCACCCAATACTTGCCGCAAGGCGGCGTGCAAGAGGTGGGTAGCTGAGTGAGAGTGGCGGAGGCCTTCCCGGCGCGCCCGGTCAATCTTCAGCTTGTAGGTCTGCCCCTTTACAAGTGGCAGGATCACGTCGACAAAGTGCAGGTTCTGGTCGTTAGGCGCGTGCTGAACGTCAACTACCCGGGCAACTAAGTTGCCTTCCTGGTCGTAGATGTCACCGTGGTCAGCCACCTGGCCGCCCCGTTCAGCGTAAAATGGCGTCTTATCGAAGATCAAGGTTGCCTTTTCACCGTCAGCCTTGTCCACCAGCTTGTCGTCAACGATGATGTCAACCAGCTGGCTTTCTTCTTCATAGACCCCGTATTCAAAGACGCTCTTGTCCTTGATTTTCATCAAGGTTTCGTCTTGTGAACCCATGGATTGCAGGTTACCCCGGGCCTTGCGGGCACGTTCCTTCTGCGCTTCCATTTCGGCGTCAAAGCCATCCTTGTCAACCTTCAAGCCCTTGTCTTCAGCAGCTTCAACCGTCAATTCGTATGGGAAGCCGTAAGTGTCGAACATCTTGAAGGCGTCCTTGCCGGAGATGGTCTTGTCTTCGCTTTTTTCGGCCTTGTCGATCAAGTCGTCCAGCAAAGTCAAGCCGGCTTCCAAAGTTACATCGAAGCGGTCTTCTTCGTTCTTGATGACCTTGCTGATGAATTCAGCCTGGTCGCTGACTTCTGGGTAGTGACTCCTCATGATGTCGCCGACAACTGGCACCAGCTTGTAAAGAAAGGCGCCGTCGATGCCCAGCTTGCGGCCGTTCAAGGCTGCCCGCCGCAAAAGCCGGCGCAAAACGTAGCCGCGGCCAGTGTTGCCTGGCAGAGCCCCGTCACCGATGGCAAAGGAGATAGCCCGGATGTGGTCAGCGATAATCTTGAAGGAAGTGTCGTCAGCCTTGTTTGCGCCGTACTTCTTGCCCGCGCTCATTTCTTCAGTAGCGTGGATGATTGGCAGGAAGAGGTCGGTTTCAAAGTTGGTCGGGGCATCTTGCAGGATAGACAGGACACGTTCCAGACCCATCCCGGTATCGATGTTCTTGTGTGGCTGTTCAACGTAGCTGCCGTCTGGCAGGTGGTTGAATTCTGAAAAGACGATGTTCCAGATTTCCAGGTAACGGGCGTTTTCCCCGCCTGGGTAGTTTTCCGGGTCGTCTTCTGGCACGTCATTGTTTTCCTGGCCACGGTCGTAGAAGATTTCTGAGTCAGGACCACATGGGCCTTCACCGATGTCCCAGAAGTTGTCTTCCAATTGCACGATGTGGCTTTCCGGCAAGCCGACGACTTCATGCCAGATCCGGTGAGCTTCAGTATCCTTAGGGTAAACAGTTACGTAAAGCTTGTCCTTGTCCAGGTCCAGCCAGTCAGGACTGGTCAAAAATTCCCAGGCCCAAGGAATCGCTTCTTCCTTGAAGTAGTCACCAACTGAGAAGTTGCCCAGCATTTCAAACAAGGTTTGGTGGCGGGCAGTCTTACCGACGTTTTCAATGTCGTTGGTTCTGATTGACTTTTGTGAGCTGGTAATCCGGCGGTTCTTTGGCACAACTGAGCCGTCGAAGTACTTCTTCATGGTTGCCACCCCGGAGTTGATCCAGAGCAAAGTCGGGTCATCCTTTGGAATCAAGCTGGCTGACTGCATGACCATGTGGCCGTGTTCAGCAAAAAAGTCGAGGAACATTTGCCGAAATTCTGAACTGTTTAACTTTTTCATCAAAATCTCCTAAAAACACAAAAAACAAGCATGTTTGCCTTCTTCAAGGACGCTCTAGACGCGGTACCACCTTGATTGCAACAATGCTTGTTACCTCTTGGTTATCTTAAATTAATCACTTTAAGGAGCATTTCCTGCCTGGTGATAAACCCTTCCCAGCTGCCGGTTCTCTCTTTGAATCGCCCAGACAGAAAACATATCTTAAACGTCCCTAATTTTACTACTTATAGAAAAAATGTCAACGGTTTTGCTCGCGCTTGCGCTTACGGAGGCGCTTTTGGTGGCGCATTTCGTGGCGGGCTTCAATCTTCCGCTTCTTGCGGTTATTTTCTTGAATCGCCTGCTTGATCTTCTTCTTATAGCCAGGCTTGCGCTTGGACTTGACCTTCTTGACCACGCCCCTCATGTGGGGGTCAAGCTGGCGGTTTGCAGCCGTCCGGTTGTCCCGGCGGCGGTAGTGAGTCCGCGGAGCGAGTGACCCGTCCTTGATTTCAACGAAGTCAAAGTGAACGCCCATGTGCTCCAAGGCCCCCACCCGGTTCATCTCTTCTTCCCTGACCAAAGTCACGGCGTGGCCCGGCAGGCCGTTCCGGCCAGTCCGGCCGATCCGGTGGATAATGAATTCCAGCTCCTTGGGAATCTCATAGTTGATCACCAGGCTGACGCCAGGCAGGTCGATCCCCCGGGCAGCCAGGTCGCTGGCGACGACATACTGGTACTGGCCGGCCCGGACTTCCCGCAGGGTCCGCTTTCTTTCCCGTTCGGTAATGCCGCCGTGGATCTTGGCCACCTTAAGCCCTTGCTTAGTCAGGTAGTCAGCCAGTTCGTCAACCATCTGCTTGGTATTGGCGAAAACCAGGGCCAGGTAAGGCTGGCCCATGGTCAAAAGCTTGTAGACGATCTTCTTTCTGTCCTTGCTGCCAATGTCCAAGAGATCGTTTTTGATGGTTGGGGCAATAACTGCCGGATTGTCGATCACGATTTCTTCCGGCTTGGCCATGTACTTGCGTAAAAAGTTGGTCAGCTTGACCGGAATCGTGGCTGAAAAGGCGGACATGACCACGTCCTTTGGCAGGCGGGCGGCAATCTTGTCCACATCGGCCAGGAAGCCCAAGTCCAGGGTCATATCGGCTTCGTCGATGACAAAGTTCTTGACCTGGTCCAAAAGCAGGATCTTCTTGTCAGCAAAGTCCAAAAGCCGGCCCGGCGTAGCGATAACCAACTGGGGCTTGTTCTGTTCAAGTCTGGCGATCTGCCGGTCCCGGTCGCTGCCCCCGGCCAGGTGGGCAATGGCGATGTTTAAGCCGGAATTATCCCGCAGCTGGCGGGCCACCCGGTAGAGCTGGTCAGCCAGTTCCCGGCTGGGAGCCGTGACGATGGCCTGGACATAGCGGGCGTCTTCATCAATGGCGTTTAAAATCGGGATCAAGTAGGCGTGGGTCTTCCCGCTCCCCGTAGCCGCCTGGACGATCACGCTTTCGCCTTTCAGCATGGCCGGGATGACTTTTTCCTGCACCGGAGTCGGTTTAGCAAAGCCGATCTTGGCCAGGCCCTGGCGGATTTCGCTTCTTAAGCGGGTATCAGTAAAAATGCTATTCATGGTCTTCCTTGTATTTCTTGGTTACTTCAACTAATTCCTGAAAAATCTGGTCGATTTCCACCTGGTCATGGGCCGTTGCCCCAGAGGCTAATTCATGGCCTCCCCCGTCGTGGGCTTCAGCCAGCTTGTGGATGTGCGGCCCCTTTGACCGGTAGTGGACCCGGTAAGTACCGTCTTCTTTTTCCACGATGACCAGCCAGGTCAGAATCCCCTTGATCCGGCCCGGGGTTGAAACAGTGACTGAAGCTTGCGGCTGGGTAACGCCCAGGGCCTTTAAGTCAGCCTGGCTAATTACGGCGATAGCGACCAGCCCGCTTTCGTCCAGCTGCATTTTCTCCAGGGCCAGGCTCTGCAGCTTGGCTTGCTGGAAGGTAACTTCACTTTCGTTTCTGGCAATTTGGGAGATGTCGATCCCCGTCTCCATCAAGCGGGATACTACTTCGAAAGTGTGGGCGCTGGTCGCGTCATACATAAAGCGGCCAGTGTCACCGATAATACCGGCGTAGAGGGCCAGGGCGATTTCCTGGTTAAGGGGCAGGCCTTCTGCTTCGATAAAGTCAGCGATGATTTCACAGGAAGCAGCGGCTTTTGAGTCAACGTAAGACATGTCAGCATATGGGTCAACGTCCGGGTGGTGGTCAATCTTGATCAGGTAGTCCCCCAGCCGGTAGCGCTGGTCAGAGATCCGCGGCGTGTTGGCCGTGTCAGTCGTGATCACCAGGGCGCCTTGGTAGTCTTCATCCTTGACTTCGTCCATGGTGTTGATCCAGTCCAGGTCACCGACGTCATTTTCCCCGGTGCAGAGAATCTTCTTGTCCGGGAACTGCAGGCGCAGGCTCTTGGCTAAAGCGGCCTGGGAGCCGATAGCGTCCGGGTCGGGATTGGTGTGCCGGTGGAGGATAATGGTTGGATACTGCTTAATCTTACTAAATATTTCGTCAAAAGTGTTCATCGCGGGGTCCTTTCTGCCTTATGAGTTCAAAATTTCATTTTAGCAAAAAATCAGCCTTTTAGCTATTCATCTGCAAAAAGACTGATTTCCTGGTAATGTTTTTCTTCAAGTTCGCCGGCTGACAGGCCCAAGAGGCGGATGCCTTCAGCCAGGAATTCCGGTTCCCGGGCCAGGAGCTCCTTGGCCAGCTGGTAAAAGACTTCCGGGTCACTGGTCGGCTGGATCTGCTGCCGGCGGGTGATAGTTTTAAAATTGCGGTCGCGGACCTTTAAAACGACCACCCGGGCTAAAAGATTTCTCTCCTTTAGTTCAGCCGCCACCGTCTGGCTGAAGTCCTTTAAGTAGGCATCAGCTCGGTCCGGGTCATAGATTACCAGTTCAAAAGTCCGCTCCTTGCCCAGGGACTTGCGCTGCCTGGAGGCTTGGACGGGGCTTAAGTCAATGCCATAAGCATGCAGGGCCATGTAGTAGCCGGACTTCTTATAGTCTTTTAAAAGGCGGCTGAGCCCGTAATTTCTGATGTCGCGGCCGGTCAAAACTCCGGCTTCCTTTAGCCGCTCCTGGGTCTTCTTGCCGATGCCGGGGAATCTCTTGATCTCCTGCCTGTCTAAAAAGTCCTGGGCCCGGTCCGGGGCAAGATAAGTGCGGCCAAAAGGCTTGGCGTATTCTGACCCCATCTTGGCCAAAAACTTGTTGTAGCTGACCCCAAAAGATGAGGTCAAATGCAGTTGACGGAAGATCTGCTCTTGCAAATAGCTGGCCAGCTCCAGGGCGCTTTTGCCGGGGATCTTGCTCCGGGTCACGTCCATATATGCTTCGTCCAGCGCCACGCTTTCGATCTGGTCGGTCAGTTCGTGCATTAAGCCGTGCACTTGCCCGGAAACCCGGTGGTATTTCGCGAAATCGGGTTCAACGAAAACCAGTTCTTCAGCTGGAATCAGCTTGACGGCTTGGGCGGCCGCCATGGCTGACCCGACCCCGTACTTTCTGGCCCGGTAGTTGGCGGTGGCGATCACGCCATGGCCGCCAGTTTTCCGGGGGTCCCGGGCAATCACGACTGCCTTATTCGCCAATTCCGGCCGGTCCCGCATTTCAACTGAAGCATAGAAAGCGTCCATGTCCAAGTGGATGATCCGGCGGGAAAAATCGTTCCTGGGCAAAAGGTCAATATCGGCCATTACTTGTAGATCCAGCCATCCTCAGGATCCGCAAAGATCTTGCTTGTATCCGGCCCCATGCCGTAAGGACGGTACTTGACCGGCTTTTCGCCGGCAGCGTTTTGCTTTTGCCAGGCAGCTTCAACCGCGTCCACGAATCTCCAATACTGCTTCAGTTCTTCCCACTTGGTAAAGTTGGTGGAGTCGTTGACAAAGACGTCGTGGATCAAACGTTCATAGCCGTCTGGCACCTCAGCTTGTTCATCTTCGCTGTAGCGGTAGCGGAATCTTTCAAGACGGAGGTCACCGCCAGCAACAATCTTGCCGTTTAAGCGGAAGTATACCTGGTTGACCGGGTCAATCTCAATAGTCAGTACGTTGGTCTTAGCCTTATCGCCATACAGGCCAGCTTCATCCTTAAAGACCACGTCCACCCGGGTCTTCTTTTCCCGCATTTCCTTGCCAGTTCGGAAGTAAATCGGCACGCCAGCCAAAGGCCCCTTGCTAAATTCCAAACGGCCAGCCACGTAAGTTTCCGTCTTGGAGTCTTCTGCCACGTTCGGCTCTTTGACATATTCAAAAGTGGTTTCCGTCCCCAGATACTGGCCGCGGATGATGTTTTCGCTGACGGCTTTTTCATCTGGGATAACTAAAGATGCCAAAAGGTCTTCTTTAGCCGCGTGGATGGCCTTGTCAGACAAGTCTTTTGGCTCCGGCATGGCCAAAAGGGTGATGATCTGCATGATGTGGTTCTGAACCATGTCCCGCAGGGCACCGGAGTTGTTATAGTAGCCGCCCCGGCCTTCAACGCCCAGCCGTTCAGCCAGGGTAACCTGGACATTTTTAACCGCGTCGGCGTTCCAAATCCGCTTAAACAAGGAGTTGCCAAAGCGCAGAGGCAGGATATTCTGCACCATTTCCTTACCCAGGTAGTGGTCGATTCGGAAGACCTGGTCTTCAGCAAAAGAATTGCGGATCTGCTGGTTCAAGACTTCCGCACTGGCCAGGTCAGTCCCGAATGGCTTCTCAACCACCAGGCGGTTGAAACCGGTCCCGGTCAAATGCTGGTCGGCAATGTGTTCGGCAATCGTCCCAAAGAAGCTTGGGGCCATGGCCATGTAGAAGATGCGGTTGCCGCCGCATTCATAGCGCTCATCCAGTTCCTGGGCCAATTGCTTCAAAGTTACGTAGTGTTCAACGTTGGTTACGTCGTGGGACTGGTAGTAAAAGTGGCTGGCAAATTCCGTCAGCTGCACTTCGTCGACCTCTTCCCAGCTTTCATGAACAGCTTGGGCCACCTGCTCGCGCAGGTATTCATGCGACCATGGCCGCCGGGCAGTGCCGATAACGGCAAAATTGTCGTGAATGACATTCCGGCGGTAGAGATTGAAGAGGGCCGGATAGATCTTGCGGTGGGCCAGGTCGCCGCTGCCGCCGAAAAGGATCATTACTGTTGGAATATTGTTCATTATAGTACCTCAAAAAAATCAACTACTAACTATTTTAGCCATTTATCGGCGCAGGCAAAGCAAAAACGTCCCCGAAGGAACGTTTTGTTCGTTTATTCTTGACTGTCTTTGTCTTCTGCTTCTTCAGTCTTGGCTGCTTCAGCCTTTTCTTCTGCTGGCTTGGCTGCTTCAGCTTCACTTGCGTCAGCTTGCTTCAAAACAGTTCTGACTGCCAGTCTGGAGAAGGTTAGGTAAATGCCGTCAGCGTCCAAGACGATAGTCTTGTCAGCATCGTTGATTGAGTCGATCTTGCCGCGCAGGCCGTCGACCATTTCCACGCTGTCGCCCTTCTTGAGCTGATTCATCATTTCCTGGCGCTGCTGTTGCTGCTTCTTTTGCGGCTTGATCATCGTAAAGTAAGTAAAACCAAACAAAACGGCCAGCATAACCAGCATGAAGATGCTGCTGCCAGCACCGCTGTTGGCTGCGGCTAATGCAAAAGTATTCAAATTATCCACCTCATAAAATTTATTTGCCGCTTTTTGGCAGATGCCAAAAGGCTTTAACGAACATTATACTGTAAAACAGATTTTTTTGCTATTCTTCCTCGCCCGGCAGGGGCAAATTCAGCTGCTGGTAGGCCTTCTGGGTCACTACCCGCCCCCTTGGGGTCATGACGATAAAGCCGTTTTGCAAAAGATATGGCTCATACAGGGACTCGATCGTCTCCCGGTCTTCCCCGATATTGGAAGCCAGGGTCCGGATCCCGACCGGTCCGCCCCCATAGCTTAAGATCATGGTTCTCAGCAGCTTGCGGTCAGTCTGGTCCAAGCCGGCACTGTCGACTTGCAGCTGCTTTAAGGCCATGGCCGTGGTTTCCAGGGAGATTTCTTTTTCTCCCTTGACTTCCGCAAAGTCCCGCACCCGCTTTAAAAGGCGGTTGGCCACCCGGGGCGTTCCCCGGGACCGGCGGGCCAGTTCATGGGCAGCTTGCGGGGAAATCTTGGTGTGAAAGACCTCGCTTGAGCGGAGGATGATTTTTTTCAAGTCTTCGACCTGGTAGTACTGCATGTGCTCAACGATCCCGAAGCGGTCGCGCAGAGGCGCCGACAACTGCCCGGCCAGGGTGGTTGCCCCAATCAAGGTAAAAGGCGGCAGAGGCAAGTGGATGGCATGAGTCGTCTGCCCTTCCCCAACCACGATATCGATGTAAAAGTCTTCCATGGCTGAATAGAGGACTTCTTCAACCGGCTTGGCCAGGCGGTGGATTTCGTCGATAAACAAGACATCCCCCGGCTCAAGGTCAGTTAAGAGGGCCACCAGGTCCCCGGCCCGCTCGATGGCCGGACCGCTGGTGCTTTTTAAGTTGACCCCCAATTCATTGGCAATAACAAAGGCCAGGGTGGTTTTACCTAAACCTGGCGGGCCATAAAGAAGGACATGGTCCAGGGCCTCGTCACGCTGGCGGGCGGCCTGGATGTAGACTTCCATGTCCTTTTTGACATGCCCTTGCCCGATATACTGGCTGAGCAGCTGGGGCCGTAAGGACAGTTCCACCGCTTCCTCGCCTTCGGCGGCTTCCTGGCTGGTCAAATGTTCTTCCGTCATTTCCCTTTACCCCCTTATTTCTTCAGCAAAAGGCCCAGCCCCTGCTTGATGTATTCGTCAGCGGACATTTCCGGCAATTTCTTCAGTTTCGGCTTGATCCGGTCAACTTCCTTTTGACTGTAGCCCAAAGCCCCAAGGGCCAGGAGAGCGTCTTCCAGGGCTGGGAAAACAGACTTAACCGGTTCATCTTCGGTAAAGAGGTTTTCCGCCACATAGTTGCCCATCTTCCCCCGCAAGTCCAGGACGATCTGGGATGCCGTCTTCTTGCCGATCCCCGGGAAACGGGTCAAGTAGGAAACTTCGCCGCTCTCAATGGCGGAAGCCAGGGCTCCGTTGTCTTCAGCGGCCATGATGGCCAGGGCAGACTTAGGACCGATCCCGGAAACTTCATTAAGCTTGTTGAAGAGGACCTTGTCTTGCTGGCTCTTGAAGCCGTAGAGGGTAATCCCGTTTTCTCGGACGACCTGTTCAACGTAGATCCGGGCCTTGTCCCCATCTTTATAGGCATAAGGGGTCGGGGTCAGGATCCGGTAGCCGATCCCAGCCACTTCAATCACGACATAGGCCGGATTAACCACGGTAATGGTGCCCTCAAAATACTCGTACATCTAGTTTTGTCACTTCCCTTTCTTAAAAAGCTTGCTTAAATCATTCTGGCTCAAGCGGACGACGGCGACCTGGCCGCTGGCATCCCGGTAAGGGTCGCTGGCCGTCTGCAAACGGAGCAGCAGATCGGCGGCTTCAGCGCCGGTTAAATTGACCCGGCGGGAAACATTGCTTTCCGCCGCCTTAGCGGCCACCAGCTTCAAGAGACTTTTTCCATCGTTTTCCCGGCTGGACAAGAGCTGGTCCAAGAGCTCCCTGACCTGCACGGTGACTTCCCCTTTCAGCCAGGTTGGGTAAGAGTGCATCAAGAGGGTGTTCTGGCCAAAGTCTTCCATCTCCAGGCCCAGCTGGCGCAAAAGGGGCAGCTGGTCTTTTAATTTCTGGTAGTCATAGACGCTGAAATCAAAGACCAAAGGCTCAAGCAAGCCTTGCTGGTAGTTCTCGTCTTTTTCCAGGCTGGCTAAAATCTGGTCGTACTCCAGCCGTCTTCTGGCCGCCACCTGGTCAAGCAGGTAAAGGTCGCCCCCGTGTTCAGCCAGGAGATATCCCCCCATCTGGCCCAAAAGGCGCAGGGCCGGCAGGTGTTGCCTTAGCAGCTGGTCAGCCTTTGACGTGACCGGGCTAGTGGCTTTCTCTCCGCCCGCAAAAGGCGGCAGGGCCGTCTGTTCCTTGACATGTTGGTCCCAGCTCTTGGTTAAGACATATTGGTCATCTTCTCTGACCTGGTTTAAGTCCACGTATTCCGGAGCAGAAGTTTTTTCTTCTTTCTCTTCTTGTTTAATTTCTTTCTTCTCTGCTGTTTCTTTTGTTTCTTTTGTCTCTGTTTCTTTTTTATTAGTTATATCTGTTTTGCCTTCCGGCTCAGCCACCTGGGAGACTTCCAGCTGGAAGTCATCTGGCCGGCGGGTGTCGACCACGTTTGGTTTTAAGTTGAATTCCAATTGGTCCAACTGGGTCTTGTCTTTAAAAGGAGTCAGCTGAAAAAGCGGGCTGGCCTCGTCCTCATCCATTAAAGCCTCAGTCACGGCACTGGTGATCAAGCGGCTGAGCTCTTTTTCCTTGGACAGGCGGACTTCTTCCTTAGTCGGGTGGACATTGACGTCGACTAAGAGGGGATCAGCCTCAATCGCCAAGACCGCGATCGGGTACTTGCCCCCCAATTTGTTGCCGTAGCCGTCCAAAAGGGCACTGGAGAGCTGGTAGTTCTTGATGTAGCGGCCATTGAGCAAAATCGAGATAAAGTTGCGGGATGACCGGGTCAAGTTTGCTCCTGACACCAGGCCATAGAGGGTAAAGTCCGGGTCCTCATTTTCCACCGTCAGCATTTTTTCGGCGACTTTGCGGCCATAAATATTGGCCACGTCTTGCTTTAAGTTGCCGTTACCGGGCGTTCTGAGCAAGACTTTCCCGTCGCTGGCCAAAGTCAGGCTGATTTCCGGGTGCCCCAGGGCAATCCGGTTGACAATATCCACAATCTTCAAGAGTTCAGTCTTCGGGCTCTTCAGATACTTCAGCCGGGCCGGAGTATTGTAAAAAATATCCCCGACCGTGATCTTGGTTCCCTTAGCGCTGCCGGCATCTTCCTGGAACTTTTTCACCCCGCCGGCAAAAGCTGCCCGGGTGGCCGTCTGCCCGTCAGTTGAAGTCAAAATTTCCACATGGGCTACGGCCGCGATGGAAGCTAGGGCTTCCCCTCTAAAGCCCAAGGTCGCGATATTGAACAAGTCATGCTCATCTTGAATCTTGCTGGTCGCGTGCCGCATAAAAGCCAGGTCAACCTGGTCCGGGGCAATCCCGCTGCCGTTGTCTTGGACAGAAATCTGCTTTAAGCCCGAATGCTGGACTTCAACCCTGATCCGGCTGGCCTGGGCATCGATCGCGTTTTCGACCAGTTCCTTGACCACGCTGGCCGGCCGCTCGATAACTTCCCCGGCCGCGATCTGGTTGGTCAGATTTTCTGAAAGTTCATGAATTTTCGCCATTATTCTTCCTTCAAGGCCTGCTGCCAGTCAGCTACCAGCTGCATGACTTCCAGCGGCGTCTTTTCATTCAAGTTGACCTGGCTGATCTCGTCTAACAGTTCCTCCTGCTCTGCCTTGAGCGGGTTCTCTTCCACTACTTCCACCGGACTGAAGAGGTCCAGCTGCTGGCGGCTTGGGTTGATCTCCCGGGCTCCTTCTGCTTCCAGGCGCTTGAGCATGCTGGAGGCTTCTCTTAAAACGGCCCGCGGCAGGCCAGCCAATTTGGCCACGTGGATCCCGTAAGACTGGTCGGCTGGTCCTGGCAAAATCTTGTGCAGGAAGATCAGCTGGCCGTTTTCTTCCGTTGCTCCGACGTGGATGTTCTTTAAGTGCGGCAAGGTTTCGTCCAGTTCAGTCAGTTCATGGTAGTGGGTGGCAAAAAGGGTCTTGGCGCCAACCTTGTCATGCAGGTACTTGATAATCGCCCCGGCCAAGGCCATCCCGTCGTAAGTGGCCGTCCCCCGGCCGATTTCGTCAAACAGGACCAAAGACCGGCTGGAAGCGTGCTGGAGAGCCTCATTGGCCTCGCTCATTTCCACCATGAAGGTGGACTTGCCGGAGTAGAGGTCGTCAGCGGCCCCGATCCGGGTGAAGACCTGGTCAAAAACTGGCAGCTTGGCGCTGTCTGCCGGGACGAAGGAGCCGATCTGGGCCATGATGGCGATTAAGGCCAGCTGCCTCATGTAGGTGCTCTTACCAGACATGTTTGGCCCCGTGATGAGGTAGATACTGGTGTCTTCATCCATGACCAGGTCGTTAGGGATATAGGAGCCAGCTGGTAAAACTGCCTCAACAACCGGGTGGCGGCCGTTCTTAACGGCGATTTCGTTTTTGCTGGAAAAACTTGGCCGGCAGTAATTTTTCTCTTCAGCATCCTGGGCAAAGGCCACGAAGACGTCCAGGGCCGCCAATTGCCGGCCCAGTTCCTGCAAGGCCGGGATATGGGCCTTGACAGCCTCTCTCAGCTGGCTGAAGAGCTCGTATTCCAGGTCAGTTGACCGGCTCTCAGCTTCCAGAATCAAGTTTTCGTGTTCCTTTAATTCCGGGGTAATGTAGCGCTCAGCATTGGTCAGGGTCTGCTTTCTGGTGTAGCGGTCCTGGGGCACTTTAGCGACATTCCCCTTGCTGACTTGGATGAAGTAGCCAAAGACCCGGTTGTAGCCGATCTTCAGATTATCGATCCCGGTTCTCTGCCGCTCTTCCATTTCCATCTGGGCCAGCCACTTTTTCCCGCCATTCATGGCTTCTCTGTACTTGTCCAGGTCCTCGCTGACCCCGGCCCGGATAATGCCGCCTTCTTTAGCCGAAATCGGCGGCTGGTCAACTAAGCAGTTAGTGATGCTCTCAGCAAGTTCACTTTGCGGGTCGATCCCCTGCCCGTATTTTTCCAGGTCTGGATTGCCCGATTCGGCCAGGGCCTGGATGATCAACTTGGTCGCCTCTAGGCTTTTCGCCAGTTGCAAGAGCTCACGGGGGTTGACATTGCCAAAAGCCACCCGGCCGCTCAACCGTTCCAGGTCGTAGACTCCCTTCAAGGAGTCAACGATATTTTCCCTGGTAAAGTAGTCGTCCAACAGGGCTTGCACCATCTGCTGGCGCTGCTTAATCCGGTCTAAAGACAAGAGCGGCCGGCTCAGCCACTGCTTTAAAAGCCGGCCCCCCATAGCCGTGGTGGTCTTGTCCAAAACCCAGAATAAAGAGCCCTGCTTCCTGCCAGTCGTGGCTGACTGGGTCAGTTCCAGATTCCGCTGGACAGTGTTGGCCATCTGTAAATACTGGCCGATTTCAAAGCTTTCCGCCACTTGCAGGTGAGCTAGGCTCCGCTTCTGCGTGGCCAAAAGGTAAACGACCAGCTGGCGGACGGCGGCTTTTTCCATAGAGTCAGTCAGTTTCTGCTGGACATAGGAAATTTCCGCGTGCTCGCCTTCCAGTTCTGCCGGTTCAGACACGGTGATGTTGGCCTTTTGCAGTCTGTCCCGGTCGCTGGCGCTAAGGTTGCCAGCAAAAACGACTTCCCGGGTTCTCAAAGACAGGAGCTCGTTGACCACCTCGGCGTAGCGCTTGACGTGGGTGACAAAAATCTCCCCGGTCGACAGGTCGCTGTAAGCCAGGCCATAGCCGCCGGCCTTTTCAACCACGCTGGTCAGGTAGTTGCTTTCCTGGCTGTCGTCTGGCCCCTGGGCCATCTTGGTGCCGGGAGTAACCAGCTGGATGATCCCCCGCTTGACCATCCCCTTGGCCTTCTTCGGGTCTTCCAATTGCTCGCAGATGGCCACCTTGTAGCCTTTTTCCACTAAAGTGTTGACATAAGAATCAACCGCCATGTGGGGCACCCCGGCCATGGGAATCGGGTTTTCCGACTTATTTGACCGGTGAGTCAGGGTCAACTCTAAAATCTGTGATCCCTTGATGGCATCGTCTTCATAGAGTTCGTAAAAATCTCCCACCCGGTAGAAGAGAAAGGCATCCGGGTACTGGTCTTTAATCTGGTAATATTGCTCCATCATTGGAGTCGTGGCTTTTCTTGGCATAAAAACTCCCTCGCTTATCGTATGCTTTCAATTATACAGCATTTCGCCGGCCTGCTTGCCTTGTCTGCACGCAAAAAGAGCCCAGCCAAAGCTGGACCCTTCTTACAGTAATTCTTGTGTGTGTTAATTTTCAGTATTTTACATCATGCCTGGTTGAGCTGGAGCAGCTTCTGGCTTGTCTTCCGGAATTTCTGCCACAACTGCTTCAGTGGTCAGCAAGAGGCCGGCGATTGAAGCGGCATTTTGCAAGGCTGACCGGGTCACCTTAGTTGGGTCGATGATCCCTTCATCAATCATGTTGATATACTTGTCTTCAGCAGCGTTGTAGCCGACTTCCGGGTCAACCTTGCGCAGGTGGTCAACAACGACTGAGCCGTCTTGGCCGGCGTTTTCAGCGATTTGGCGAACTGGGGCAGTCAAGGCACGGGCCACGATGTTGATCCCGGTTTGTTCGTCAGCAGTGTCACCCTTGATTGCCTTAACAGCTTCTTCAACGTTAACCAAAGCAGTACCACCACCAGCTACGTAGCCTTCTTCAACAGCGGCACGGGTAGCGTTCAAGGCGTCTTCTACCCGGTAGCGGCGTTCCTTGAGTTCAGTTTCAGTAGCAGCACCGACGTGGATTACGGCTACGCCGCCAGTCAGCTTGGCCAGACGTTCTTGCAGCTTCTTCTTGTCGAAGTCAGAAGAAGTGTCTTCGATTTGCTTTCTGATGGTGTCAACCCGTTCTTGGATGGCTTCCTTAGCGCCAGAGCCGTCAACGATAGTAGTTGAGTCCTTGGTGATAGTTACCCGGCGGGCTTGACCCAATTGGCTGAGCTGGGTGTCCTTGAGTTCCAGGCCCAGGTCTTCAGAGATTACCGTACCGCCAGTCAAAGCAGCGATGTCAGCCAGTTGTTCCTTGCGGCGGTCACCAAAGCCAGGAGCCTTAACAGCAACAACGTTGAAGGTACCGCGGATCTTGTTCAAAACAAGAGTTGGCAAAGCTTCGCCAGTCACGTCATCAGCGATGATTAGGAGTGAGCGGCCTTCCTTCACGATTTCCTGCAACATTGGCAAAATGTCCTGGATGTTGGAAATCTTCTTGTCAGTGATCAAGATGTATGGGTTTTCCAAGTCAGCTTCCATCTTGTCGTTGTCCGTTACCATGTATTGGGACAGGTAGCCGCGGTCGAATTGCATCCCTTCAACCACGCTCAGTTCAGTTTCGATCCCGCGGGAGTCTTCAATGGTGATAACACCGTCTTTGCCGACCTTTTCCATGGCTTCAGCGATCAAGTCGCCGATTTCCTTTGAAGCACTTGAGATTGAAGCAACTTGGGCAATTTGGTCCCGGCTGGAAACTTCGTGGCTGTTCTTGTGCAATTGGTCAACGGCTGCTTGGGTGGCCTTTTCAATCCCGCGGCGAATGCCAACTGGGTTAGCCCCGGCAACCACGTTCTTCATCCCTTCTTGCACGATGGCTTGGGTCAAAACAGTGGCCGTGGTCGTACCATCACCAGCGATGTCGTTGGTCTTTGAAGCAGCTTCAGCAACCAGCTTGGCCCCCATGTTTTCGTAGTGGTCTTCCAGTTCAATTGCCTTGGCGATAGTCACGCCGTCGTTGGTAATCGTTGGGGCGCCGTAGCTTTGTTCCAAAACAACGTTTCTGCCCTTAGGCCCCAAGGTCGTCTTGACCGTGTTGGCCAGCTTGTTAACCCCGTTTAAAAGTGAACGTCTTGCTTCTTCTGAAAACTTGATGTCTTTTGCCATTTTTTAATTCACCCTCCTTAAATTACTTAATAATTGCCAAAATGTCTTTTTCATGAAGGACTAAGTATTCCTTGCCTTCGTACTTGACCTTGGTGCCAGAATACTTATCGTATAAAACTTCATCGCCCTCTTGGACGGTCATAGGAAGCTTGCTACCATCTTCCGCGTACAGGCCGCCGCCTACGGCAACAACCTTGCCTTGGGTTGGCTTTTCCTTAGCGTTGGAAGCAAGTACGATACCACCAACAGTTTGTTCTTCAACTTCTTTAACTTCAACGATCACGCGATCACCAATTGGCTGTAACACGTTATTCCCTCCTAAAATTAATTGTCTTTAGAAATTCTTTAGCACTCATCTTAATCAAGTGCTAACTTACAACTATGATAATAATACCTTTTTTCCAAAAATGCAAGAGAAAAATAGCACTTTTTAGTCGAGAGTGCTAAAAAGTGCTGTTTTCCTTATTTATTCGTGTTGTTCATGGCCTTTTTCCGCTCTTCCAGCTGCTTTTTGATCATTTCGTCAGAGTCAAGGAAGTAGATCAAGGTCTGCAATTCGGTAGCCAGGTCGACGTTTTGAATCCGGACCCCGTTTGGGGCGGACAGGCGGATCGGGGTAAAGTTCATGATCCCCTTGATCCCGGCTTCGATCATTTCATCAGCCGTCTTCTGGTCCGTCGCCTGGGGAACGGTCAAGATAGCGATCCGGATCTGCTGGTCAGCGATCTGCTGCTTCATTTCATCCATTGAGTAAACCGGGACCCCCTGGGTGATCTTGCCGGTGATTTCCGGGTTGATGTCGAAGGCGCAGGAAATTCTGATATTGTTGCTGCGCTTGAAGTTGTAGTTCAAAAGGGCATGGCCCAGGTTGCCGACCCCGATCAGGGCAACATTGGTCAAAGTGTCCTGGTTGAGGATCTTCTTAAAGAAGCTGAGCAGGTTCTTGACGTCGTAGCCGTAGCCCCGCTTGCCCAGGGCACCGAAGTAAGAAAAGTCCCGGCGGATTGAAGCGCTGTCGACTTGAACGGCTTCCGCCAGTTCAGTTGAAGAAACCTTGTCTTTTCCTTCATCATTCAAAAGCAGCAAGTAGCGGTAATATAGCGGCAATCTTTTGGCAGTAGCCTTGGGAATTCTAAATTTGTTGTTCATAAAAAGATGCCTCCAGTTTTTATTTTGTGATGTGAATCTCTAATCAATCTTCTACTATGATACCCATTTTTACCAGTCCTTGGCAAGTCGTATTTTCACAATATTTGCCGTAAAATCCTTTTTATTGAACTTTTTCACAAATTGATTAAGAGATCAGCGCTTCCGGCATTTTCTTTAAAGAAAAAGGAAAAATAAAAGGAGGGAAAAAGAAGCGGAAAAGAAAGGGAAAATCAGCCTGGCTGGCGGCAGGCAAGCCTTTTGCATGGTACAATGTTTCAAGGTGAAAAAATATGATAATAGCACAAGGACACAATTTGGAGCAACGCTTCGGGGCTGCTCCTATATTCAGCAAGGTAAACTTTTCAATTGAGAACAATGCCCGGATCGGCCTGGTCGGGCCAAATGGGGCCGGGAAAACGACCCTTTTAAAGATCATGACCGGCCGCCAGGAAGCCAGCCAGGGGGAATTTACCGTCAACAAGGGGATCGAGCTTGGCTACATCGCCCAGGAGCACGACTTTGACGAAGAGAAGTCGATCTGGGAAGAGATGCTGACGGTCTTCCAGCCCTTGATCGACCAGGGCCAGCAGCTGGAGAAGCTGCAGTACGCCATCGCCGACCATCCGGAAGACGAAGAGCTTCTGCGCCGCCTGGACCAGGCCCAGTATAATTTTGAACAAGCCGGCGGCTATACCTACCAGGCCGAAATCAAGAGCATGCTCAACGGCTTCAACTTCCCGGAAGTGACCTGGAACAAGCAGATTGCCAGCCTGTCCGGCGGGGAAAAGACCCGGCTCAGCTTCGTCAAGCTCCTTTTAAAGAAGCCCCCGCTCCTGCTTTTGGACGAACCGACCAACTACCTGGACCTGGATACTTTGGACTGGCTGGAAGCCTTTCTTAAGAACTACCCTGGCGCCATCCTGACGGTTTCCCACGACCAGTACTTCTTAGACCACCTGGCTACGCAGATTTTTGAACTCCAGCATGGGGAACTGACTGTCTTTAAGGGCAACTACAGCCAGTACCTGGCGCAAAGAGAACTGCGCGACCAGCAGCAAGAAGCCGCTTATGAAAAGCAGCAGGAAGAGATCAAGCGAGAAGAAGAGTTCATCCAAAAGAACATCGTCCGCGCCTCCACCACCAAGCAGGCACAAAGCCGGCGCAAGGCCCTGGAGAAGATGGAACTGATCGACCCGCCAAAGCACAAGTCAAAAGTCCGGATCAAGTTTGACAGCGCCCGGCCGTCAGGCAAGGAAGTCTTGATCTTGAAGGACCTGGCCGTTGGCTATCCAGACAAGACCATGCTTAAGGACATCTCCTTCCAGATCAATAAGGGTGACCGGGTGGCCATCATTGGCCAAAACGGGATCGGCAAGTCCACCCTTTTAAAGACCGTCATGAAGCAGCTGCCGGTTAAGAGTGGGGCCATCAAGTACGGGGCCAGCCTGGACATCGGCTACTATGACCAGGAACTGCAGGGATTAGACTATTCTAAGACCGTGATCGATACCATCTGGGACCGGCACAAGGACATGAACGAAAAGGACATCCGGTCCATCCTAGCCAGCTTTTTGTTCACGGCCAAGGACATTGACAAGCAGGTCAGCCAGCTGTCCGGCGGGCAAAGAGCCCGCTTGACCCTGACCGTCTTGTCCATGGAACACAACAACTTCCTTTTGATGGACGAACCGACCAACCACTTGGACCTGGACGCCAAGGAAGTTTTGGAAAAAGCTTTGGCCGATTACGACGGCACCCTCCTCTTCGTTTCCCACGACCGCTACTTCATCAACAAACTGGCCAACAAGATCGTCGTCGCTAAAGACGGCCAGGCCAAAATCTATGAAGGCAACTACACTTACTACTTGAACGAAAAGGCCAAGGAAGAAGCCGCTGCTCAAGAAACAGCCGCGCAGGAAGCGCCAGTCGTCAAGGCAGTCAGCGAAAGCAAGTTCTCCTACCAGGAGCAGAAAAAGCGGGACTCGGAAAAGCGGAAACTGGAGCGGCAGGTCGCCCAGGCAGAAAAGGACCTGGAAGAGCTGGAAGCAAAAGAACAAGAGATCCAGGAAGCAATGGCTGACCCGGCAATCGCCGCCGACTTCAGCAAGCTGGGGCCTCTCCAGGAAGAATTGACCGCTGTCCAGGAAAAGATCAGCCAAGTTAGCCAGGCTTGGGAAGATGCCTCCTTGGCCTTGGAAGAATTTTGATTTTAGGCAAAGGAAAAGCAAGTCCGTTACTGGACTTGCTTTTTTGTTGCATTTTCGTCTTGCTTTTTACTTGTAATCCTCAGCGTAAGGCAGTTCCATTGACGGGTCCGCGTCCAAGGTCAAGTCGGCAAAATTACCGGCCAGGTACTGGTTGTAAGCGGCAGCCGCGATCATAGCCGCGTTGTCCCCGCAGAGCTTAAGCGGCGGCAGGATAACCTTCGGTGCCTTTTCCAAAGCAGCGATCTCCTTGTTCATCCGCTCTCTTAAGCCTAGGTTGGCGGCAACCCCGCCCCCCATGATGAAGGTCTTGGGCTGGTACTGCCGGATGGCCCGCATGGTCTTTTCAGCCAAAACGTCCACCACGGCCGCCTGGAAGCTGGCCGCCAGGTCATAC
The DNA here is from genome assembly GCF_001433875.1 of Lactobacillus delbrueckii subsp. delbrueckii DSM 20074 = JCM 1012. Classification (GTDB taxonomy): domain Bacteria; phylum Bacillota; class Bacilli; order Lactobacillales; family Lactobacillaceae; genus Lactobacillus; species Lactobacillus delbrueckii. Next base: position 24,087 of record NZ_AZCR01000006.1, read on the forward strand.
TTGTCTAATTCCTGCCCCAATTGGTCAGCATGGTGGCAGGTGTTGATGAAGGCACTCTTGAGGCCTGAGAAGGAGAAGTCGTAATTATCTTCATCGATCATGGCTCTAGGGAAGCCGAAAGTATCCTTACCCTGGTGGGCCCACTGGTCGATCGTCTTGCCGGCCGGGTAGTTGACCCCCAGGACCCGGCCAATCTTGTCGTAAGCTTCTCCGGCCGCGTCATCGCGGGTGTCGCCCACGATTTCAAAGTGGGTCGGGTCTTTCAGCAAAACAATTTCGGTGTGGCCGCCGGAAACCTGCAGGGCCAAGGCCGGATACTCAACCGGTTCAACCAGCTGGGCAGCTGAAATGTGGCCCATGATATGGTCCACCCCAATCAAAGGCAGGCCGGTCGCCATGGAGGCCGCCTTGGCCGCGTTGATCCCGATCAAAAGGGCTCCGACCAGGCCTGGCCCGTGGGTTACGGCGATGGCATCCAGATCTTCCCAGCTGACCTTGGCTTCTTCCAGGGCTTCCCGGGTAATCTGGGTAATCACTTCGATATGGTGGCGGCTGGCCACTTCCGGCACAACCCCGCCAAAGCGGGCATGGCTCTTGATTTGGGTAGCCACGACCAGGCTTTCGATCTCTGACCCGTTCTTGACCACGGCAGTCGAAGTCTCGTCACAGGAGCTTTCAAAAGCTAAAATGCGAATGTCTTTCTTTTCCTTCACAGTCAGTTCTTCTTTCTTAGATGGCAGATCATGTTCAAACCGTCGCTGTCCGGACGGTCATCATTATCGTAGTAGTTCTTGCGGACAAAATTGTCTTCAAAGCCAAGCTGCCGGTAGAGCTCTTGGGCCTTCTTGTTTTCGACCCGCACTTCCAAGGTGACCGCTTTAAGGTCAGCCGACTTGGCCAAGTCTAAAACCGTCTGAACCAGGTAGCTCCCGATCCCCTGCCCCTGCTCTTTCGGCATCACCGCCAAAAAGGTGATGTGGGCTTTAGAGAGACTGAAGCGGCAGCCGATGGCTCCGACCAAAAAATCCCTCTCAAGCAAGAGCAAGTATAAGGAATCCCGGCGACGCAATTCTTCGGCAAAGACTTCCCCGTCCCAGGGCAGGCGGCCGGCATAAACTTCCTTTTCCAGCAAAAGGAGGCGGGCAAGCTCGCCTGCCTCCGCCTTCTTTAAGCAGTATTCATGGCCGCTGATGCTGATTGCCCGGGGGGCAAACTGCACCAGGTCAACTTTAAAGAATAGTCCCATAAGTCTAAACTTCTTCTACATATGCACTGTCTGCTGCAAATTCCTGGCCGGTCTTCTTTGCCCAGTCATACTCGGCCTGAGTCCGGCGCAGATAGTTCGGCACGGCCTGGTCCGGATCAAGGACGGGAGCACTTACCGCCAAGCGGCCAATTGCACCGGCGTGCAAAAGGTTCTCTTCCCCTTCAGCCAGGCGCAGGTCCTTGTCAGCCAGCCCTGCCGCGATTTCTTCCTGGTACTTGCTGAAGTCGCTGCCTGCAAAAATCACCTTCTGGTCAGGCAGGGCCCCTACTTGCTCTAAGAGCTCGCTTAAGTGGTAGTGACCGTCTGCAATCACGGCTTCCTTGCCCCGGTAAGCACCGGCAAAGAAGTTCTTGTTTCTGGCGTCTAATGCCGCCACGATCAAGGCATCTTCACCGGCAAAGTTCTGGGCCAGGGCCTGTAAAGTTGAGACCCCAACCAGCTCTTTATTCAAAATGCTGGCAAACATCTTAGCCGTGGTCAAACCGACTCTGAGGCCGGTATATGAACCAGGCCCGATCGCCACCGCGAAGCGGTCGATGTCTTTTAAAGACAGACCGTTTTCTGCCAGCAGGCTGGCAATATCCGGATCAAGGTCAACGCTGTGGTTGCGCTGGTTTTCCTCGATCTTTTCGCTGACCAAGTGGTCAGCTTCATTCAAGGCAACGCTCAAATCGCTCGTTGCCGTCGAAATGCTTAAAATCTTCATGCTCTAACTTTTATTTCCTAAAATTTTCTACTCAGCTTGACCCGGGACAGGCCTTCCAGGATAAACCAAACCACGACCATCTGAATCCATGGAGTGATCATTTCCTTGAGGATCCGGCTGGACAGGGCGACCATAAAGTTGGTCCCGTACATCATGCTGAACCAAAGGGTGTTCAAGCCGATGTAGCAGATTACCGTGACGCAGATTACGGACGCGATAACCCGCCAAATCTGGATGGGCTTCTTGTACAAGAAGAAGCCGTAGATCATCGGCTCCAAGGCCGCGGTCAAGGTGTAACCGATAAAGAAGCCGCCCAGGTTACCAAAAATTGCGGATGAAACCAGGTCGCTTAAGGCACCGCCGGCAAAGCCCCACCAAGGCCCGAACAAGTAGCCCAGCATGACGCTGCCGATAAAGTCCAGGCCCACCTGCAGGGTGGCATCCCCGACCTTAAACTGTCTCAAAACCACCTTGATGGCGATAACCATGGCCAATAAGACCAGCTCCCGCAGCTCCAGCTTGCTGCTGACTTTTGATTCACTTTTCACAAGACTGTCCTCCTAAAAATGGCTTAACAAAAACAACTGAATCAGTCTCTATTAAAGCACATTTTTTGCCAGTTTACCTCACAAAGTGCCATAAGTTCACCTTGCCGGGTAATGGCGTGGCAGGTCTTGACAGCGCTGTCTTCCGTTTCCCGCATAACCTGGCAGGCAACCTCATCGCCGTATTTAATTTCCTTCTCAAACTTGATGGCCAGGTCTTTCGGCTCATGGCTGTTGATGAAGTCCCGGGGAAGGCTGTCGACGATCCAGTCCAGGTAGTGGGCGTTGTTGACGTGGTGGTTGGAGTCCAGGTCATAGTAGTAGGCCCGGTAGACCTTCTCGTCTTTGTAATCGTCTTTTGGCCGCAATTTCTTAAAGCGGGGCATTTTAGCCAAAAGGGGTGCTCCCAATTCCTCAGCGATTTTATCATCGCTGGGCAAAAGCTTCCGGCTCTTTAAATCAAACAAAACCCACTGGCTGTGGGCAATTACCAGGTCTTTGCCTGCTTCGTCCTCAATGCCGAAGTCCCGGTAGGACAAAAAGCGGTTGTAGCCAACCGCTTCAGTCCAGACCCTAACCTTTTGGCCGGCCCGGGGAAGGCTAGTAAATTCAAACTCGTACTGAGTGACTACCCAGCCCCTGCCTTGCTCTTTCATGGCGCTAGCCCCGCCTAAAGTTGGCGCCAGCTGCCTTTCAGAGCTTTCCATCATCAGGTCGATCATTCTGGGCAATTTCAGCTGGCCGCTTTCCCCGCAGTCAGCGTATTCCAGCTGGTAATCCTTGTAGTATCTCATTTTGCCCCCTCCTGGTGGTAGCGGTCATAGAGTTCGTTTTTGGAAACGCCCTGGCTCTTGGCCACCTGCTTGATGGCATCCTTTTTAGAAACGCCTTGGGCAACTTGCTCTTTGACCAGCTTGACCAGGTCAGCCCAGTCCAGGGGCTTTTCTTCCGTGTTTGGCGACACCAAAACGACGAACTCGCCCCGGGGGTCGACTTCTTTAAAGTGCTGGATGACTTCTTCCAGGCTGCCGCGGATGAATTCTTCATGAATCTTGGTCAGTTCTCTGGCACAGACGACCTGCCGGCCGTCTGGCAAAACTTCCAACATTTGCTCTAAAGTCTTCAATAGCCGGTGGGGTGCCTCATAAAAGATCGAGGTAGCTCTTGAAGCATTGATTTCTTCTAAAAAAGGCCGCTGCTGGCTGGCTTTGCGGGGCAAAAAGCCGTAGTAGGTAAAGGGCTGTCCGTCAAAGCCGGAAGCGATCAAGGCCGTGGCAAAAGCCGACGGGCCCGGCAGGGGAACGACTGGAACATTGCTTTTGATGCATTCCTGGACCAAAATATAGCCGGGATCAGAAATCACCGGCATGCCAGCATCGCTGATCTCAGCGATTGTCGCCCCCTCCTGCATCAACTTGACCAGTTCCGGCGCCTTTTCTTTAGAGTTGAACTTGTGAAAGGCAACCATCTTGTTGTGAATGCCCAGCCGGTCCAGCATGATCCCGCTGGTTCTGGTATCTTCAGCGGCAATGTAGTCAGCCTCTTCCAGAATCCGCTTGGCCCGGATCGTAATGTCTTCCAGGTTGCCGATCGGGGTAGGCACCAAGTAGAGCTTGCCCCGCTGGTCATTCGCGTAGCTGTGTTGCGTTTGCATTATTTGTGCACCGCCTTCTTTCCAAAATTATCCAAAATATCCAGGCAAAACATGCAGTCCGCGCTGGGATCCCGGTGGGTTCCGTAGTACATGTTGCAAATATGGTAGCCAGACTGGTAGATCTGCTTGAGCATGGCCATCCCGCTCTGGCTCTTGCCTTCGTGTTCTTTAACCGTCAATTTGTCCAGCTTCTCGCGCAAAAGCTGGTTTTCAACCTTGAGCTCGGTATTTTCCTTCAAGCTCTCCAGCATCTCCTGCTGCAGTGAGTCCATGCTTTTGAGCATGCGCTCCATCTGCTGCTGCAGCTGCTGCAACTTAGTATATGGGTCCACTTTCCTTACCGCCTTTACTGCTGCCACTTTAAGGCCAAATAGTCCAAATTGTTCAAAAAGCCGACATTACTCTGCCGCATCTGGTCAACCCGTATGAGGTCCGCCAAAAAGTTGGCCGCTTCCTGGTAGTCACCCTTCTCCAGGTCCTTTTCGCCCCACTTCTTGAGCAAAATCCAGACATACTTCTCCCAGGCCTTGGTCCCCTGCTTTTGCTTTTTAACCAGGTCCGCTAGCTGGTGGGCGGACACGATAGCCAATGAGTCATGCTCGCGGAGCTCCTGGTAAAAATATTTTACCGCCTGGTCGACTTCCTGGCTGCTTTTCACCTGGTCAACTTCTTCCTGGCTCATCCCGTTGGCCAAAAGGAGCCTGTCCTTGCTGGAAGCAGCTTGCTGGCTGAAATTGATGATCTGGGTTCTGGACTTGATCGTCGGCAGAATCTGCCCGCCGTTATTGGCAATCAAGAAGGTGACTACCGGCGCCGCTGGCTCTTCCAGCAGGTTGAGCATGGCGTTTGCAGCCGGCAGGGTCAATTTCTGGGCATGGTTGACCACGAAGTAGCGCCGGTCGCCTTCCAGAGGGCTCTTGGCTAATTCCTGCTTAAGCGGCCGGATCTGGTCAATCGCGATCGACTGCTTGTTTTCTTCCGTGTCGATCAAAAAGACGTCCGGGTGGTTGCAGGCCAGAATCCGCCGGCAAGCCGGGCAGGTCCCGTCCGGCTTCTTTTCGCCCGTGCAGTTCACGTAGCAGATCAGCCAGTAGGCCGTGTTTAAGGCTTCTGCTTCATCACTTGACAAGAGCAGGTAGGCATGCGACAGCTGACCCCGGTCCTGGGCTTGCTTGAGCTGCCGGGATTCAGAAGCGCCAATTTGCTTTAAATCCAGCATTAAAAGTGTAGGAACTGGTCAACCGGCAAGACAAAGACCGTCGCGCCGCCGACCGTGATGTTGACCGGTTCAATCGGCTGCTCGAAGGAAATGCCAGGGTGAATGCCAGGGTTGATTGTTTCTTCTCTGGTTTGGGAATGCTCTTCGATCAGCTTCAAAACGCCGTCAACGTCTTCATCTTCCACCCCAATCAAGAAGGTGGTGTTGCCTTCGCGCAAAAAGCCGCCCGTTGACGCCAGTTTAGTGGCGCCTACATTGTTGTCAACAAAAGCCGCCTGCAGGCGCTTGGCGTCTTCAGACTGGACAATGGCAATGATCAGTTTCATCTTGATCCCCCCTAAAACAATTCTGGAAATGTGCTTTTCACCAGTTTAACACTTGCGGCCACAACTTGCGGCAAATCTTGACTCGCGTCAACCACTTTTACCCGGTCCGGATGAGCCTGGTTGACCTTTTGGTAGCCCCGATAGACCTCTTCATGGAAGGCCAGCTTCTCTTGTTCCAGCCGGTCTTCGCTGCCTGACCGGACCTTGGCGATTCTGGCCAGGCCCTGGGCCGGGTCTAAATCCAAAAAGATGGTCAGGTCCGGCTCCAAGTGGCCGGTAGCGAAAGCGTTGATCTGGGCTACTTCATCAATTCCCAGTCCCCTCCCCTGGCCCTGGTAGGCCAAAGAAGAGTCGACAAAGCGGTCGGAGATGACCAGGTCCCCCCGCTTTAAAGCCGGATTGATGATCTCGCTGACATGCTGGGACCGGCTGGCCGCGTAGAGCAGGGCCTCGGTCTTGGCATTCATTTCCGTATTGGCCGGGTCCAGGATGATGTCGCGGATTTTTTCCGCGATTTTTGACCCGCCTGGCTCCCGCGTTACTAAAATTTCCCGCTTGCACTGGCCCTGGATGGCCTTGACGACTTCATTGATCACTGTCGTTTTGCCGGCGCCGTCGGGACCTTCAAAAGTGATAAAGTAACCTTGCATTTGAACTTGCCTCCTATCTATCTATTTTACAGAACTAAGGCTAGTATTTACAGACTTATCTTCCCACTAAATCTAGTAGGTAAAAATCGTAAAAAAATAATCCCCCGAAACCGGGAGATTATCAGTTTTTTATTGGGAAATGGCATTGGTCACGCCGGTGTAAGAAGCATGGCGGTAGCGGGCCTCATCGTACAAAAAGGCATACTCAGCTCTTAAAATCTTGTCCGCCACGATATTGTCATCGGACATGTCCAGGGTTATGTTGTCTAAACCATTGCTAAGGCTGATTTCCTGCTGCAGCTTTTCTACCAAAGCCATCAGCTTCTCATCTTCTGCTTGCTTGATTTTGTCGCTGTGCTTACTCATGCTATAGCTCCGTTCTACCTTGAACTGCCCGCTTCAAAGTGATCAAGTTGGCATACTCAATGTCTGAGCCGACCGCCAGGCCCGCGGCCAGCCGGGTAACCTTGAGGCCGGCCGGCTTGATCAAGCGGGAAATGTACATGGCCGTTGACTCCCCTTCCGGGGTGGAATTAAGGGCCAGGATGACTTCTTTGGCAGCATCATTTTTCTGCAGGCGGACGATCAAGGACTTGATGTTGATCTGCTCCGGCCCGATCCCGTCCATCGGTGACAAGACCCCGTGCAGGACATGGTAGAGGCCGTCATATTCGCCCATATTTTCAAAGGCCATCACGTCCTTGGCTTCCTCAACCACCATGATGGTTGACCGATCCCGGGCTGGATTGCTGCAAATGGCGCAAGGGTCTTGTTCGGTAATGTTGCCGCAGACCGAGCACTGGCGCAGCTTTTCCTTAACGTCGACCAGAGCCTGGGCGAATTCGCCCACGTCTTCTTTAGGCATGTCCATGGCATAAAAGGCCAGGCGGGTCGCCGTCTTTTCACCGATGCCCGGCAGTTTCATGAAGGAATCGATCAAGCGGGCAATTGGTAATGGGTATTGCAAATTACATCAGGCCTTTCGTGTACTTGCCCAGGCTCTGCTGGGTTGCCTGGTCGATCTGCTTCAAGCCCTTGTTAACAGCATCAATAACCAGGTCTTCCAGCATGTCCGGGTCATCCGGATCAATGGCTTCCGGCTTGATGAACAAGCTCTTTAAAGTCCGGTCGCCGGTAAAAGTAGCCACTACCATGTCGTCAGCTGCCTTGCCGGTGAATTCCTGGGTCGTGATGTTTTCCTGTTCCTGGGCCATTTGCTCCTGCAGCTTCTTGGCTTGCTTCATCATCTGCTGCATGTTCATGCCGCCCATTCCTGGGAAAGCTGGTCTCTTGCTCATGAAAAAATCTCCTTTTACTACTTCGTTTTTATCTGCTTAATTTTAACGCGAAAAAAGTTTTTTGGCGAATATTAGTCCTTAACCTGGGCCAAAGGGCCGAAAAGCTCTTCTGCCTTGGTCACAATCGCATCATCTGCCGCTTCTTCCGGCGGCGCCTGGTCCGGCAAAGGCGGCTCAGGAGCTGCTTCTTCTGCCGGCTGGGCTTCTGCTGGCTGGGCCTTGGCCCGGAGCTGACTGGCATGTTCTTTAATGAATTCCTGGCGGATCTTTGGCCAGGCCTTTTCGTCAACGATGGCGATGGTCCAGCTCTCCTTGGTCAATTGATCCAGGTCAGCTTTGAGAGTTGCTAAAAATTCTTGAGGATTTGTGGCCAGCTGCCAGGCCCGGGACTGGCTGGACAAAAGAACCGCCCGGTCGCTGGCCGCGATCGGCTGCAAGAAGCCCAAGACCGTCTTGGCCGGCTCTTCCAGCATGCTTGGCAAGTCGCGGTCCCAAAGGTTGCGGGCCTCAGCTAAGCCGGACTTGGTGGCCTGGCTTAAGACCGCGTAGATCTCTTCCTGGCTGCTGGTGATTTCAGCCTGCAGTCTTTCGGCTTGCTGCTGCTTTTCCGCCGCCTGCTGGGCCACTTCGGTTGCCCCGCCCTTTTGCGTGTACAGCTGCTGGTTGAGCTGGAAGACATGGCGGGGGCTGAAGGCCTGGCTTGGCCGCTGACTCAGCTGCTGAACCTGCTGGGTCAGCTGGTGGACTTGTTCTTTCAAGGCCTTAATCTGCCGCTCTATGGCCGGGTTGCTGGCCGCGGAAGCAACTTGCGGGCCTGCCTGGCCGTTTTGCCGCTTCTGGCTGGCCTGGACTAAAAAGACTTCCAAGGGAATCTGCTGCTGGTTGGTAAAGCGGAGACTGCCCAAGGCGTCATTAGCCTGGTCAATGATCTGGCTGAAGCGGTCCGGGCTTTGCTGGGCAATTTCCTGGGCAAAGTCATCCGTCAGGAATTCCCCCTGCCCTGTTTTGGTAAAAAGCATGGCCTGGACGGTCAAGCTGATAATTTCATTTAAGATGTTTTGGGCGCTGGCCCCGTCCTGGATGGCAGACTTAGCTAAATCCAGGGCCGTCTGGCTGTCCCCGTTTAAGAGGGCCAAAAGAAGCTTTTCCACTTGCTCCTGGGCGGCGAAGCCGGTGACTTCCAGGGCGTCCTCGTAGCGGACACTGCTTTTTTCAAAAGAAAGGAGCTGGTCCAAAATACTCAAGGCATCCCGCATCCCCCCGTCAGCGACTTGCGCGATGACCTTTAAGGCCTTGTCCTCATATTCGACCCCTTCCTGGCCCAGGATGTATTCCATCCGCTGGACCATGGCCTCATTTGAGAAGCGCTTGAAGTTGTAGCGCTGGGTTCTGGAAATGATGGTGGCCGGCACCTTCTGCAGTTCAGTCGTCGCCAAAATAAAGACGACGCTGGCCGGCGGTTCTTCCAAAGTCTTTAAAAGGGCATTGAAGGCTGAAATCGACAGCATGTGTACTTCGTCGATGATGTAAACCTTGTACTTGCCTTCAGTTGGGGCGTAGTGGACCTTGTCTAAAAGGTCGCGGATTTCGTCAACGCTGTTGTTTGAGGCCGCGTCCATTTCAATTATGTCCGGCATTGCCCCCTGGTCGGCGGCCAGGCAGTTGCTGCATTCGTTGCAAGGTTCGCCCTCTTGCAGGTTTAAACAGTTCAAGGCCTTGGCAAAAATCTTGGCGCATGAGGTCTTCCCCGTCCCCCGCGGGCCGGCAAAAAGAAAGGCATGCGAGACCTTGCCCCGGATAAGTGAATTCTTGAGGGTATCGGTAATGGCTTCCTGCCCGACCACATCATCAAAGGTGCGCGGGCGCCATTTGCGATACAAAGCTTGATAAGCCATACATTCTCCCCGTAATGAAAAAGCTCCTAGCCCCGAAGAGCTAAGAGCCTGTTAATTGCTAAATAAAGGGCACATGTCCAAGCGACCTTAGTGCTGCTACCTTCCGGTCCTGACACGCTTCGGAGGTCGAACATTGCCCAATACATATTGTAACCTAAACTAATCCTTTTGGCAATTTTCCTGGGCTTTTTTTGCTAATTTTTGCTTGCGGCGGATTTCCCGGAAGAAATCTTTCAAAAGCAGGGCCCCTTGCTCCTTGTAAAGACCCCGGATGACCTCGGGATGGTGGTTGAATTTTTCCACGCTGAAGAGGTCGACCACGCTGCCGGCGGCGCCAGCTTTGGGGTCCATGGCCGCAAAGTAGACTTCCTTGATCCGGGAGTTGATAATGGCTCCGGCACACATGGCGCAAGGCTCCAGGGTGACAAACAGGCTGCAGTCGATCAGGCGCCAGGAGTCTAGCTTTTGGCAGGCTTCTTTAATAGCCAGAATTTCGGCATGGGCTGTCCCGTCTTCATCCAGCTCCCGCCGGTTGTAGCCCCGGCCGATAATCTGCCCGTCTGGCCCCACGACAACGGCCCCGATGGGAACCTCGTCTTGCCGGCGGGCCTTTTCTGCTTCCGCAAAGGCGGCCTCCATGTAGGTCTTTTTTTCTTCGCTTGAATACATTATTTCTTCACGCTCTTTAAAATGTAGTAGCCCTTGTCCCGGGTCAAGATTTCGCAGTTGCCCAGGCTGGCTGCCATCAGCTTCTTCGCGCTCGGTGCCCCCTGCTTTTTCTGGATGACGACCAGCAAAATCCCGCCATCAATTAAGTGGTCCTTAGCTTCTGACAAAATGCTGGACCAGATGGCTTTGCCGGCCCGGATCGGCGGATTGGTCACGATCATGGCATATTGGCCGGAAACTTCTTGATAGCGGTCTGAGGCAAAAATATTAACGTTGCCTGCCCCGTTGGCCGCCGCGTTTCTTCTGGCCAGGTCCATGGCCCGTTCATTAACGTCAACCATGTCGACCTGGCGGCCGGGCCACTTTTTAGCGGCGAAAAGACCGATCGGGCCATAGCCGCAGCCGACATCCAGAATATTGCCGCCTGGCAGCTCCTGGTCCAGCATCTGCTCAATCAAGACCCCGCTGCCGTAGTCGACCCGGTTTTTGGAAAAAACGCCGGCGTCCGTGGTCAGGTTTAAGTTAATGCCATTAAGGTGGTAGTTGACATGGTGCTCATCATGGTCAACCGTGGGATTTTCAGTAAAGTATTGTTCAGCCATCTTATGCCTCGCTGATCTTTACGGCGTCAGTACCGTCGATTTCGCTGACCTGGACCTGGACGTCCTCGCTGGCCGCGGTTGGGATGTTCTTACCGATAAAGTCCGGCCGGATCGGCAGTTCCCGGTGGCCCCGGTCGATCAAGACCGCCAGAGCGATCTTGTCTGGCCGGCCCTGGTCCATGATGGCGTCAAGAGCTGCCCGGATGGTCCGGCCAGTGTAAAGGACGTCGTCAACCAGGATGACCGTCTTGCCAGTCAAGTCAAAGGAAGTGTCAAAGCTGGCAATGGCCTTGGCCTTTTCCTCCTGGCTGAGGTCGTCCCGGTAGGCGGAGATGTCTAAAGACAAGACTGGCAGCTGGCTGTCTTCAATCTTGGCCAGGCGATCACCGATTCTCTTGGCCAGGTACCAGCCCCGGGTCTTGATCCCGATTAAGACCAGGTTTTCCGTCCCCTGGTTTCTTTCCACGATTTCGTAGCTCATTCTGGTCAGAGCCCGGCGGATCCCCGCTTCATCCATGATTTGTTTGCTCATTTTTCTTCTCTCCGTATGGTAGTCTTTTTCTATTCTATTGTTCTTTTCTGTTTCTATTTTTTATTCTGGTAAAAAAGCATCGCTAACCATTTTATAAGACTGGCCCGGTTGTAGTCAAATTCCGCCAGTTATTTTCATAAGCGCTGGCCACCAGGTCCAGGTACTTGTCATAGTCAAGCGAATGCAAAATTGCTTCCTGCTCTTCAGCTTGAAGTAAGTTGACGGCCCGGTTTTCCACGTGCATGAACCAGTCAGGTGACAGATTAGGAATTTTCTGGACCGTAGCCTCCCGGCCTTTTGCCAAGTTGCCCAGGCCGTTAGCCTTAAGGACGGACAAGGCTTCTTGGTCATGCTGGATCACGGCCTCCCCGCTTTTCTTGCGCTTGTTCAGCATGGCCGGGGTCAGCTTTTTAGCCGCGGCGGAATAAAGGTGAACCGTCTTCGGCAGGCCGTCTTGATAGATAAAGACCCGGTTGTAGCGCTGCAAGATTAAGAGCTGGCCGGCATCCCCCCGGCCGAAAATGCAGTTAGCCCGCTCCTTGCTGTGGTTGGCTGAGAGGACGTTTTGGAACATTCTGAGCCGGTGGGCCGGGTCTGGGAAGGCTTCCTCAGCTTCCGCCAGAATCTGCCGGCCCAGATCCCGGTCAAAAGGCGCTGCCAGGTCTGTTCTTTTTTCCAGCAGGTAGCGGCTTAGGGCCCAGTCGATGATGGCCGGGTGGGCCAGGGACTTGGTCGGGCTGGTGTCCTTCCGGCAGGCCAGGCTGCCTGAGGCAGACAGGATCTTGGTCAAGTCCGGGCTGGCTTCCAGGCGGTTGTTGGAGTCTTTTGAAACCAGGTAGAGTTCTTCCGGGACGATTTCCACCCCGATTTCAGCAGCTTCTTTAGCCAAGATCTTCCGGTTTAAGTCCGCGTCCAAAACTGAGTAAAGGCCATCAGTGTTGGTTGACACGATCCGGGCTCCGGCATAGGTCTGGGCCTGGCCGATCATATAAGTGAAGAGCTGTCCGATGATCCGCATGGACCGGATCCGGTTGTTCATTCTAATAGAGGACGGCACTTGCCCCTCTCTTGGGTCAGCAGCCCCGGTAGCTGAGTTTAAGATCAGCTTGGTCCCTTCTCTTTCAATGTTGAACATCCGCCGCTCTTCGTCGCTGTATTGGGGATCAGTCCGCTTTTTGTCCAATTCCTGCTTTCTTTCAAAGATCGCCGTATACCGGTCTTCACCTAAGCGGTCATTGTAAAAAGCATTCAAGCGCCGGAGCATGTTTGGATAGTAGGAAGTAAAGTCCTCGTGGTTGGTCAGGTCGCTTGAAGTAAAGGCATAGCGGTCATCCAGTCGGACCCGGCTCCCCTGCTTTTTGAAAACGGTTGGTTCATCTTGACTGAAGTCCCGCCAAAACTGCCCCCGGTCGGCTGGATCCGTCTGCTCCATCAGCTTGATCGTTGCTTTGGCAGTCAGAAAAGTCTGGTACTTTTCCACCCGGCCGTCTGGCAGGGTAACTTCCCTGGCCTTACGCAAGTCCAAAGGGTCTGGATAAAGCTTTTGCACATAAGCCAGGTCAGCCTGCTTTTTCTCCCAAAGGGCATGGTCTTTTAAATAAAGGTCACGGTTATATTCTGACCCATGCAGGCCGCCGACGGAAAAAGTAATGTAGCAAGTCGATGGCTGGCCGTCCTTTTGGTAGTAGAAAAGGTTGGTATCTTCGTTTTCGACATCACTTAAGTCGCTGACCGGCAGGGCCTGGTCGCCGTAATCTTCCCGGTATTCTTTTGAAGGATTGAAGTTCTTGCCGGCAAACTGCTTGTAGTAGTCATAAACCCGGTCGAACTTCTTGCGTAAGTTTTCGTCCTCAAAGAGCTTGTAGAAAAAGTCCCGGCTTTCTTCCAGGATGTCTCTCTGCTTTTCGCCCGTTTTTTCCGCCACGCTGGCCGCCGGGTACAAGAAGGAAACAGCCCGGTCGTCTTTTAAGCGGCCGTATGGGCAGATGGTCCGGCGGGCAAAATTAGCAGAAGAAGAATCGATGGTCAAGCGGTCTTTTCTGACAAAGGCCGGGCCGATTTTCGCCTGGTAGCTGTCCCCGTCTTCTTGATAGATCAAGTCCGGGTACTGGCCCAAGAGGCCCTTTTTCAAAATAAACTGGCCCTGGTAGTAAGGATGGCAGAAAAGCTCCTTTAAATTGACCACGTCAGAAACGTTGTAGGCGATGAGATCTGCCAGTTCTTCAGGACTGGTCAAATAGTCCTGGCCAGGCTTTAATTTGTCACTTTCCAGAATCTGCCAGCCCAGCATCCCCAAAAGGCGCTTGAGGCCAACCCGTCTTTGCCGCTCATTGAGCTGGGCCACGTCGATATGGCGGCCGGACATCTGGAAGTTTTTGGCAACTAAACCCATGGTCTTGTCCTGCCAAAGGCGCAGGCGCATGTTGCCCATATAGCGGCTGAAGAGCTCATCGTTAAAGTCCCGCATCTCCCTGGCCGTCACGGCTGAAAAGCGGTCCCGCTTGCCGCTTTCGCCAGGCTGCCAGGCTCTAGTAAAGTAGTAGGCCAGCATGGTCAAGTCGTAGTTGCTGGAATTGTAGCCCATCAGGTAGGGCGCTTCTTCTTCCTGGTAGCCGGCGTCAGTGTCGCAGACCGGGCGGAACTGGCCAGGGAAAGAGGACGGGGCTTGGGGATCATTGACGTATTGGGCATCTGAAACCCCAAAGGTCTGGGCCAGACGGGCGGAAGCTGCACTTGAGCAGAGATTGTAGTAGTAGATCTCCCCTTTAAAGTTCTGGTTCTTCTCCCGGATCCGCCGGGCAGCAGACTTCTTAAAGTCCAGGCTGTCTTTGTCATTTAAGGCCGGATCATCAACTAGGTAATAGATGTCAACCCGCTGGTCGTCTGGCCGGTAGCAGGACAAGGTAAAGGCGTTGGTCAAAGATTCGATATCGTAGAAATAAGAATTGAGTCGGCTCATTTTTTCCTCCAGTCGTTTACTTACATTTTAGCAAAAAGCAAGAAAAAAGCGGGCCATCAGGTCCGCTCCCTTGTCCTGCCGTGCAGCTGCTCATAGCGCTCCAGCGACATTGAGGTTACATGATAATTCTTGCAATAAGGACACCGGTAAGCCCGAATCGGCATCTGCCGCCAGTGCTCATGGTTGATTTCACGCAGGTGAACGGTCACCTCTTCCTGGTAAAGAAACAAGTCGGCATCAAACTTCGTCTTAAAGGCCCGCTTGCCGCTGGGACAAGCCAGCAGACGGCTGCGGCGGGCGCGCCGGTAAGCCTTACTGGCTTTGCTCTTCGTCATTGCCATGCCCCCTTACTTTCTTCAGAAGTAAAACAGCAGATCACTGATTCCTTATGTCAATATTCACTTTCTAGCTTGATTTTATCACCATTCGCCTGCCTGCTCAATTAATAGCCACTTTTTACCAAGATTTCAGTAAGCGCTCTATTGTTTTTTAATTAAATAAGGATGATAATAAACTTTCGACGACTCTGTCTACAAGAACGGTCTGCAAAACGCAAGCATTAATATCAGCGGTGATCCGTCATACTGCAATATCACTTTCGGTGACTTGCCAAGTTCAGCCTATGAGACGGTTACTGAAGCTTCAGAAACAGCAAAGAAAGTCGTCAAGCGGACCGCGGCTGTTTACAACAGGAACGGCAATAAGACCATTAGCACATACAGCAGCCCGGGGCAGCGTCAAGTACTACAAGATCTCCAAGACCGCTAACATGTTTAGTCTGCCGACGTCGACGGCCGCTACATCACGGTCATGCACAGTTCAGCCGTTTACAGCAAGAACTTGAAGAAGACCACTTATTCTGTGGCTGAAGGCAAGAAGATCCTGACTTTTGGCCGGACGACGATAAAGAATAAGAAGTACTACCAAACTGACTACAACTCCTTCATCTCTGCTTCCAACGTTGACGGGATGACCCGGACCTTGAAGCAGACTTACGGCAGCGCCGTATCGATCAAGGGCAAGAAGTACTACATTATCGGTGTTGGCAAGTACGTGACCAAGTCTGACTTCAAGCAAAATGCAAACAAGTTGATCGCAGTAAGAAATGCAGGTCCTTTGCGGACCTGCATTTTAGTTTTTCTTTAGCTTTTCCACAGTCTTTTTTAGCAAGCAGTTCATCAAATAGCCACGCTTGCTGGTTATCCTTACAGTACAAGTTCAGAAGAACTTGCGACTAAGCAAAGGAGGCAAAAACTATGCTGAAACTGTTTACCAAATTACTCACGATTTCATTGGCCCTGTTTGCCTTTAACCGCTACAGACGGCCCCGCCGCCAACTGGCAGTAGTTCCTGCCCACCAGCGGCACAATTAAGAATTCGTGACTTCCCTTTTTTCCTTGAATTTGAATTCTATCTAATTGCTGGTCTACCGCTTTAGCCAGCATTACATTGCATTAAATTTCTTATTTTTTCACAACACACAAACCTCCATCTCGATGGCAAGAAGCACTGGCAATCGCCAGGGCTTTTTTGCATATTTTTAACCCTTTTGCCTTGCTTGCGGGTAAAAAAGAGCCAATAATATCATTTATAGAGACTTTGTAAAACCCACAAAATATCCATTTTGTTTTAACTTTAGAAAGCAGGTGCATCATGCCTTCACTTAGTCAAAAACTGGCCAGCCTTTTCCTAATCGACAGCACTGGCGATTTTATTGAAAACCTCCGACTTTTGGAGCAGTACCAGCCAGCCGGCCTCCTACTCTTTGCCAAAGACCTGGCGGGCCTAAGCGAAAAGGCTGTTAAAGAGCGGCTGGCGATTTACCGGCAGGCCCGGCCAGGTTTGCTGCTCGCCATTGACCAGGAAGGCGGCTTAGTCAGCCGCTTGTCCGCTCTTCACCCAAACCGGTCTTACCCCAGTCAGGCTGAACTTTTGAAAAAGGGGGCTGACTTTTTCTTAGCAGAAAACCAAAAGACGGCCCTGGAATTAAAAGATTTAGGCATCAACTTGAACTTTGCTCCGGTGGCTGATCTTTCGCTTGATCCGGCCAGTTTCATCTACAGCCGGACCCTGCAAGCAGGAGCTGAGGAAACCGGGCCGGCAATCGCGGCCTTTATCAAGCTCTACCGGCAGCTGGGAGTCGCCTCCTGCGCCAAGCATTTTCCTGGCTACGGGGATGCCGGCGACACCCACCAGGCTCCGGCTAAAGACCTTAGAAGCCTTAAGGAAGCCCAGCTGGATCTTTTACCTTTTAAAGCTGCGATCGCGGCGGGCGTGCCGACTATCATGGTAGCTCACTTGGAAGTTGCCTGCTATAGCCCTGGCCCTGCTTCCCTCTCCCCGGAAATCTACCGCCTGCTCAAGGAGGACCTTCATTATTTCGGCGTGGCCATCACCGACGACTTAGCTATGGCGGCGGCGAGAGAGAGCAGCTGCCCGGAACTTTTGGCCCTAAAGGCCGGAGCCGACCTCCTTTTAGGCGGCAAATTGGAAAACTTGCCAATTTTGGAAGCAGCCGCAGAGAGCGGTGAATTGCCAAAAGAGCGGATCAAAGACGCCCTGGTCCGGGTCCAGACCCTGCAGGACGATTATTCTCTCTAAGCTTTTAAAAAGCTCTGTAACATTTCAGAATTAACCAGCAATTAACGACAAAAAAGGCAGATCCGGAGATCTGCCTTTTTATCTTGCAATTTATTGTCTATTTCTTACTTTGTTTCTTTGTTACTTTGCTTAATTCTTAGAGAAAGTAGCAAACCTGATCTTTTTCAAGATCTGGTAGCCAACATCCTTGACCTTGTCTTCACCAAAGCTGCGCTGGTTGAGAAGCAGGATAATCCCGTTCTTGTTGTCAGCTGTCAGCTGAAAGTAAGCAGCATAGTGGGCGCTGCCAATTGCCCCGTAGGCCAGCTTGACCTTTTCCCCCTTCTTGAGGTAAACCCCGCCGCTATATTGGTTGATCTTGCTCTTGAGGTGGGTCAGCTTGTGAAAGGCGCTCGGCGACAGGAACTGCCCTGTCCCCAAAGCTTCTTGGATAAGATAGTAGTCGCTGGCTGTCGTCAGCATGTTCCCGGCCCCAACCAGCTGAGACAACCGTGTCTTTTCCAAAGTTGCCGCCTGCTGGTAGTTCTTGCCATGCTTATAGGCGTAAGATACAGCCAGCATCTTATTCTTAGGCAGCTGGCTGCTTACATAAGTTGACTTGAGGCCCAGCCGCTGGACCACCCGCTTCTTAAAGTTCCAGGCGTATGACTTATGGCTCACCTTCTTGATGATGCCTGCCAGCAAAACATAATTGACGTCGCTGTAGTGGTAGCTCCCCACCTTGTCCTGCGGCAATTGGTTGGCCCGGTTCACAATCCAGTTTACTGCCTGGTCTTCACTGTAGTTGATATGGCGGTCGGCTTCGACTTCCGGAATCTGCAAGCCTGAAGTGTGGGAAAGCAAGTTGCCCACGCTGATTTTCTTGGCATTCCGCAAGGCCGGGTACCAGCGGGAGATCTTCGTGTTTTGGCTAAAAGCACTTGAACTCCCCTTCTTTTCTTCCATCAGCTGCATGATCATGGCCCCGGTTACTTCCTTTTGCATGGAAGCGGCCGGGTAGACGACCTGGCTGGCCCCGTTCTTGACCTTCTGCTTAGCATTAGCCAAGCCGTAGTTAACGACCTGGACATGCCCGTTTTGCACTATAGCCACGCTGCCGGTCACATGCTTCTTCTTAAAAAGCTTCTCGACAAAAACATGCATATCGGCCGCCGTTACCAGATCAGGGGCGGTTTCTTCTGGCCAAAACGCCAAAGCGGCCACTAAGACAAGCAGGGCAACGATTAATTTCTTACCTTTTTTGAACAAGTCTGCTTTTCCCTCCTAGAATACATATAAACATTATAAGTCCTTTTCCAGGGAAAAGGGAAAAGTTATTATAAATTTAAAGAATTAAAAAAATACTCACTAATTCAAACTGAAGGTTCCCAGCTGGATCTTCTGCAAGAGGCCGAAGGCCAGGCCCTTGAGCTGCTGTTCAGTCTGGCTGCGCTCATTGACGAACATGATGATCCCGTTTCTGTTGTCCGCCGTCAGCTGGACGTAATTCCCGTAGTGCTCATCCCCAATCGTGCCAAAGGCAGACTTGACCTTGCCGCCCCGCTTCATGTACATGCCGCCGCTATAGGTGGTCTTTCTGGCCTTGAGGTGGGTCAGGTATTTAAAGTCGCTTTGGTTCAAAATTGCCCCGTTCTGCAAGGCCAGCATGATCTCATAATATTCAATTGGCGTGGTGCACATATTGCCAGCACCTGGGATCTGGGAAGCCACGGACTTAGGCAGAGAAACCGGTCTTTGGTACTTTCTCTGCCAAAGATAAGCGTAGGATACCGCCTGGCTCCGGGTCCAAGGGATGTCATGTCTGAGGCTGGTGCTGGTTAAACCCAGCGGCTGGACGATCCGGTGCTTAAAGTTGTAGGCGTAGGAGTGGTCGGTCAATTTGCGGATGATGCCGACCAGCAAGATGTAGTTAGTGTCGCTGTAGTTGAAGCTGCCAATCTGGTACTGCCAGCTGCCGTTGATCTTCTGGGTCACCCAGTTGATGGCCTTATCTTCCGACAGATTCTGGTTGCTTTCTGAGCCAACCTCCCGGTAGCCGCTAGTGTGAGTCAAGAGGTTGCCGACCGTCACGTAGCGGGCATTCTTCAGCTTGGGGTACCAGCGGGAGATCTTGGTGTACTGGCTGAATTGCTGCTTGGTATGATTCTTTTCGTTCATAATCTGTACCAGCATGGCTCCGGTTACCACCTTTTGCAGAGAAGCAGCCGGATAAGTCACGTTATAAGACCCGTTCTTCATCCGCCGGCCAAACCAGGCATAGCCGTAGTTGACGGTCTTGACGCTGCCGTTTTGGACTAAAAGAACTGACCCGGCCAGGTGGTTGTCCCTCATTACCCGGTTGACGTCGCTTTTGGTCGCTTCCGCCTTGACCGTAGCTGGCGCCAAAGCTGAAAGCAGGAGGCTGGCAGCTAAAGCCAGCTTGCCGGCAGTTTTCGCGGATTTTTTCAAAAAGAAATCTTTAAAATTCAATTTGCTCTTCTCTTTCTCATCATACGCATAACTACGAATTATGTTAGCCCTAATATTTATTAAAAACAAGGGAAGCTGTGTTACATTTTAATTACAGGATTTTTCCGCAAAAAAAGACCACCGGAATCAACCGATGGTCATTTAGGAGTGGTCAAGCTTACTTAACGGCATCCTTCAGGGCCTTGCCTGGCTTGAAGGCTGGAAACTTGCTTGCAGGGATTTCGATTTCAGCGCAAGTTTGCGGGTTGCGGCCCTTCCGAGCAGCGCGTTCACGAACTTCAAAAGTCCCAAAGCCGATCAATTGTACCTTTTCGCCCTTAGCAAGTGCTTCTTCGATTGATGCAAACAAAGCGTCAACGATTTGAGCAGATTCCTTCTTGCTGAATTCAGTCTTTTCACTTACAACTGAGACAAGTTCAGTCTTGTTCATCTTGTTTCCTCATCTTTCTATCGCCAATTGCAAGAATAAATTGAACACTTACCATAACATCTGGTAGATTTTGACTATCTACGCCGGTAAATGCGGTCAA
>NZ_AZCR01000060.1 GCF_001433875.1 Lactobacillus delbrueckii subsp. delbrueckii DSM 20074 = JCM 1012
TTCCGGCAATGACCCGTACGGGATTTGAACCCATGTTACCGCCGTGAAAGGGCGGTGTCTTAACCACTTGACCAACGGGCCGCGTAAGCACTCTTAAGATGATACTCGCTTAAACTCATCTTGTCAAGCGGCTTTCTCAATCTTTTCAAAGGCCACTTGCGCCGACGCTCGCGTGTCAACAAATACTAGAATACAGAAAAATCCTGTCTTTGGCAAGTCTTTTTTAGAAAAAAGAGCTACTTTTTTGCCTTTTCTCCTGCTTCTGCCCTCTCTCCTTCTTACTTTTAGAGTTAAGCAGCTTTAAGGCACAAAAAAAGAGCTGCGGAACAGCTCTTTATCAAGCGGAGTAAGAGAGATTCGAACTCTCGCGCCAGTTTCCCGGCCTACACCCTTAGCAAGGGCGCCTCTTTAGCCACTTGAGTATTACTCCAATGGGCCTGGATGGACTTGAACCATCGACCTCACGCTTATCAAGCGTGCGCTCTAACCAGCTGAGCTACAGGCCCATAAGCGGGTAACGAGAATCGAACTCGCGACAACAGCTTGGAAGGCTGTGGTTTTACCACTAAACTATACCCGCAAATATTCAATTTATGGCGCGGGACGGAATCGAACCGCCGACACATGGAGCTTCAATCCATTGCTCTACCAACTGAGCTACCGAGCCAGCTTATTAAAAAGCAATTGCGGGAGCTGGATTTGAACCAACGACCTTCGGGTTATGAGCCCGACGAGCTACCAGACTGCTCCATCCCGCGATAATAAAAAATGGACCTTGCAGGACTCGAACCTACGACAGGACGGTTATGAGCCGTCTGCTCTAACCGACTGAGCTAAAGGTCCAAGTTTACAAAATAGCGGCGGGGGGGATCGAACCCTCGACCTCCCGGGTATGAACCGGACGCTCTAGCCAGCTGAGCTACACCGCCATACTGTAACCAATATGGAAAATATTAAATTACAAATCGGGAAGACAGGATTTGAACCTGCGACCCCCTGGTCCCAAACCAGGTGCTCTACCAAACTGAGCCACTTCCCGGGTTTATGCACCCAGTAGGACTTGAACCTACAACCTTCTGATTCGTAGTCAGACACTCTATCCAGTTGCGCTATGGGTGCATGCATGCCGAAGACCGGGGTCGAACCGGTACGGTTGAAACCAACCGCAGGATTTTAAGTCCTGTGCGTCTGCCAATTCCGCCACTCCGGCATATATATTATAAAAAGCGGAAGACGGGATTCGAACCCGCGACCCCCACCATGGCAAGGTGATGTTCTACCACTGAACTACTTCCGCACAATGCCGATTATACGACTTGAACGTACGACCCCCTGTTTACAAGACAGGTGCTCTACCAACTGAGCTAAATCGGCGTGATATAAAATACGGGTGGCGGGACTTGAACCCGCACGTCCGAAAACACTAGAACCTAAATCTAGCGCGTCTGCCAATTCCGCCACACCCGCAAATCGGGGCCATGAGTCGTGAGGGACTTGAACCCTCGACCCTCTGATTAAAAGTCAGATGCTCTACCGACTGAGCTAACGACTCGATGGAGGATACAGGGCTCGAACCTGTGACCCTCTGCTTGTAAGGCAGATGCTCTCCCAGCTGAGCTAATCCTCCATATGACTAGTTTACGGCATAGGCCGTAAGCACAAATATTAGTATATCGTATTCAGCCAGGAATGCAAGTCTTTTTTGCCTTTTTTATTTTGAAAAAGCAAGGCGAAACACAAAAGAACAGCGTAAAACCGCTGTTTTGGGAAAGATTTTAAAATCATTACATAATGTTGATCTTCTTGTTGGCAATCAGTACGATAGACAGAACGCAGAGAATTGCAATAAAGATAAAGGTGATCTTTTCGTTCTTGTTGAGCTTTCTGCCTTGTTCACGGACGCCTTGGTAATAAACGATCAGGCCTGGGATGTAACTCAAGGAAACAGCCAAGACTGATTGCCAGCCAGCCAAAATCATGCACATGAATTGGAAGAGGGCTGCCAATAAGCCGTAGGTCCATTGAGTCCATTCCTTGTGTTCACGGCTGAACTTCATTTGGTACAAGCCGACAAACAGGTATGAGAACAAGATGGCACTTGAAGCCAAAGTGTAACAGAATTCGTAAGCCTTGTCAGTGAAGAGCAAGGAGAAGAGGAAAATGGTCTGCAGGATAGCAGTAGTGAACAGGGCGTTGGTTGGCGCCTTCTTGCTGTTCAGCTTGCCCCAGAACTTAGGAGCAGCACCGTCTTCAGCGATCAAAAGCATGGTTTCTGCTGGCAGCATGGTCCATGACAGCCAGGAAACGATAGTGGAAATGATCAAACCAATGTTGATGATCATCATGCCCCAGTCGCCGACGATCATCTTCAAGTCGTTACCCAAAGCTGGTTGTGCAGCGCTGGCCAATTGGGCCCGGGTAAGTGAGCCGTATGGCAGGATTGAAATCATCATGTAGAAGACCAAAAGCATGACGAAACCAAGCATGGTTGCTTGTTGCGCTTCATTCAGGCTCTTGGCACGTGACCCCATGACTGAGGCCCCTTCAACACCGATAAATACCCAGATCAGGGTCATCAAAGTCCCCTTCATCTGTGGCCAAAGGCCGCCAGTAGTGGTCCCCTTGGACAGGTTGTTGGCAACTCTGCCCCAGAAGTCAGCGGTGAACATCCCGCCCTTGAAGGAAACGATGCAAATGATTACAAACATAATCAATGGCACAACCTTGCAGAAAGTACCGATCGTGTTAACGAATGAGGCACTTTCAACACCGTTGTTAACCAAGAAGGTCAAGGCCCAGCAGAAGATGATAGCCACGATGATTGAAGGCAGATTTGAACCGCCCTTGAAGACCGGAATAAAGGTCCCGATCGCGCTCATCAGCATAGCCGCAAAGGCCAGGTTGCCCAGCCAGGCACTCAGCCAGTAGGCCCAGCCGGAAATGAATTCGCCCAGAGGGCCATAGCCAGCCCCGGCGTAAGCGAAGATACCACCCTTAAGATCGGATCTCTTCTCAGTCAAATTGTTCAATGACAGAACAAGCATCAAGAAACCAAAACCGACCAGCAGCCAGGACAAAATCGCGGGCCCTGGAGCGGCAGATTGGGCAATGGAACTGGTAATGCCGAAGATCCCAGTCCCAATGGAGGAACTGACGATCAAAGCGGTCAGGCCGACAAGGCCTATCCCGTTTTTGTTTACTTTCTCTTCCATGATTTTACCTCCCAAATACTCTTTCCACCTAAAAAGGCGGAGATAGTCTAAACCCTTGAGCGATAGACCAGCTCCGCGATTTTAGGATCTTAAAACCAATTAGATGTCTTCACGAACAATTGGGCAAGACATGCAACGTGGACCACCACGGCCTCTTGACAATTCGCTTGAGCGAACTTCGTGAACGAGAATCCCGTGTTCTCTCAGCAAAGCGTTGGAGACGTAGTTTCTGTTGTAAGTTACAACTTCACCTGGAGCGATTGCCAAAGTGTTTGAACCGTCGTTCCATTGTTCACGCGGAGCTACGATTGGGTCACCGTTACCAGTTGGGATCAAGTCGATTTCTGACTTGCCCAGTGCCTTCTTCAGCATTTCCTTGATGTCAGTGTGGTGTTCGAAGGTTACTTCGCCATCCTTGCCTGGGTGCAGTACCCAGTTGTCAACCTTGCCATCTTCAGTCAAGATGTCCGGGTGAACAGTGAATTGGTCGTAGTTGATCATGGTGAACACCGTGTCAAGGTGCATCATAGCGTGGTTGTGCGGAATTGAGATGGCAATTACAGTGTCGTAGTCAGAGTTTGCGAACAAGCTCTTAGCGATGTCTTGAATTGCGTCAGCAGTAGTCCGTTGTGAAATACCGATTGCTACTACGTGGTCGCTCAGTACCAGTTCGTCACCACCTTCGATGTGGCTTGCGTGGTTTCTGTCACGCCATACCTTAACCTTGCCTGCAAAGCGAGCGTTGTACTTCAAGATGTATTCAGTGATCATTGATTCACGCTGACGAGCTGGGAAAGTCATCTTGTTGACTGACATCCCGTCGCCGATTGAAGCTTGCGGGTCACGGGTGAAGTAAGCGTTTGGAAGTGGATCCATCAAGAATGGCCATTCAGTGTTTTCGGACACTGCAGCCAAGTCAAGGCTAGTCAATTCCAGGTCGTCTTTGCGGATACCTTCGTAGATTCTGGTTACCAGTTCAGCTGGAGTCTGAGCCTTCAAATATTCAACCAAGGCGTCATGGGTTACGCCGGCAACAAAGCCAGCTTCAACAACTTGTCTTTCAATGAATTCGTTTCTGACAGCTTCGTCTGCCAAAGCTTCAGCAGCCAGGTCTTCGGTGTAGATAACTTCGGCACCATTGTCGCGCAGAGTTTGTGCGAAGAAGTCGTGTTCTTCCTGGGCGATTGGCAGGTATGGAATGTCGTCAAACAAGAGACGTTCCATTGAATCCGGCGTGATGTTTTCGATTTCGCGCCCTGGACTGTGCAGCATAACTGTCTTCAACTTACCAATTTCTGTAGTTACATGAATAGGACTTATCAAGATCTTTACACTCCTATAATTGCTAATTTACCTAATATCCTAATGATTTGTGTGGTTATAAATCGTCAAGTCAACCTACTAACGACTTAACTAACTAGTCGTTCGTAATTTTTAAAGAGAGATTTTCATACTAAAATTTAAAACGGTCGATGAGCTAACAAGCTTATGCGTGGATAACAGTCCCCAACTGTCCAGCAAGAGCAGCGTCTAAGCCTGACAGAGAAGTAATGATGGCTTCTCTTTCCGGGTGGCCTTCAACGAATGACATGCAGGCTTGAACCTTAGGAAACATGCTGCCGGCCGCGAATTGACCTTCGTCAATGTACTTCTTGGCTTCTTCAACAGAGATGTCTTCCAAGTTCTTTTGGTCTGGCTTGTTGAAGTTAATTGCTACGTAGTCAACAGCGGTCAAAATGATCAGCTTGTCCGCGCCAACATTGTCTGCCAACAATGCGCTGGAGCGGTCCTTGTCGATAACAGCTGGCACGCCCTTGAGCCCTTCTTCGGTCTCAACTACAGGCACCCCGCCGCCACCACCGGCGATAACGAGTTCATTTGCTTCAATCAAGGTCTTGATGCTGTTCAATTCAACGATTCTCTTTGGAGTCGGTGAAGGAACAACCTGTCGCCAGCCGCGGCCAGCGTCTTCCTTGAAGATGTAGCCCTTGTCTTCGGCGATTGAGTCGGCTTCTTCCTTAGTGTAGAAGGCCCCAATCGGCTTAGTTGGGTTTTGGAAGGCGGTGTCAGCCGGGTCAACAACGATCTGCGTTACGATGGTTGCCACATCCTTGGTCATGCCGCGCTTGCGGAGTTCGTTTTGCAGGCTTTGCTGCAGATGATAGCCAATGTAGCCCTGGCTCATTGCCCCGCATTCAGGGAATGGGAAGGCAGCGCTTTGGCCGTGTTCAGCAGCGTAGCTCATGCCTAGGTTGATTTGGCCAACTTGCGGGCCATTGCCGTGGCTGATAACTACTTCGTTGCCGGCGCTGATCAAACCGATCAGTGAGGAAGCTGTGTTCTTAACCAATTCCAATTGTTCGGCTGGTGACTTGCCGAGGGCGTTACCGCCCAATGCTACAACAACTTTTGACATAAGAGCACCTCTTCTTGATTAGTCGCCCAAGGTAGCAACCATGACAGCCTTGATAGTGTGCATTCTGTTTTCAGCTTCACGGAAGACAACTGAGTGCTTGCTTTCGAAGACTTCGTCAGTTACTTCAAGTTCCTTCAAGCCAAACTTTTCGTAAACTTCACGGCCAACTTCAGTTTCCAGGTTGTGGAAGGCTGGCAGGCAGTGTTCGAAGATAACGTTAGGGTTTTCAGTAGCCTTAAGAACGTCCATGGTGATTTGGTATGGTGAAAGCAATTCGATCCGCTTCTTCCACTTGTCGTCGGATTCACCCATTGATACCCAAACGTCGCCGTAGATTACGTCCATGCCCTTAACGCCTTCCTTAATGTCGTTTGAAACAACGATCTTGGCGCCAGTTTCCTTAGCGATTGCGTTAGCCTTTGCCAAAGTTTCTTCACTTGGGTTCAGTTCTGGAGGAGTTACAACGTGGTATTCCATACCCATAACTGCGGCACCCAGCATCAAAGCGTTGGATACGTTGTCGTGACCGTCACCAACAAAGGCAAACTTGATGTCCTTGTATTCCTTCTTCAAAACTTCCTTAGCAGTCAAGAAGTCAGCCAGGACTTGAGTTGGGTGGTCAGCGTCAGTCAAACCGTTCCAAACTGGGACACCGGAGTACTTAGCCAAAGTTTCAGCTGCTTCTTGTGAGAAGCCACGGAATTCGATACCATCGAACATGCCGCCCAGTACGCGAGCAGTGTCCTTAACTGATTCCTTGTGGCCGAAGTGTGAGCCGCTTGGCCCAAGGTAAGTTACGTGAGCGCCTTGATCGTGGGCACCAACTTCGAATGAACAACGGGTTCTGGTTGAGTCCTTTTCGAAGATCAAAGCAATGTTCTTGCCCTTCAAGCGAGGTTGTTCAACACCAGCGTACTTGTCCTTCTTCAGTTGTTCTGCCAAGTCAAGCAGGTATTCCATTTCACGAGTGTTAAAGTCTGCGAGAGTCAAGTAACTACGGTTGCGTAAATTAAAAGCCATGATAGCTTCCTCCTGTTTTCTATTGTTTTGTGTTTTTCACTTGTTTACGATTATTATAGAAATCGTTTTCAGAAAACAACGGCAAAAACCAAAAAGATTTACCAAAAAAATCAGCAATCATTAATTAGTTTTTCTAAACTGTATAATCGAATTTTTTAAGTGAATAGAAGGCCGCTTATACGGCCCTTTGGGTACTTTTTCCCCGTTTATACACTTTTTTATATTAAGCTGCCTTTGTGTTAAAATAGAAGCATTGACTCAGCTAACTTCAATTTACTTCAAAAATGAAGAGAAAATGCAAAAATGAACTTTTATATCACAAACAAAAGCACCAAGAACTTACAACTAATTAGTGACGCCCTGGAGCGGAACTTCGAAAACATCATCGTGGGCCGGTCAACTGATGCCCAAATGACCTTCGATGATCTCCGCCAGCTCAGAGTTGACGTATTGGTGGTCGACTATGACCTGGCTCCTTTTGACGGCCTGGCTCTCTTAAGGCGGCTCAAGCAGGCCAACATCTTGCCCCGGGTGATCATGACGGCCAATACGCCGTCAGAATCCTTGATTACGGCTGCCTACCAGAACGGCTGCGATTTTTTTATCCACCACCAGCTCAATTCTGAAGAGATTGCCCATATTTCCAAAATTATCAGCACAACCCTGCAGATTTTGAGTAACATGCGGGTGATTAGCGAGCTCTCCGGCAGCTTGAACAATCCATATGGCCGCCAGCAAAACACCCACCGCCAGCAGATCGACCATGTTACCGACACCCTGCGCTTTTTGGGCATTGCATCAGAAAAAGGCTATTATGACATCATGAAAATTATCCGCTTGATGGTCGACAAGGATATAAGCTTTGACCAGATTGACCTGGAAGAAAGCTTCGGCATCAGCAGCCGGGAGAAAAAGGTCATCTACCAGCGGATCCACCGGACCCTGCACATCGGGATCGTCAACCTGGCCACCATGTGCATCGACTACCCGGACAACGAAATGCTGCTGGACTATGCCAACAACCTCTTTGAATACCAGAACATCCACGTGGAAATGCAGCACCAAAACGGCAAGGAGCTGGAGCGGGGGCAGATTTCCCTGCAGCACTTTTTTGACGGCCTCCTTCAGGAAAGCTACCGGGTCAAGCGGGACAGCAACAATGAGCTCTGGTAAGGAGCTTTCTGCTTGTAGTACATTGGATAGTAAGGAAAGAGCTTATCTCTTTTATATAGAAAGAAGGCACAACATGTTAGGAAAAGTTACCGTTGACCTAAGTTTTTGGGAACTCTTCCCTGACGCGCAAGTAAACATCATGCTCGTCAGCGGCATCGACAACCATGACACTGATGACAATTTGGCCCGCCGGCGCAAGCTGCTCAGAGAAGGCAGCGACAAGGCGGAAGACTTCCTGGGTGCTGCGGCTTTTGCCAAGAACCCAGTTGTTGCTGAATGGCGGCAAGCCTACCAGCAATTCAAAAAGAAGAAAGGCGTCCGCGCTTCCATCGAAGCGCTCTTGAAGCGGATCGACAAGGGCGAGGACTTGCACCCGATTTCACCATTGGTTGACGTCTACAATTCAGTTTCCCTGGCTCATGGTGTCCCAATCGGCATCGAAGACCAAGATAAATTGGCCGGCACCATGCACCTGGGCCAAGTCCACGAAGGCCTGCCCTTCCAGCCAGTCGGAGCTGACAAGGACGAACCGACCCTTGAAGGGGAAGTTGCCTGGTATGACGACCAAGGTGCCGTTTGCCGCTGCCTCAACTGGCGGGATGCCCAAAGAACCATGCTTGATGAAGATTCAACTAAGGGCGTAATCGTAATTGAATCAGTCAACGCTGACCAGGCGCAGCGAGCTAACGAAGCCATGAGCGACTTGGAAGAGCTTTTGGAAGAATTCTTCGGCATCAAGCCGGACAAGTCCGTCATCTTGACCAAGGACGCGCCAAGCGTGGACGTTGACTAAAAAACTATCAACAAATTTTCCACAAGCAAAAAGTCTTACCCGTCATAGGTAA
The DNA here is from genome assembly GCF_001433875.1 of Lactobacillus delbrueckii subsp. delbrueckii DSM 20074 = JCM 1012. GTDB lineage: Bacteria > Bacillota > Bacilli > Lactobacillales > Lactobacillaceae > Lactobacillus > Lactobacillus delbrueckii. The sequence goes on from NZ_AZCR01000060.1 coordinate 8,667, forward strand.
GACTTTTTTTGATTGACTAAAATATTTTACTTCTTTTCCTGGCTCCAGACCTTTTCTCCGCAATCCAAGTCGACGCCGGCTTGACCTTGGCTAAGTCATCTGCCTTTTGACTGAAGATGTCTCTGTCCAAGATAACAAAGTCGGCGTCCTTGCCCGGGGTCAAGGTTCCGTTATTGACGAAGCCGCCCATCTTGGCCGCGTCTCTGGTATAAGCCAGGATGGCCCGGACTACTGGGATACCTTCATCTTCTGCCTGTTGCCGTGTGCCGGGTCACTGCCGCGTAGATTCCGTAAAAAGGACTGTCCGGTTATTTTTGTTTATTAAGCGCTTACAATTTTATTCTACTTAGAAAGCAGACAAATAACAGTAAAAATTAGGCAAATAGAAAACGTCGATTGTAAAATCAAATTGAACACTGTTCCGATCCAGTAAGAAAAATCGTTTTCACTGGATCAGAGCACAAAAAATCC
>NZ_AZCR01000061.1 GCF_001433875.1 Lactobacillus delbrueckii subsp. delbrueckii DSM 20074 = JCM 1012
AGCAAGTTTGATTTCTTTAGTGTATTTAGTCATGAAAATAACCCCCGAAATTAGTGTCCTAATTTCGGGGGTCATATCACCGGGATGTCCTTTTTATATTTTATGTTTAGGCCATTGTCATGGTCTGGTAGACCAGCTTCCCGTAGAGGAGATTGTCAACCATGCTGAAGTTGGCCTTGACGGCGATTTCCTGCCCGCTCTGGCTGATAACGTGGTAGGTCAATTTGTGGACATCGCCAATTTCTGCCTCAGCCATAAATTTCTTCAGCCAGACTTCAACCCGGTCCATGTCCCGCGGGGCCACAATATAACAGGCCTTGGTATTGACCCGGCCAAAAAAGTCCCACAGGTTATCATAGCCCAAAAGTCGCAAGGTCCTCTGGTTAGCGAAGAGAATCCGGCAGTTTTCCGGCTTGCAGATCAGCAAAGCCTCCGGAATATTTGCCACGATATCGTACAGGGTAAAGCCCAGCTGAGAGCGGAGAGGCTTGCTGGTTTCCCCGGAATAGTACTGGGCCCCGCTCTTACCGCTTAACTTAACCTCGTACAAGGCCTCATCCGCCCGGCTGATCAAGTCGGCCAGCTTCTTCCCCTGCCGGGGGCTGTCCGCGTAGCCGATCGACAGGCTGTACTTGATCTTCTGGCCAAAGTAGTCGATTTCATGGTCTGCGGTCAAAATTCGCTGGATCACTGTCTGGCAGTCATCCGCGTCCATGCCCAGCAGGGCGATGGTAAACTCATCCCCGCCAGTCCGGCCCACCAGGCCGCAGCCTGTCACGGCTTCCTTGAGTTCCCGGGACGCCTGTTTCAAGATTATATCGCCAACCTGGTGGCCGTACAGATCGTTAAAAATCTTGAAGTTATCGACGTCGACCATGGCCAGAGTGAACTTGCCATCTTCCTGCCCCTTCAAGCGCCGCTTCAGCTCTTCATCGAAGCCCAGACGGTTGTTGATCTGGGTCAAAGCATCAACCGTCGCCTCCTTTTTCCAAAAGCGCGTATGGGCCAGACACAGAACCAAGACCACTTTCAGGCAAAAAATTAGCAAAGCCAGCAGACTGACATAGGCAGTCATTCTCCGGGCTTTAGCCTCATAAGTCCAGCCGGTTTTCGGTGAAACATAGATCTTCCAGACCCCGCTAGAAGTGCTTGGCTTAAAGCTGTAGGCCACCGGGCTGACTACAGCTGCCTTTGACTTGGCCAGCAGGCTGTACTTCTTGCTTTTAACCGGGCTCTTCAAGAGCCGGTAGTTGTACTCCCATTGGTCCAGGTTAGCCAGACTTTCTTTTAAGAGTTGCCTGGCCTTAGTAACTACAACGGCAAAGCCCCAGAGCTGGCCCTTGACAAAGACCGGCTGGTAAAAAATCAGCCCGGCTTCCCCACCCTTAAGGGTAACCGGCCCTTGCATAACGGTCCTCTTCTTAGTCACGGCATACTTCTCGCACTGGCCCCGCCTGAACTGCCGGTAGGCCTGCTTGAGCCCGGGGCTGACGCCGGAATTAGCCTGCCAATTGCCCGCCTTTGAAACCAGATAGCTTCCCTGAACATAATCGATCCCCAATAGTTCCTGGCTTCTTTTGGCGAAATTGGTCACCCGCCCCTGGTCATCAACCGTTGTCTGGGCCAGCTCCTGGATGACGCTCTCCGCCTGGGCCAGGCTGGGGCCAAAAGACCTGTCCACTAGTTTTGCCACCTGCAGGGCCCGGTCTTCCTCGGCCCGTTTGTAATACAGCTTGCTTCTATCCGCCACACAGGCGACGATCGTGGCTAATAAAATAAAAACCGCAATCAAGATGCCGCGGTCCTGCCAGCGTAATTTGTACTTCCTGCTCATTAATTGCTCCTTCATTTCAGTGCTACTAATTATGACACAAAAGTTATAATAACGGCACTACAAAGTCTTTATAATCCGAAGAATAATTGCTATGGAATTATAACCTTCAAAAAAGAAACAAAAAATAAAAAGACCAACCTTAGTCGATCTTTTTAACGTCTTTAATATTGGATTCGCTGGAAATGTAGTGGGGCCGGCGCTTGCTTTCCATGTAGATCTTGGCCAGGTATTGCCCCATCACGCCCAGGCTGAGCATGACTAGACCCCCGATGAAGATCACCACGCAGATCAAGGAAGCCCAGCCGGCTACCGGGTCCCCTTTGATCAACTTGCGCAGAACGATCACGATCAGCATGATAAAGGACACCCCGGTCATGAAGAAACCCATCCAGGAAGACAGGTTCAAAGGCACCAAGGAGAAGTTGATGATCCCGTCAATGGCGTACTTGAACAGCTTCCAAAAGTTCCACTTGCTTTCCCCGGCTACTCTTTCCACGTTCTCATAAGGGAGCCAGCAGGTCTTGAAGCCAACCCAGCCAAAAATCCCCTTGGAGAACCGGTTGTATTCGCTCATCGCCACGATCGCATCGACCATGTCCCGCTTCATCAAGCGGAAGTCCCGGGCCCCGTCGACCACGTCAGCATCAGAGATCTTGTTGATGATCCGGTAGAACTTGCGGGCAAACCAGCTTCTGACCGGCGGCTCACCCTTCCGGTCCTCCCGCCGGGTGGCCACGCTGTCATATTCACCGGAGTCCAGGATCTTGATCATTTCCGGCAGAAGGGCCGGCGGGTCCTGCAAGTCGGCGTCCATCACGGCCACATAGTCCCCGCTGGCGTTGACAAAGCCCGCGTACATGGCAGCTTCCTTGCCGAAGTTTCTTGAAAATGAAATATAAAAGACGTGGGGATCCTTAGCGGCCAAGTCGCGCAAGATTTCCAAAGTCTTGTCCTTGGACCCGTCGTTGACAAAAATCAGCTCGTAGTCGTCGAGCAGTTTTTCCAGCACCTCATGCGCTACCGGATAAAAAAGGGGCAAGGCCGCTTCTTCATTGTAGCAAGGCACGATAATTGAAATCTTTTTCATGTTTTTACTTCTTTTCTTCTCTCTTCTTGAAAAAACCTCTGCGCCAAAGCAGGCCCCAAACGACTGCGGCAAATTGCCCCAGCAAAGAGACTGCGATGGCCAACTTGATCCAGAACGGCGTCTGGAATTCCAAGTAGGCGGTGTTGGTGCCCTTGGTCTTTTCGGGAACCGTTGGGGCGCCAACCCGGTTGCGCTTGTACTTGGTCAAGACCCGCCCGTTGACGGTCAGCTTGGATTGCTTGTAGGTAATGACTGGCAATTGCTGCTTGTGCTTGCCCTTCTTGGCCTTCCAGGTCAATTTCAAGCCGTGCTTGACTGTCTTTACCTTGACATTGCGGTTGTGGTTCATGACGGACTTGCGGTAAGCGGCGGTAATCTTGGAGTTCTCCATCGTATAATACTGCTTCCACTTGTAAGTGTACAAGTGGCTTGGCACGTCAGGCTCTGGATCCCACTTGTAGACCGGCAGGTAGTCCGGAATGGCCTTCTTGGCCATGTCCAGGAAGGCTTGCAGGTCATGGGCGTGGGTGGCCGCGTTAGTGTCCACCAGCGCCTGCTTGCGCCGGTCATCCAGCTTGACTGGGTGATAGACACCGTAGTCTTCCATCGCCTTCTTTTTCTTCTTGCCTTTCTCCTTGCGGGAGCTGGTCTTTTGGGTCTCTTCGCCGAATTTGGTGTTCCGGCTGCGGCCAACGTTGTTTTGGTAGCCAGCCCAGGCATTGGAGGTCAAGGTGATGACCAGACAGTCGGCTGCCGCGAAAGTCAGCAGACCGAGCGAGGCATAGGCCGCGATTTGGACCCACTTTTGCTTGTGATGCAGGATGTGCTCAAACGAAAGACCCAGCCCGACGATCAGCAAGGGGTAAGCGATGCAGACGAAACGGGATGGGAACTGGATGAAGCGGGCCAAGGCCGGCAAGTGGTTAGTGATCCGGTCCCATTCAACCAAGCGAGAGGCCAGAAGCAGCCAAAAGCCGCCATAAAGCGAGACGACGACGTTGGCCTTGCTTTCCTCGCGCGTCCAGATCGCGTAGATAACCTGGACGATAAAAGCGTAGGCCAGCCAGTAAGTCAAGCTGGCCCGCAGGTTGTGGGTCAGAATTCTGAACGGGTGGAAGGCCACCGTGGTGTGTTTCAAGTGGACCGCGTTTTCCAGCATCCTCATTGTTGCCGTTGGCGCCAAGTTATTGGTCTTGGACATCCAGTACAGAGGCAAGAGGGTGTTGACCGTCAAGAAGATGGTTAAGAGCACCGCCTTCAAGGTGTTCAGCAAAATCCCCCGCTTGTTTTCGCGCTTGACGATGGCATAGAGCCAGGCTGGCACCAGGAAGGCCATGTACATCAGCGCCGTGAGCAGGTGGACTTCCAAGGCGACCGTCATCAGGATGGTCAGCTTGATCCAGTGGATTGGCTTCTCTTTATCATAGAACATGTCGCAAGCGACCAAAATCCCGTAAGGCATCAAGGCCGCGCCGATGCCGGTGAAGTTGGAGCCAGACTGCCAGCGCGGCAGCCAGCCGATAGTCATGTAGATGATCGTCACCAAAACGGCAATGCTGCCGCGTACCTTAAAGCGGTGCACGGCCCTATACATCCCCACGCCCCCGATCGCGAAGACCAGGAAGCTGGTGATAATTTGATATCGGTACCAGGTCCTGACCGCCAGCAGCAACAGCCCATTCAAGTAGGCAAAGGCCGGGCCGTAAAGCGCGTTGATTACCCGGCCTGACTGGTTAAACCCGTACAGGGTCATGAACCAGCTAAGGTTGCCGTTTCTAATTTGCTCCTCGGTTTCATAGAAGCGGTTGAAGTGGAAAATCGTATCGGAACCGATAATGATGTTACCTGTTCGCATCTGCCGGTAGGCCAAATAGGCAGCAAAAAGAACGACCGCCAAATACGGCCAACAGGCCGCATAGTTGATCTTTTTGAGCTTTTTCATATTTATAGTCTCTTCCCTTTCTTCGACTGATCCGATGGCAGGGCGTGCCAAATAAGCATATATTCAAGCTTGCGTTTATTATTGTCTTCTTGCATCTCTCTTTCTTTCCCTTTCGTCTCCAAAAAAGGCTCTTTGTTTACAAGTTCAGCCTAAGATCCAACTAATACAATCACCACTAACTCTAAGGATAAACATTTTCACGTGAAATCCTTTTCAACATCTTTTAATGTCATTTTTCAAGAGCTTTACGCATATATATTACAAAATAAACATAACGGCTATTTCGGACAATGAAAAAATATCTCTGGATACCAAAAAAGCAGCTGTTACTGACTAGCTGCTTCTTAGGTAGCGTATATGTATGTTGTGTATATCAGGGAAAGAAAAATATAAGAAATATGAGTTATAGACAAGTTCTTTCAACTCGTCTATGCTTTTTATACTACACAGTAAATTTGAACAAAATATGATACTAACGTTGCTCTTCAGTGAATTTTCCAGCTGCCATTACAGGGAAATTTCCTCACTGTTGACGCTAATCTGGTAAGTCAAGGCAGCCAGGTCCACCCGGAGAACCGCTCCCCGGTCCCCAGCCTAGTTGACCCGCTTTAAGATCATGCTCGCTTGGAGCAGCAACTTCCAGCCGGCCATCCAGATCAAAGGCCGCTTCAGTATTTCTAAATTCCAGCAATTTCAAAAGCTTGGCAACAACTGGCCGCTTAACTTCCTGGTCAATTTCTTCCAGACTGTAGTAGTGGCGGTTGATGTTCCGGCCTTCCTTGGTCCGTTCCAGCAGGTCCAGGTCGTTTTCCCCGGCCAGCAGGCCAACATAGTAGATCTGCGGAATCCCCGGGGCAAAAACTTGCAGCAGCCGGGCCAGGAAGTACTTTTGGTCATCATTGCCCAGGGCTGAGTAATAGGTCGTATTGATTTGGTAAATGTCCAAATTGTTGTACTCAGCTGAAGAGTATTTCCGCTTGACGCTAGCCCCGATCTTGTACAGCTCCTGGATCGTGTAGTCAATTTCCTCATCAGTCAAAATGTCCTTGGCGTCACCCCCCAAGCCGTCATGGGTGTCCAGGGTGGTAAACTGCTTCATCGGGCACTGCTTCAGCCAGGCGGCCAGCCTTTGGCTCTTGCCAGTATACAGGGAATAGAGCAGAACCATCGGCAGGGCAAAGTCATAGATAAAGTAGCCATGCTCGCTGACCTTCCGCGGCAAGCTATAGTGTTCATGGATTTCCGGTAAAATTTGTGCGTCTGTTCCAGCCAGGTCCTGGCGGACTTCATCCAGCAGGTCCCAGATTTCAGGTTCAACGAAGAAGTCGCTCGTGTCCAGTTTCTTAACCGCGTAGGCAAAGGCATCCAGCCGGATCAAGCTGGCCTGGTGCTTGACCAGCTGCTGGAGGGTTTCCTTGACAAAACGCTTGGTAACTTCGGTCCGCACGTCCAGGTCAATCTGGTCGGGGCCAAAAGTATTCCACATTTTCTCGCGGCTGCCGTCCGCGAATTCCAGCTCTTCCAAGGGCGCCTTGTCCTTGCGTTTGTAGATCAAATCAACATCTGCCTGAGTCGGCCGGCTGGACAGAACTTATCCCAGCTTAAGAAAAGGTCCCGCCAAGGACTCTTTTCCTTGTTCTTTTGCAAGTCCAAGTAATAGTCAGAGTGAGCTGAGATGTGGTTGATCATGAAATCAAACATCAAATAGTATTGCTCACCCAGCTTTTCTACATCAGACCAAGTGCCGAATTCCGGAGCAACCTTTTCATAAGTCATCGGTGAGAAGCCCCGGTCTCCATGAGACGGGAAGAACGACAGCAAGTGGATCCCGCCGATCTCCTTGGAGAAGTAGCGGTCCATCACCTGGGACAGGTCCTTCAAGTTATGGCCAAGACTGTCCGGGTAAGTAATCAACATAGCTTTGTTTTGCAATTTCATTTTTAAACCTCTTTTGCTTTTTTGTTAAAGCGCTTTATTTTCTTGCTGTCTCCAGTTTACAAAGTCCTGGCCGGACTTGGAATTTCCCCCTGTTTTTTTGCAGAAAAAGTCTAGCGAAAGCCTTATAATATCTGGTATCAAAGCAATTATTTCTTGCAGTTTTATTAGAAAAGAGGACGCATGAAAGTCACCTTTACCGAAATCGCCAAGCTGGCGGGAGTTTCTGTGCCCACCGTTTCCCGCTACTTCAACCAGCAAACCGTCAGTCCCCAAAACCAGCTTAAAATTGCCCAGGCGGCCAAGGCCCTGCACTACAAGCCAAATAAAGCTGGCTCCAAGACCGTCCTGGTCCTCCTGCCCACGGTTACCAACCCGCTCTACGCTGAATTTTACGAAGCCGTCCAGGGGAATCTGGCGCAGCTGGGCTATGACTGCCAGCCTGCCGGAAACGCCCCTGTCCTTGACCAGACAGCTGCCTACTGTCCGGCCTATTTCCCGGGAAATACCCCTGGTCAGCTGTGACAATTATGGCGGCGGACACTTGATTGCCCAAATCGTCCTTAAGAGGGGAGCCAAGGAAATTCTAATCTTCTGCGGCAGCCAGCAAGACCTCTCCCCCATTAATGAGCGCCTGCGGGGCATGATGGATTGCTTCCAAAAGCGGCAGACCAAGTTTTCCACGGCCTACCTGGACTTTACCGCGGGCAACCTCTTTAAGTAGGTCCAGCTGGCCAAGTTGCTGACCGGACAAAAATACGACGCCATCTGCTGCAGCGATGACATCACCGCCTTGCTGGTCAAGCAGCGAGTCCGCCAGCTGAGCTACCAGCCTTTGGTAACAGGTTTTGACGGCTCCAATTTTGTCCGCAATTTTTTCCGGACCTGCTGACCGCTAAGCAGCCGATTAAGGACCTGGCGGCCCTGACCTGCCAGTTGCTCGACCAGCGCCTGCGCCGGGGCCATTTCCCCAGCGGCCATAAACAGTAATTGCCGGTCACTTTGCTAGATTTGTGAACAATTCACTTACTTTTCCCCAGAAAGTTTGTTAAATCTGGCGATAAAAGCGCATTCATGCTCAAAAAATCACGATTCTCTATATCTTTTTGCCGGATATAGGTATATAATTATTAGCTGTTATGTACCTTAAAAATTATCTATTGCAAGGAGAATAGGATTTTGATGCACAACTTGTTAAATGAGTTCCTGTCTACCGGGCTCATGATTCTTTTCGGTGTTGGCGTGCACTGCGATGACGTTTTGAACAAGACCAAATACCACGGCTCAGGCCACATTTTCGCCATTACGACCTGGTCATTCGGGATTACCGCCTGCCTCTTCATCTTCGGCGGCGTCTGCATGAACCCAGCCATGGCTCTCTGCCAGGCTATCCTGGGGATCATCCCATGGTCCAGCTTCATCCCTTACACTCTAGCTGAATTCGCCGGTGCCTTTGCCGGTGCTCTTCTGGCCTACTTCATGTATGCTGACCACTTCAAGGCTTCCAAAGACACCATCGACGGAGTGGCTACCCGGAACATCTTCTCCACCAACCCTAACCTGCGTAACCTGCCACGGAACTGGATGGTCGAAATGATCGCCACTACCATCTTCTTGAGTGGTATCCTGGCTATCGTGGCCAAGTTTGAAAAGTTCGGCTTTACTCCACTTTTGGTTGGTCTGCTGGTTTGGGCTATCGGTATGGGCCTGGGCGGTACTACTGGCTTCGCCATGAACCAAGCCCGGGACTTGGGTCCTCGTCTGGCTTACCAAATCCTGCCAATCAAGAACAAGGCCAACAACGACTGGCAATACGGCCTGATCGTACCAGGTACCGCGCCATTTGCCGGTGCCGTACTGGCTGCCATGTTCGTCAAGTACTTCTTGAAGCTGACTTTCTAATTCAAGAAATATTGAATGTAAACATAAAAGAAAAAAGCGCTGGACCGCGACGTCCAGCGCTTTTTCGCGTAAAAAAATAGATATAGATGCGGCCCGGAGACCGCGTAATTTGCTTGTCTTGGAAAGAATAAAAAAAGGTATGGAATCAATAGATCAAGATCTCTTGATCTATGGCTTAAATGATACAGGGGAAATATGAATGATCTATGACGACTTTCTTGCTTTTCTCCTAGGAAAACTTTTATTTTCGCCGATTGTAAAATTAAACTGAACACTGTTCCGATCCAGTAAGAAAAATCGTTTTCACTGGATCAGAGCACAAAA
>NZ_AZCR01000062.1 GCF_001433875.1 Lactobacillus delbrueckii subsp. delbrueckii DSM 20074 = JCM 1012
CACTTTATATAGTAAAAGAAAAAGTGTTGAACGACTACTCCGTCGAGTAATCATCCAACACCAGATTAGTATGTTTTATTTTTGCTTTTATTTTCTGTTTGCCTACTTTTTAGAACAAAAGTTCGATATAATTTATTAGAACAAATGTTCAAGAAAGAAGTGGATTTTGATGTACGATTACCGCTATGAGCCCCACCGGGTTATTTTCATGATCGACAACAAATCTTTCTATGCCTCCTGCGAGGCCCTCCGCCTGGGCCTGAACCCAATGGAAGTCGCTTTAGCCGTCGTGTCCCAGCAGGTGGGGACTGACTGGGGGTCAGGCTTGATTATGGCTGCCTCGCCTTTGGCCAAGAAAAAGTACGGCCTGAGCAATGTCATGCGGGCCAGAGACTTGCCGCCTAAAGACCAGGCTCCGGACCTAATGCTGGTTGAGCCGCATATGAATCTTTACATCAAGCGCAGCATGGAGGTTTTGCAGATTTTCCGCAAGTACGCGGCAGATGAGGATATCCATGTCTATTCGATCGATGAAAGCATGATCGATATGACTGAGTCCTGGCACTTGTTTGGGGATGACCCTTATCTGGTGGCCCGGAAGATTCAAAAAGATATTCACGACAGCCTGGTCCTGTACACGACTTGCGGGATTGGGGAGAACCCCCTTTTGGCCAAACTGGCCATGGACATTTCCGCCAAGCACCGGACTTCGATGATTGCCTGCCGGCACTATATTGACGTGCCCGATACTATCTGGAAGATTCCCAAGCTGGAAGACGTTAGGGGGATCAATGTCAAGACGGCCAACCGCCTACGCCGGCTGGGGATCAACAACATGTATGGCCTGGCCCACAGCGATCCGGCTATTTTGAAGAAGGAGTTCGGAAGTGATCGGCGATCAGCTTTTTGCCATGAGCTGGGGAGTGGACCGGAGCATCATCAAGCAGAAGTACCGGCCCAAAAGCAAAAGCTACGGAAACTCCCAAATCTTAAGCCGGGACTATGAAGACCAGCAGGAAATTGAGATCGTTATTCAGGAAATCGGCGACCAGGTCGCGGCCAGAATCCGGGCCCAGCATTTGTTGGCTGGCCGGGTCAGCCTTTATGTCGGTTACGCTGACTACGAGGCAGATCCAGCTGGCTTCAGCATTCAAGAGAAGATCACGCCGACTGATATCTCCAGCGATTTGGTGGCCAAGCTCAGGGCCCTTTTCAGAAGAAAGTGGCGGGGGCAGGCGGTCAGACGGCTGGGAGTGACCTACAGCAATTTAGCGCCGGCCGGCTGCCAGCAGCTGACCTTCTTCCTGCCGCCAGCCGAGCAGATCAAGCAGCAGAAGCGGGATCAGGTGGTTGACAAATTACGGAAGAAGTATGGTTTTGCCAGTGTCGTCAGAGCCTCCAGCCTTTAGCCAGGGGCCACGGCAATTGCCAGAAGCCGCTTGGTCGGCGGCCACAATGGGGGCAACGCCTATGAGTAAGGAGTTTGACCAGCGGGTGACGGATTTTTTCGCCCATTATCAAGACCGGGGGATGAAGAAGTGGGCGGGCTTTTTCCTAAGCGACCACACGGCCATGATCAATAAAGAGACAAGGCAGAAAAGCGTGCCCGACCGGGCGGAAATGAGCCGGGAAGAGTGCGGAAAAGTGCTGGGAGCAGCTTTTGGCAACCAGCGGCCGGTGGCCGTCCAGCTGAAGGAAGTGGATGAAAACGGAGGAAATAGTTGGCTTTGTCCAGGGCTACGCGGAAGACAAGGTGGTGATTGGTGAACACGTCATTGCGCTAGACGACTTGCGCCGCGTCCTACTTTTAAGTGATTAAGGACAAAAGAAGCCCCGCTTCATGGTAAAGGAGGCTTCTGAGATTTATCTGTGTTTAATTGCAAAAGTTATTTTTCGTCCAGTCCTTTTTTGCCCTTGAAGATCAAGTTCAAAAGGACGGAAGAGATTGAGGCGATGACGATCCCGTTTTCTAGGAAAAACTGCAGTTCACTTGGCAGAGCCTGAAAGATGGTTGGGTAGACGGAAACGGCTAAGCCCAGGCCTAGGGAGATGGCCACGATCAAGAGGTTATGGTTGTCGCTGAAGTCGACCTTGAGCAGCATCTTGATCCCTTGTACGGCGATGGAGGAGAACATGACCACCATGGCCCCGCCTAAAACGGCCGTTGGCATGATGGTGACCAGGGCACCGACTTTTGGTAGAAGGCCCATGGCCATCAAGAGGCCGGCTGCCCAGTAGATCGGCCGCTTGGACCAGATGCCGGACAATTGCAGGAGGCCGACGTTCTGGGAGAATGTGGTGTAAGGGAAGGTGTTGAAGAGACCACCGAAAATCTGGGCCAGCCCTTCAGCCCGGTAGCCCCGCTTGAGGTCATCTTCCGTGATGTCCTTGCCCAAGAGGTCGCCTAAGGCGAAGAAGACGCCGGTTGATTCAACCATGGAGACCAGGGCGATGATCATCATAGTCAAGCTGGATGACCATTCAAACTTTGGCAAGCCGAAGTAGAAGAATTGCGGGAAGTGCAGCCAGGCAGCTTCAGAAACTGGGGTCAAAGAAACCATGCCCAGGCAGGCGGCCAGGAGAGTGCCGACGATGAGGCCGATCAAGATGGATATTGAGGCGATCAAGCCCTTGGCGAAGGCTTGCAGAGCCACGATCACCAAGATAGTGACGCAGCCGACCAGGAGGTTCTTCGGGTCACCGAAGTCCTTGGCAGTGGCTGACCCGCCGCCCAGCTTCTGGATGCCGACTGGGATCAAGGTCAAGCCGATAGTGGTGATCAAGGTCCCGGTGACAACTGGCGGGAAGAGCTTTTTGATTTTGGAAAAGACTCCGGCGATGAGGAAGACGAAGCCCCCGGCCACGATGATTGATCCGTACATGGTGCCGATGGAGTACTTCTGCCCGATCATTTCCAAAGGAGCAACAGCTTGGATGGCGCAGCCTAAAACGACTGGCAGGCCGATCCCGAAGTAGCGGTTGCGCAATAGCTGCAAGAGGGTGGCCAGGCCGCACATGAAGATGTCGATGGAGACCAGGTAGGTCAATTGCTCTGAGTTAAAGTGCAGGGCATTGCCGATCAAGATCGGGACCGCCACGGCCCCGGAGTACATGGCCAAAAAGTGCTGTAGGCCCAGGACAAAAGAGCGGCCTTGTGAAGGTTCTTGTGTTTGATCCATTTTTAGTAAATAACTCCTACTGTCAAAGATTAATTGAAGATAACTTGTCCGTCGGCGAATTTCTTGATGCTGGCCAAAGCTTCCAGGTGATAGCCATGGTTAACCAGCCAGTCGTGGCCGCCCTGGAAGGCCTTCTCCACAACAACGCCCACGCCGACTACTTCAGCGCCGGCTTGTTCAGCCAGGGAGATCAGGCCCTTGGCCGCTTCGCCGTTGGCCAGGAAGTCATCGATGACTAAGATGCGGTCATTGGCATCAAGGAACTTGGCTTCAACAGAAATGGTGTTGGTCACTTGCTTGGTGTAGGAGAAGACTTCCGCGGTGTAGACGGCGTCAGTGACGGTTGAAGGCTTCTTCTTTCTGGCAAAGATCATCGGCACGCCCAGGCAGTAGGCGGCCATGATGCCGGGAGCGATCCCGCTGGCTTCAGCGGTAAGGACCCGGGTGACGCCTGCATCCTTGAAGAGGCGGGCGAATTCCTGGCCCAGGGTCATCATCAATTGGGGATCGATCTGGTGGTTCAAGAATGAGTTGACCTTCAAGACGTCGCCTGGTAAAACGACGCCATCCTTCTTAATGCGTTCTTCTAAAAGTTCCATGTGACTCCTTTTAAAACAAAAAACAGCGGTAAACAGAAAAAGCTCCTTTTGCCAAAAGTAAGGCAAAAGAAGCTGCTTGGCCAGGGGCCAATGCTCCTAATACCTATAGTCCGGAGTTTACGGCTCCGGGTAGAGACTGCTGCCCGCATTGCAGCGATATATAAGTAGAAACATTTGTTAAGTTATTGCTAAATGTTACAGCAAAAGCCGAATTAATTCAATCTGATTTGGCGAAAAAATTTCTAATCTGGCGCAAAAAGTCCTAAAAGATTAAAAAAAATAGTGAATAATTCGCTTTTTGTTGACCTGGCGGCGAAAAACGTGTAAAGTTGATTAATTAAAAAGTATCAACGATTGTTTGAAAGGATAAAATCATGTCTTTGTGGGAAACCAAATTTGCTAAAGAAGGTATTACTTTTGACGACGTGCTCTTGATTCCAGCTGAAAGTCACGTTCTGCCGAACGAAGTCGACTTGTCAACCCAGCTGGCACCAAACTTGAAGCTGAACATTCCTTTGATCTCCGCTGGGATGGACACGGTGACCGAAGGCAGAATGGCGGCAGCCATGGCCAAGATGGGCGGCCTTGGGGTAGTCCACAAGAACCTTTCAATTCAAGCGCAAGCTGACGAAGTCCGTCTGGCTAAGAACACTCCGGTAACTGCCGAAGACACCCACGCTGCTGTTGACAAGGATGGCAAGCTCTTGGTAGCTGCTGCTGTCGGCGTGACCAGCGACACTTTTGAAAGAGCAGAAGCCCTGTTTGAAGCCGGTGCTGACGCGATCGTTATCGACACGGCTCACGGTCACTCAGCCGGCGTTTTGCGCAAGATCAAGGAAATCCGCGACCACTTCCCGCACAACACTTTGATTGCCGGCAACGTGGCTACTGCTGAAGGTACCCGGGCCTTGTTTGAAGCCGGTGTTGACGTAGTCAAGGTTGGTATCGGGCCTGGCTCAATCTGCACCACCAGAGTGGTTGCCGGTGTCGGCGTGCCGCAATTGACTGCTATTTACGATGCGGCTGACGTAGCCCGGGAATTTGGCAAGCCGATCATCGCTGATGGCGGGATCAAGTACTCAGGTGACGTGGTTAAGGCTTTGGCTGCTGGCGGCAACGCTGTTATGCTGGGCTCCATGCTGTCAGGTACTGAAGAAGCTCCAGGGGACGTGCAGCAAGGTTCTGACGGCCGTCTGGTTAAGTCCTACCGGGGGATGGGGTCAGTTGGCGCCATGTCCCAGCAACATGGTTCAAGCGACCGCTACTTCCAAGGCGGCGTGAACGAAGCCAACAAGCTGGTGCCAGAAGGCATCGAAGCTGTTGTTTCTTACAAGGGTACGGTAAGCAACGTTGTTTACCAGATCCTTGGGGGCCTGCGGTCAGGTATGGGTTACTGCGGGGCTGAAAACATCGACAAGCTGATTGAAACCGCCCAATTCGTCCGCATTTCAAATGCCGGACTGCGTGAATCCCACCCGCACGACGTGATGATGAGCAAGGCCGCACCTAACTACGGAGGCATCGACTTCTAATGGCAAAAATCGACTTAAGCAATTTTGACAAGATCATCGTCCTGGACTTCGGCAGCCAGTACAACCAATTGATTACCCGCCGGATCCGTGACTTTGGCATCTATTCAGAACTTTTGCCGCACACGATTACGGCAGAAGAAGTGAAGAAGATCGCTCCTAAGGGAATCATCTTCTCCGGCGGCCCGAACTCAGTTTACGATGAAAACGCCCTGGACGTTGATCCGGAAATTTTTGAACTGGGGATTCCAATCTTGGGTATCTGCTACGGGATGCAACTGATGACCCAGAAGCTGGGCGGGACGGTTGAAAAGGCCGGGGAAGCTGAATACGGCTCAGCCCACATTGAAGTCAAGGAAGCTGACAGCCCGCTTTACAAGGGCCTGCCAGAAAAGCAGGTTGTCTGGATGAGCCACGGGGACCTGGTAACCAAGGTGCCAGAAGGCTTTGAAGTTCTGGCTTCAAGCAAGAACTGCCCGATCGCTTCCATGGCTGACCCAGACCGGAAGTTCTACGCAATCCAGTTTCACGCTGAAGTCCGCAACTCAGAATACGGCCTGGACATCTTGCGCCGTTTTGCCTTTGACGTCTGTGGGGCCAAGGACAACTGGACCATGGATGACTTTATTAAGCTGTCTGTTGACTCAATCAGAGAAGAAGTTGGCGACGCCAATGTGATCCTGGGGATCTCCGGCGGGGTTGATTCCAGTGTTACGGCTACCCTTTTGCACAAGGCAATCGGCAGCCAGTTGACGGCGATTTTTGTCGACCACGGCCTGCTTAGAAAGAACGAAAGCGATGAAGTTATGGCCGCTCTTAAAGAAGGGCTGGGCGTGAACATCGTCAGAGTTGATGCTAAGGACCGCTTCATGTCCAAGCTGGCTGGGGTAACCGACCCAGAAAAGAAGCGGAAGATCATCGGTAACGAATTCGTGCAGGTCTTCAACGATGAAGCCAAGAAGATCAAGGACGCCAAGTTCCTGGCCCAAGGGACCTTGTACACTGACGTGATTGAATCAGGGACCGACACGGCCCACACGATCAAGAGCCACCACAATGTCGGGGGCTTGCCGGAAGACATGCAGTTCAAGCTGATTGAACCGCTGCGGCAATTGTTCAAGGACGAAGTCCGGGTCTTGGGTGAAAAGCTGGGTCTGCCACACGACTTGGTATGGCGGCAGCCGTTCCCAGGTCCTGGCCTGGCTATCCGGGTAATCGGGGAGATCACTGAAGAGAAGCTGCGGATCGTCCGGGACGCGGACGCGATCTTGCGGGAAGAAGTCAAGAATGCAGGCTTGCAGGAAAGCATTTGGCAATACTTTGTTGCTTTGCCAGGGATGCGGAGCGTCGGGGTCATGGGTGACGGCCGGACTTACGACTACGCTGTCTGCATTCGGGCCGTGACGTCAATTGACGGAATGACCGCTGACTTTGCGCAGATTCCATGGGATGTTTTGCAAAAGATCTCCGTGCGGATCGTCAACGAAGTCAAGCAGGTCAACCGCGTACTGTACGACGTGACGAGCAAGCCGCCGGCAACGATTGAATATGAATAAAATAAGCGGAATTTTTCTCCGCTGGGGAAACTACCTGGTTATTGCCGGGTAGTTTTTTTGTGGAAAAATGCAGGAAGTTGGAGCCTTAAAAGCAAAGTAATTACTGCTAGCAAAAGTATAGTCCAGAAATAATTTGACTCAATTATAAAGGGCTATCTCGACGTACGCATCAGTTTGGATAATCTGCGAGGTAAAAGCAAAATAGCTATAGTAAGTAATTTGCACAAGAATATGTTAAATCGCAGATAGTCAATATTTTGGTTTAAAGGCTGTATCTTTTGACACCGAATATGACACCATATATAATGATACTAGGAGTTTATAATGTCGAAATGGGATAAACTGTTACAGCACATCCTTTCATTATCAAAAGGCATGCGTTTTGTTGAATTGAAGAAGGTTCTAGAAAGTTATGGTTATGTAATGACGGCACCAAGAAGTTGAAGTAGTCATTATACGTTTCGCAAACCGGGTAAAACTCCCATTACGATCCCTAAACATGAACCGATTAAGAAAATATACGTTGAAATGGTACGCAAAGTTGTTGAGGAGGAAACGAAGCATGAAGACAATTGATGATTATCTGGCTATTCCATACAGACTTGAACTTGTGCCTGATCCAGATGAAGGCGGTTATGTTGCCAGCTATCCAGAATTGCCTGGGTGCATTACTATCGGGGAAAGTCTAGAAGCTGCTGCGAAAAACGCGGAGGATGCTAAAAAAGCGTGGCTGGAAGCCGCGCTGGAGGATGGTATTGAGATAGCAGAGCCGGCATCTCTGGATGACTATTCCGGGCAATTTAAGCTGCGGATTCCCAAGAGCCTGCACCGCTCACTTGCTGAACACTCTAAACGCGAAGGTGTCAGCATGAACCAGTATTGTGTCTATTTGCTGTCTAAGAATGATGCGCTGGAAGAAAGAAATAGAGCTTGATGTTGGAAACTACCTGGTTATTGCCGGGTAGTTTTTTATTGCAAAAATAAGGTAGAAATGCCTATCGAATGCTGAGTAATGTCTTGATTATAAAGAAGAGCAAAGCGATTTAATAAAATGCTTTGCTCTTCTTGTATATATAAGTGAATCTTTTTAACAGCGACGTATTACTTAACGCAGCTGATTGTATTTGTCTTGCAATAAAAAGTTAATCGTCTAACATCAGAATGAACTTTCTTTTGCGCTAACATTTGTAACTTATGTAATTCTTTCATTTTGTTACCTCCTAAAAATTGTTTACCACAGTAAACCTCCAACAAAATTAAAATACAAGGGTTTACTTTATATTTTTTTAATGTAAAATTTACCGTATAATATGGTGGATAAATTTGGAAGTGTAGGAAGAAAACACAAAAATATGAGGAGAAAAAACATGATAAATTTGAACTACCAGTCAAGTGACACATCACTTCTTCCGAGTGATTTTCAATTAGAAGATTATAAAAAAATTGCAAGAGATAGCAAAAAACGCTTTCTTCAATTTTGCTTTTCCAATGCTGAAATTCCCGATCAAGGATTCAAAATTCATATATCTGCAACACAAATCAATTATCAAGTGATTCTTGATGAAGTGTTTGATCTCTGTAAGTCAAATTTGATAGATTTCAAATATATATCTAATAGAGAACAACTTCTTGACAATTTGGCAGGAAAAGATGATTTATGGGCTAGTGGGAAATTTATTACTATCTATCCTTCAAGCTTGGATGACTTCAAAAAAGTTATAGTTAAACTCTACGAAAATAATGGTTCAGTATAAAAACTTGTGTAAATGACTGAGAGACTTAGAAAGCTTTCCGCGATAGTTCCATTAACCGCAGGAAG
>NZ_AZCR01000063.1 GCF_001433875.1 Lactobacillus delbrueckii subsp. delbrueckii DSM 20074 = JCM 1012
CCCGATTGAATATCGGAATCATGTTTTAACAACCTTAACGGCGTAATACTAAATTGTCCCAATTTTGGGGGTCACATCAGCCTCTTGCTTATTTTAGGTATTGCACTGTGATGTCGCTGGCGTTGATCAAGAGCATCTGGCAATTTGCTGGGCAGTAAGGCGGAGATATTGCTCGGTTTGCTTAAAGTCAAAGTAGCTTGCCTCACCCTAGTCAACCTTTTAGGCAAAGGCGTGCAGCCACTTGGCAATTTCTGATTCCGGCTTGTTCCATTCATTAACGATCTGCTTAAAGACTGCCGGTGCCCGCTTGACTTCTTTCTGAAATTCTTCGTTGACATAAAGCAAGCGGAAATGGCTGCCATCGTCTAAGGCCAGGCGGGTCGGCTGTCGCTGACCAAGTCCACCAGGCCAACACACTGGTAGAACTTGCTCTGCTGCCAGTTCTCAATTTCGATCCCCTTTTCAACCACCAGCTTGGCAAACTCACCGGTTGGCAAGGGCTTGATGTAGTAAAAGCCCTGGATCCGCTCGCAGCCAATCGACTGCAAGAAGTCCAACTGCTGCTTAGTTTCAACCCCCTCAGCCAAAGTATGGATTCCCAGGTCCTTGGCCATCTTCACGCAGGCGGATATGATCTCATCGAATTCAAAATTCTTGAGATAGTTTAAGGAAGAATAGCCGCTACCAAAGTCGTCCTTCCAGACTTCATAACCAGCCTGGCGGAAGTTATGAATGGCCGCCGGCAACATCCTTAGATAAGGCACTTTCGGTGATTTCCACGCGGACTAGGGACCAGTGCAAGCCATTTTTCCGCATGGCCTGGTTTAATTCGGTCAAAGGATCCATCATCTGGAAGTCTGCCCGGGACAAGTTGATGGAAACTGGCACGAGCTTTTCTCCCTTGTCGATACGTCCGCGCAGGCCCTGGGTAACTTCTTGGATGACATAACGGTCAACCTTGTAGGACAAGTTCATCTCTTCAAAGAGGGGAATAAAGTCGCCCGGTGCCAAGAAGCCCTTGACCGGATCAATCCAGCGGATCAAGGCTTCCGCCCCGCAGAGGCGGCCGGTCAAGGTCCGGATGACTGGTTGGTAGTAAACCTGCAGGTAGTGCTTTTCAATAGCTTCATCCAGGTGGTCGATCAAGTACTGCTTTAATTCTTCCTTTTCCTGCATGGCCGAAGTGTATAAGCACCAGCTCTGCTCAGGCTGCTTCTTTGCTTGGTCCGCAGGCCAGCTTGGCCCGGTCACAGGCTAAAGAAGGACTGACTTTCTCATCATACTGGTAGACTCCGACCCGCACCCGGAGCTGGCTAAAGGCAGGCGCTTTAATCGGGTGTGCAGGCGGATGATCTGCGCTCCCAGTCACCTGGTTCTGGATCATAAACATAGAACTTACTAAAAAGGCCTTCCAAAAACGAATTTTGGAAAGCTTTTCTTGTGAATTATAAAGTTACCTGCTCATTTTCCTTAACCCGGGCCCAGTTGTGGGGATCCTGCAGGGTCGTGTCCAGCTTGCCCAGCATGTGGTCCAGCTTGTGGTATTCGGTGTCCCTTTCTTCATCGGTCGTCTTGGCCAGTTCTGCCTTCAGTTCATCCGCAAAGATGGTTTCTTCGGCGTTGGTCCAGAAATAGTCTTCATACTGGATCCCGCTGAAGTGCCAAGGCTTAAAGAAGAGATTGTAGTGGATAAGGCCAGGATTTTCCAAGGCCGCGGTGTTTTCGTTTGGCATGGCGTTCCAGCGGCCGTCCAGGTACTTGATCCGGCCGGAGCAGATTTCATTTAGGTAGTCCTGGTCCGGGGCGATGCAGTCAAAGTGGTAGCGGCCCAAGAGGCTGAAGAACTTGTCAACGAAGTTTTCCTCTCTGAAGGCCTTGGCGTTCATGACCAGCATCCCTGAATTGATGTATTCCTTCGGATCCAGAGTCAAGACTTCCTTGATATAGCGGAGCATCTTTTCCACGAACTGGATGGAAGTGTCGGTGCAGGCACCCAGGAGATTATTGCCTAAGTCATGGTCATAAAGCTTGGCGATGTCGTCATTTAAGACCGTGTCACTGTCGATGTAGACTACCTTGTCGTATTCCGGGAAGAGGTCCGGGATAAAGAGGCGGTAGAAAATGGACACGGCAAAGAAGTCGCCCCGCAAGTAGTTCTCCTTCCGGTCCTGGATTGGCTTGAGGAGTTCGTCGGACATCTCGTAGAACTTAATGTGGACATTGTCTCTGTTATAAGCGGCCAGGGCCTTTTCATGGTCCCGGCTTAAGCCCTGGTGCAAAAAGGTTACCGTGTAGTCACGCTTTGGGTCAGCATGCTTGACTAAAGAGTGCAGTGAGACAGCCGCGTATGGGGTGAAGTCGTCACTGATTGAATAAAATACTGGAACTGTCATTAATATTTCCCCTTTCCATCTATCCCCAATCATATGCTACATTGTAGCTCTTACCAGCATTTTAGCAAGGGGAAAGTGCAAATTGTATGAAATATTACATTCGTTTTCTCTATGAGAAAAGGTAGTGGAGGGCCTGGCGGACGCTGGAGACCGGAATTACCTCAATCCCCAAATCCTGCAAGGCCGAGCTCATATTGTATTTCGGGATAAAAATCCGCTTGAAGCCAACCTTGCCGGCTTCCTTGACCCGGGCCTGGATCTGGTTGACCCGACGGACTTCCCCGGTCAGGCCGATTTCCCCGACAAAGCAGTCAGTCGCGGAGATTTCCTTGTCATAGTAACTGGAGGCAATGGCCATGGCGATGGCCAGGTCAATGGCCGGTTCGTTTAAGCGGATGCCGCCGGTCGCTGATAAATAGGCGTCCTGGTTCTGCAGCATTAGGTTCCCCCTTTTTTCCAAAACGGCTAAAAGCAGGGAGACCCGGTTGTAGTCCAGGCCCGAAGTAGTCCGCTTGGCATAGCCGAAGGCGGTTGGGGTGACCAGGGCCTGGATTTCGCCCAAGATCGGCCGGGTACCTTCTAAAGAAACGACCACGGCTGACCCAGTTGAGTCGGGCAGGCGTTCATCTAAGAAGACCGCGGAAGGATTGGTCACTTCTGCCAGGCCTTCGGTCTTCATTTCAAACATGCCGATTTCGTTGGCCGCCCCAAAACGGTTCTTGACTGAGTGCAGAATCCGGTAGGCATGGTGCTCGTCACCTTCAAAGTAAAGGACGGTGTCAACCATGTGCTCCAGGATTTTCGGCCCGGCGATGGACCCTTCCTTGGTCACGTGGCCGATGACAAAGACAGTGACCTGGTCCAGCTTGGCGATCTTCATCAATTCGGCGGTAACTTCCCGGACCTGGGAAGCTGAGCCCACCATGGAGTCCAGGCTGGGTTCATTCATGGTCTGGATGGAGTCGATTACGACAAAATCTGGCTTAACGTCGTCGATCTGGTCGCGGATGTGTTCCATGTTGCTTTCCGGGTATAAAAGCATGGGGCTTTGGCCCAGGCCTAAGCGGTCAGCCCGCAGCTTGATCTGGCTGGCAGATTCTTCCCCGGAGACGTAGAGGACCTTGTATTTTTCGGCCAGTTCGCTCATGATCTGCAGCATCAAAGTGGACTTGCCGATGCCGGGGTCCCCGCCGATCAAGACCAAAGAGCCTGGTACGATCCCGCCGCCTAAGACTCGGTTGAGTTCAGAGGACTTGGTTAAGACCCGTTCTTCTTTTTCCGCCTTGACGGTGGACATTTTAATGGCTTCTTTAGCACCCACGCTGGCCATCAAGCGGCTGGGGGTAGCTTTAGTAGAAGTCTGGCGGACCTCCTGGCTTTCTTTTTCAAACTGGTTCCAGGCCCCGCAGTTCGGGCACCGGCCCAGGTAAGAAGCGGAGATGTAGCCGCAAGACCGGCACTTGTACTGGGTTCTAGCTCTGGCCATTACTTGCCGCCCTTCTTGCCGGTTGAGCCAAAGCCGCTTAAGCGCTGGCTTTCAATTGGCTGGTCGTCATCAGTTTTGAGGTACTTAATAAAGATACCCTGAGCGACCCGTTCACCCTTTTTGATCTTGAGGGGACGGACGCCGTAGTTCAAGACTTGGATGAAGATCTCCCCTTCATTGTTTGGGTTGTTGTAGTAGTCGCTGTCGATGACGCCGATCCCGTTTGGCAAGGACAGGTTGCGCTTGAAGGTGTTGGAGGACCGGTTGGCCAGGATCAGGACCTCGTCTTCTGGCATATAGGCCTTGATGCCAGTTGGGACTAAGATCGGCTTTAAGACTTCTTCAGCCTGCAAAAAGTCGCTTTCGATCAAGTCATGGCCGTTTCTGATCAAGCGGAAGATCCTGACGAAGTTCAAGCTCCAGATGCTGGGGATGGTGATGTCGCGGGCAGCTTCGATGTCGTAGCCGGCGCTGGCCAAAGTCTGCCGGCGGGGCAGGGTCAAGCCTTGTCCTTCATACTTCTTAACTACTTCAAAGCCTCTTACTCTGTTCATGTTTTTTTGCTCCTTTAATTATCTAGACATCTATTTTACACTAGTTAAGACAGCAAAGAAAAAGGCAAGGACCGCAAAATATTTGCCGCTTTGAAAGGAAAAGCTATGCCAGAAGAAAGAGAAAAAGTCATTGAAATCAAGGCTGACGGCCAGTTGGTTGCCAAAAGTCCCCTCCTCTTGATCGAGAGAAAGAGCGGGCCGGTTTGGGCCATGAACCAGCTTTTTATCGCGCCGGGGGCACCAGAAGGAACTTTGGACCAAGTGATGAAGCAAGTAGAAAAGCTTTGCCAGGAGACGGGCTTAAAAGTTTGGCCTTTAGACCCGCAAGTGATCGCTTATTGTCAAAAGCACGGGGAATTGACGAACATTTGGGCCGGGAAACCAACAAATTAAGCTACTTTGATAGACGGCCTTGTTTTTATGGGCTAAAATGAGCCTAGACAGTTTTTTAAAAAGAAAAAAGAGGAACAGGAGGCAATAGGATGTCAAAAGAAATCAGCTTTGACACGATCGAAAACTTCACCAGCAACTTGAGCAAGCACCCAGCTTACGGGGTAGCTGCCAACGCTGCCCAAACCAACGGGATCTTCAAGGCCAGCCAAAGCACCCAAAGCAAGGTGGACCTGGATCCGACCTTCTCAGTGGAAATCGACACTGGTTCAGTTACTAACCAAAAGCAGTCAGGCCGCTGCTGGATGTTCAGTGCTTTGAACACCATGCGTCACTCAATCCAAAAGGAGTTCAAGCTGAAGGGCTTTGAATTGTCACAGAGCTACACCTTCTTCTGGGACAAGTTTGAAAAGTCAAACTTCTTCTTTGAAAACGTGATCGGCTCAGCTGACAAGCCACTGGGCGACCGGAAGGTCTCCTTCCTCTTTGCTACTCCGCAATCAGACGGCGGGCAATGGGACATGCTCTGCGGCTTGATTGAAAAGTACGGGATCGTGCCGAAGAAGGTTTACCCGGAAACTGCTAACTCAGAAAACTCCCGCGCTTTGAATGACACTTTGAACACCATGCTCCGCAAGGGCGGTTTGGAACTGCGGGCTTTGGTCAACGAAGGCAAGAGCGCAGAAGAAGTAGAGGCGCACAAGGCTGAACTTTTGGACGCTATCTTCCGCATGCTGGCTACTTCATTGGGCTTGCCGCCAAAGAGCTTCAACTTTGAATACACTGACGATGACGGCAACTACCACATCGACAAGGACATCACCCCGCAAGACTTCTTCAAGAAGTACGTTGGCTGGGATCTGGAAAACTACATCTCAGTTATCAACGGGCCTACTGCTGACAAGCCATACAACAAGGTCTTCTCAGTAGAATACCTGGGCAACGTGGTTGGCGGCCGGCAAGTCCGCCACCTCAACCTGGAACTGTCCAAGTTCAAGTACTTGATCATCAACCAATTGAAGCAAGGCGAAGTTGTTTGGTTTGGTTCAGACGTTTCCAAGGGCGGTGACCGGGAAGCCGGGCTTTTGGACACTAAGATCTACCAAAGAGACCAGCTTTTTGACTACGACTTCTCAATGAGCAAGGCTGACCGCCTGGACTCAGGCGAAAGCATGATGAACCACGCCATGGTTATCACTGCCGTTGACCTGGTTGACGACAAGCCAACTAAGTGGAAGATCGAAAACTCATGGGGTGACAAGCCAGGCTTCAAGGGCTACTTCGTCATGAGCGACGAATGGTTCGACCAATTCGTTTACCAGGCTGTTTTGAACAAGGCCTTCCTGCCAGAAGACGTTAAGAAGGCTTACGACGAAGGCAAGGAAAACCCAATCGAACTTCTGCCATGGGACCCAATGGGCGCTTTGGCTTTCGACTTCTAATAGATTTGAATAGATATGAAAAACGAGTTGCATCGCGCAACTCGTTTTTTGGTATGTATGGAAATTTAGTGTTGAACAAAACATTGAATCACGTCTTTGGCATTCAAATGCGTCAGCAAAATAGCGATGTTTTGATCTGCTTTTGGCAGCCAATCATTATTGAGGTCCACGTATTTTTCCGTCCGCGTCCCCCCTTCTTCTGGCATGATCAAGGCATCCACCGTTCTCGCAGCCCGTTTTCTAAACAAGAAGTGATAAACCAGCTGTTTGTGATTCAAGTCTGTCAGCTTAGTGTAATCACATGAAAAAAGCTTTTCCCCGCAATCCTAAGGAAAAGCTTTTTCTCCGTCTTTTACCAAATGTACAAAAGTCTGGTCCGGTCCAGATTGCTCAAATTAAACTGGTGAACGTGTGATTCATCGTTTTTCGGAAATTCTCTGATAAAGTCAGCCACGTTGTAAAGGCCGGTCGTGTAAGACCAGGTCCCCTTGACCTTCTTGACCGGGTCCAGCATCTCGTTTCTGATCGGGTAAGCCGAAATCAAAAAGTGCTTGTGGTGGAACTTAAAGGCAAAGTATGGCAGACGGAACTCGTCGACCACCTCTTCCTTGGTCTTGCCGATCGTCACCACATTCCGGTAAGTCCCGTACTTTTCACTGAACTTGTCGTTGAAAGAGAAGTAGAAGTTGGAAATGTGCACATGTGGAAAATCTTCTTCCGCCACCTCGTCAGGTATGGCAATCACATGTGAATAATGGTCCAGATTGTTCTCTCTCTGCTGCAGGGCCTGCTCCATCTGGTTGGGCTTGATCCCCTTAACCCACTTGGGCAGCTCCGGGTGCGCCTTGTAAGAATTGTACATCATCGTGATGACTTCCGGCTTCACCCAGTCGTATTGCATCCGGATCTGGTTTCTCTTCAACAAACCTTCCAGGGTCTGGTTCTGCATAAAATCAACCACATAGCACTCGTAATGGTACTTCTCGCACCACTTCTTGTAGTGATCGATCTCGCTGGCGACAATGTGGGTCCCGTCCACGATGACGGTTTCCCCATAGGACATCTTGTGCTCAACCAAGTTGTCCTTCATCCGCTTGGTCTGTTCCGTGACATGCCGCGGAATAACCTGGTGCAGAACGTCAGTCTTCTGGTCATAGTAAACGGTCAGGTTCGCCAAAAGCAGGCGGATCGCATCCCCGCTGATCGCGTACGGCAATAAGTGGTGCCGGGCGATAAATGAAGACTTGCCAGAGCCGGGCGCGCCTCTCAAAAGAAATAATTTGCGCATATCTAGCTCCATTTTAAAAAATCTATTTTGAATATATTCAGAATAGATTTTACCATAGATTGCCCCCGACATTTAGCAATCTGGCAAAAGTCGCCATAAATTTTTGCTTTTTCTAATTTTTCGCCTGCATGTCCTTGCCGTCCCGGTCACCCACGATAAAGACCAGTTCCGTCTGGCAGACCAGGTCCCCGTTCACTTTAGCCACTGCCGCCACGCTCCCCGTCTTAGCCCGGACCTTGAGCATCTTCACTTCCATTTCCAAAACATCACCCGGCCGGACCATCCTTCTGAACTTGGCCTGGTGGATCGCTCCAAGATAAGCAGTCTTCTTGTAAAAGGCCGGTGACTTCAAGATCAAAATCGAGGCCGCCTGGGCCAAAGTTTCAATGATCAAGACCCCGGGCATCACCGGATTTCCCGGGAAATGCCCCTGGAAAAAGGGCTCGTTGATCGTCACGTTCTTCACGGCCTTGATCCTTTTGTCGGCTTCCAGTTCCTCCACCCGGTCGATATAGCAGATCGGGTAGCGGTTGGGAATCAAATCCATCACTTCTTGGGCTGTCATTACTGGCATCTTATCACACTTTCCGTTTATAAAATCTTTTCACAAGTTTTCTAATAACTTGTGACTAAGTGTAACACTCCCAAAAACGATGTCAAGCTTTTCAATAACCGCTGATTTTTTCCGAGTAAAAAAGAAGAAAAAAGGTTCAGTATAAATTCTTGTGTAAATAGAAAATAGGCAACAAAAAAGAAGGGTTGTCCCTTACAATGTTAATAACGAC
>NZ_AZCR01000064.1:0-6376 GCF_001433875.1 Lactobacillus delbrueckii subsp. delbrueckii DSM 20074 = JCM 1012
TTACCTCTGCGCCGACGTGGAAGCGCCAGAAGGCTACGGGGAAATCATGGGCGGGTCAGAACGTGAAGCTGACTACGACACCTTGAAGGCGCAAATCGAAGAAGCAGGCCTCAACCTGTACGACTACTCCTGGTACCTGGACCTGAGAAAGTACGGAAGCGTGCCGCACTCTGGCTTCGGGATGGGCTTTGAACGGGTTATTGCCTGGATCTGCAAGCTGGACCACGTTCGTGAAGCTATCCCATTCCCAAGAATGATCAACAGAATGCAGCCATAATATATACGAAAAATAGCTTGGAGAAAATCAATCTCCGAGCTATTTCTTTGCCGTTAGTATCTCTTACTTCTTCCAGTTTAAGTCACTGTTTTTATCAGCTTCAGTGATTTCCCGGATAACCCGGCAAGGATTGCCAGCGGCTACGGAGTCGGCCGGGACATCTTTAACAACGACGCTGCCGGCGCCGATCACGGAATTGTCACCGATTGTGACGCCAGGCACCGACCGGACTCCCCCGCCGATCCAGACGTTATTGCCAACAGTAATCGGGTAGGCATATTCCAGGCCGGTATTTCTTCTGGCCGCGTCCAACGGGTGGCCGGAGGTGTAGAAGCTGCAGTCAGGGCCGATGAAGACATTGTCACCAAAGGTCACTCCCCCAGCATCCAGGACGGTCAAATTATGGTTGGCGTAGAAGTTGTCGCCTACTTTAATATTCCAGCCATAGTCGCACCAGAAGTTGGGTTCGATGTGGCAGTTTTCCCCGCTTTGGCCCAGGATTTCCCTTAAGAGTTCCTTCTTTTCTGCTCCAGACGGCAATTGGTTGTAGCGGAGGCACTTGGCCTTGCAGGCCGTCAGTTCTGTCACCAGTTCTTCGTCTTGACCAGGATTATAGACCTGGCCAGCCAGCATTTTTTCTTTTTCAGTCGGCATTTCTTTCCTCCAGTCCCTGCCAAATCTTTTTGGCTTGTTATTTTTTCTCTAAGAGTTATTTTTGATCAATTAGCTATTTGGCCAAGGGAAGCTAATCGCCGTCTTTAAGACTTGCGGGTTCTCCCGCAAGCGGCTGTGCTGGGCCATTGGGCCGGTAAATTTCTTTTCTTTGTAGCTTTTTACCTTTGGGCTGACCAGGTAGCGCAGAGATTTGGAGGAAGGATTCTTGACCCAGCCGTCTGAGTGACTGCCGTCTTCCAGGTCTCCGTAAACATTCATCAGCACCTTGGCATGCGGGTAGAGCTTCCTGAGAACCAGCTGCCGCTTGTAGTTGTCGTTCATTTGAATTGGCTTACCGTTCTTGTGGTTGGCCGAGACATACATCTCATTTATTCCCTTGTTCTATCTTTTTCACGTTTAAAGCTAATTCGCTTTGATTTTACTGGATTTTTTGCCAGAAAGTTAATCGAACACTTTATTAAGCCAGCAGACCTTTTGCTAACGTTGTTTTGTTGGGCGCGGCGAAGCCGCGCAATTTGTGTTATAATTATTGTAGTAACAATTAGGAAACTTAAAAGAGTGGCTAAAAAGAAAGGAGCATGTCATGTATCCCCACCAGGAAGGTTTTGAGAATTGGTGCCGGGGTCCGCAAAGACTCAGCCCCAAGTCAATTGAGAACGCCGATTACTGTTTGGACCACTTCTTTACCTATGCGGAAGTGAATTTCCCATCCAGTGACGTTAATGAAATCACGGCCAGCAATGTCCGTGACTACCTGCAGCAGTTGGCGACTAAGGAGAATTTGCAGGTCACGACCGTCAACAAGTATGTCTCCTACATTAAAAAGTACTTCTACTACCTGGCCCTGGCTGGAATTACCCCAAGCTATCGTTTACTAGACCTCAAGGGCTACTCTTTTGAGCGGCGGAAGACCTATGTAATCGACTGGCCAGAGCATTTGCCTGCCCTTATCCCCTATGTCAAGCAGCCGGTGACTCTCTGGCTGCTGCAGCTTTTCGCCCTGGGCTATCAGGCTAAGGAACTCTTAGGGATTCGCTATAGTGAGGTGAAAGACAATTTGAGCGAAATGACTGACTACCTGACTGGCACACTTTCCTTTGAAAGGGACCCGGATCCTTATATTTTCGCCTCCAGGTCCGGTGAACCATATGCCAGTACCAACAACATCATGCAGCTGGTCAAGACCGACAAGGATCTCCTCTCCCCCATGCCAATCACTCTGACCAATCTCCGCCTCTCTTATGTCTATTCCTTGATCAGCCAGCAGAAGTATTCTGACAAGGAACTCCTGGAGATTTTCCGCTGCCCGCCAAAGCGTCTGGCTTACTACCAGTACAACGCTGCCCAGTGTAATCTCATTCCATTTTCTGAAGATATGCTAAAAAAGGCCGGCCCAAACGCCGCCCCTGCAAGAAAATAGGCTATAATAAGTTAATAGTCAGTAAAAGGAGATTTTTTGTCAAATGAAGAAAAAGAATAAGCAAGCAGCTGAAGAAGAAAGCTGGGGTAAATTTTTCCGGGACGTCCTGGTTATGTTCCTGGTCTTTGTCTCAATTTATTATGTTGTCTTCTCCTTCTTCTTAGCCAATGAAGTAGTGTCTGGCCCGTCCATGCAACCGACCTTTGAAGACGGCGACCGTTTGATTGCTGTGCGCCACTTCACTCCTAAGAGAAATGACGTTGTCATCATCAAGGCGCCGGACCAGGCAAACGCCATGTACATCAAGCGGGTGATCGGCCTGCCAGGCGACACGGTTCAGTCCAAGAACGACGTCCTCTACATCAACGGCAAGAAGACGGCCCAGCAATACTTGAACAACAAGTACAAAAAGGCTGACCATTTAGCTGGGGTCTACTACACCGGCAACTTCAAGATCAAGCTGAAGAAGAACCAATACTGGGTCATGGGTGACCACCGGGACGTTTCAAAGGACTCCCGCTACTTCGGCCCAATCAAGCGGAGCAATATCTTGAGTAAGGTAGTTCTGCGCTACTGGCCAGTTACCCAGATCAGCAGCGACTTTTACTAAAAAATTCTGAAGCTCCCTCAACAACTTTTCAAAAAATGGTAAAATACGGTTATTAAGGAGTGAAGATCAATGAAACCAGAAGAACTTTCGGATGCAATCATCGAATTTCAGAGCAAGCACGCTGTGAGCGATACTACCCTGGCCTTTGCCAGCCACCTCTCAGTGGAAAAGGTGCACGCCATGAAGCAAGGGCGGGGCAACTTTACCAGCGATGAAATCAACCAGATGTTGGACTATCTCCAGAGCTATCTCCAGAGCTAAATGTAAGCAACCGGGCCAAACGGCCCGGTTTTCTTTTGCCCTTTTTTCTCTGCTTTTTCCCTCTCTCATTTCTTTTTATCACTTCATTGTTTCACGCTAACCATTTTACATTTTGCATAAAGTTTAAAATAATAAGAAGCTTGTCATGTAAAGGACAACGGCTACTATTTCTTAACAGCTGCCATTTTTATCATTTAGCTTTAACCCGCTATCGCAAGCGATAAAGCTTGCTATTACAGCATTTCTCTTTCTAGCTCTGTAAGCCTTTTTCTCCGATTTTTGTTCCACAGTCTCTTTTTACCCTATCCCCGGCCAAGTTATTCACAGACAAAAAATAAGAGCCACCCTAGAGCAGCTCTTATCCTTTATATTTAAGTTATCTTGTCTTACTTGTTCCGTTCAGCTTGCAGTTCAGCCATCTTGATCATGACGTCAACAGCCTTCCACATTGATTCCAGAACCGTATATTCGTAGCGGCCGTGCATGTTTTCTTCACCGGCAAAGAGGTTCGGGCATGGCAGACCCATGTAAGTCAGTTGTGACCCGTCCGTACCCCCTCTGACTGGTTCTTCATTGATTTCAGTCAAGCCGCAGGCTCTGTAAGCATCCCGGGCCAGGTCAATGATTTCCATGTGCTTGACCAGTTCATCAGCCATGTTGTAGTACTGGTCCCACATCTTCAGCTTGATTCTTTCCCCATACTTGGCGTTGAGTTCAGCCACCTTTTCCTTGACCAGGTTCTTCCGGGCTTCCAGGCCGTCGCGCTTGAAGTCACGGATGATGTAGGCCAGGTGGGCGTTGTCAACCGTACCAGAGAAGTCCATCAAGTGGTAGAAGCCTTCTTCGCCTTCAGTCTTTTCCGGCACTTCGTCTTGCGGCAGGGAGTTCTGGAAGTCAATCCCGACTTGAATGGCGTTGATCATCTGTCCCTTGGCTACAGCTGGGTGCACGTTAACGCCTTGGATGTCCAGTTCAAACTGAGCTGCTGAGAAGGTCCCCCAGTCCAGCTTGCCCGGGCCCTCCCCGTCAACCGTAAAGGCAAAGGCAGCGTTGAAGTCTTCCACGTCAAAATGCTGAGCACCAGTGCCGATTTCTTCGTCTGGCGTGAAGCCCAGGCGGATTTCCCCGTGCTTGATTTCCGGGTGAGCCAGGAGGTATTCAGCAAAGGTGACCAGTTCAGCATCCCCGCACTTGTCATCCCCGCCCAAAAGGGTGTCACCGGAAGCAGAGATAATGGTCTGCCCCTTGTACTTCTTCAAGTTCGGGAAGACGGCCGGGTCCAGGTAGAATTCGCTGTCGCCCAATTGGATCTTGCTTTCCCCGTCGTAGTTTTCAGTAATCTGCGGCTTAACGTTTTCTGAATTGAAATCAGCCGTGTCGCAGTGAGCCAAGAAGCCCATAACCGGCACGTCCCAGTCAACGTTGGAAGGAATAGTTGCGATGACCGTACCAGCCTTTTCATTGTAGTGAACGTCACTTAAGCCCAGTTCTTCCAGTTCCTTCATGATGACCATTTGGTAGTCCACTTCTCTTTGGGTGGATGGGAAGCGGTCAGCATGTTCATCTGACCGGGAGTTGATCTTGACGTACTTCAAAAATCTTGGCAGCAAAGTTGGGTATTCCATCTTTTTCTCCTTATTCTTTACATAAACAAAAATATTTCACTTACTAAAAAATGTTCTGGAAGGGATCGGTTGATTCAGCGCTGATTAAGCACTCTACGCTCCAGCCCTCTTCCTTCTGCCAGGCACTGAGCCGTTTGGCAGCTTCATACTTGAAGAGCTTCTCCGTATAGTGGCCCGGATCAACTACTACCAAGCCTGATGAAATCATGTCATGGCCAGTGTGGTAGTAGACGTCACCGGTGATGTAGGCGTCGCATTTGTCAGCTAAGGCCTGTTTCCAGAACTTGTTCCCGTCCCCGCAGACGAAGGCAACAGTTTCCACCATTTTATCCTGGTCAGCGCAGATCAGGCGAACCATGTCCACCCCCATCTTTTCCTTGACGTAGTGGGCAAAGTCGATTGCCTTCATTGCTTCTGGCAGGCGGCCCTTGCGGCCAATGGCGATGCCGTCCTCGTCTGGGGCAAAGCCGGTTACGTTCAAAAGGCCAAGTTCTTCAGCCTGCCAGTCGCTTGACCCGTCCTGGGCCTTGTCGGAATTAGTATGAATGGAGTAAACGGTGATGCCGTTAGCAATTATCTTGGCGTACATGGCCTTTTGTGGGTCGCTGTAGTCCAAGTTGTTAACCGGACGGAAGATCAAGGGGTGGTGGCTGACGATGAGGTCAGCACCTCTCCTGATGGCTTCATCAACCACATTTGGCCGGACGTCTAAAGTCACCAGGATCTTGTGGACTGGTGCTTCCAGGCTGCCGATCTGCAGGCCGACCGGGTCACCGGCACTGGCGATACTTTCCGGGAAAGCTTCATTCAGTTTAGCTACAATGTCTTTTACTTTAGTCATTTTCCCCACCTAATTCTGTCTTGATCATAGCCAGCAAGTTTTCGACTTCCTTTATCCGGGTCAGGTCCTTTTCCCGAGCCTTGTTGAGGTTAGCCAGCAGCTTTTGGTAGTAAGCTTCCTGTCCCTGCCACTTCTTATAGAAAACATCAGTCTTGTTCTTTAAGAGCAAGGGACCAAATTCCTGCTCGCGGACAGTCAATTCGTGAACCTGGTCAGTTAAACGGGCCTTGATCAGCTCATAGATGTGGCCTGCTTCATAGACGATGTCTTCAGCGACGATCTTGTACTTGTTGGCCATCAGCCAACGGCGGACGATGTTTTCCCCAATATTGGCTTCAAGGACCAGGCTTGGGTAGTAAACGCCCCGGGAGGCGGCTTCAGAGAGCAGGTTGACCATCAATTTGCCGCCCATGCCGGCGATGACGACCGTATCGATTTGGTCGCTTTCCTTAATGGTTTCCAAGCCTGAACCCAGCCGGGTTTCAATCTGGTCAGAAAGTCCCGCGGCGGCGATGTCCGTTTTCGCGTTCTCTAAGGGGCCAGCCGCAACGTCACTGGCGATAGCGTGGCTGATCTTGCCGCTCTTTACCAGGAGGATCGGCAGGTAGGCGTGGTCGGTGCCGATATCGGCCAGGCGGCTGCCTGGATCAACCATCTCGGCAAGTCT
>NZ_AZCR01000064.1:6408-8008 GCF_001433875.1 Lactobacillus delbrueckii subsp. delbrueckii DSM 20074 = JCM 1012
TAAGTCTTAAATTCATTAGTAAAACGCTCCTTTATCCAAAAGTAAATTCTATCATATGCCAGCCAGCAAAAGACAGTTTCTGCAAAGAAATAATCCACGTGCTATAATTAATTGTATTTTTGTCAGCCTTTTTAGATAACAGGAGGAAAGAAAGACAAGATATGGACCGGACGGAGCCTACTACTTTAACTAATATGTGCATGATCGTGGACAAAGACCGGGTTCTGACGATCGATCGGGAGGACCCGGTTTGGCCAGGCCTGGCTTTTCCAGGCGGCCATATTGAAAAGCATGAGTCATTTCATGATTCGGTCATTCGCGAGGTCAAGGAAGAGACCAACCTGGACATAGTCAGTCCCCGCCTGGTCGGCTTCAAGCAGTTTTTTGACAAGCTGGACCGGCGTTACCTGGTCTTCTTCTACCGGGCCGACCAGTTTTCAGGAAGTCTCCACGCTTCAAGAGAAGGCAAACTGGAATGGGTCAAGATCAGCGATTTGCCTAAGCGGCAGTTAGCCTACAACTTTGACCGGGACCTGGAAGTCTTTTTAAAGAATGACCTTGATGAGCATGTATTGTTGGACAAGAAGGACTTTTTATATTAATGAGCAAGAAAAAGAAAAATAATAAGAAGAGAAAGCGGATTTGGGGCGGAGTCGTGACGGTGGCACTTTTTGCTGCCTTCTTCGCTTTCGCGGGCGTGTATATCAAGAATTATCCAGTGGAAAAGGATGTCAAGCTGGGCGCCACCCAGCCTAAGGCCTTGAAGGTCAAGAAGACGGTGGCTGAAAAGGACATCTGGGGCTATCCATTCGCCAAGTGCTACACCAAGAAGATCAAATACCTGTCGGGCCAGCGCTATGGGAAGACCGACGTCTGCCGGCGGGTCTACCCGAAGAAGTCCTACTTCCATGATGGCTGGGACTTTGGCTGGAGCGAGGTCGGCAACAAGGCGACTGTTTTGGCTATTCACCCGGGGACTGTGAAGAAAGTTGCCTACTGCACGGGTCTAGGCTGGTACATCTGGGTCGTTTCTCCAGACGGCTATGTTGAAGTCTACCAGGAAGGTTTCGCCAACCGGTCAGATATTACGGTTAAGGCCGGTCAGAGGGTCAAGCTGGGCGACAATCTCGGCCGGCTGACTAACTCCCACCTGCACCTGGGGATCACCAAGACCAGCGCTGACTACATCAGCAAGAACGGTCACCCTTACAAGAACTACTGGCGGGACAACGACACCTGGCTGAACCCGATGAAGGTGATTACTGACAGCTTGCAGCTGCAAGAGGATGTTAAGGAATACAACGCTAAGGCAGCCAGCTACAACGAGAAGCTGGCTGCTAAGAAGAAAAAGCTGAAGGTGGAAGAAAGCAAGCACCCCTACCACTACTTGAAGTCATTTATCAAATAGACAGAGAGAAAAAGACGACTGAAATTAAGCAGCCGTCTTTTTTTGTTTACTTTTTTGTCCCGCCCTTTTCCAGGTCAATGCTAATTCCCCAGGATTTTACAACTCAAGCCATATTTCTTTTATGCATGACTTTCCAGAAATGCGAGGATCTCAGCTTTAGTTCGGGTACTTTTATCAATAGCTTTTAGTAAT